>NZ_BLJG01000121.1 GCF_009932375.1 Pseudomonas juntendi
CAGGCGGCTGGCTTGCTACCCACTGGCGCCTTGGTCCAATCGGGTTGCCGAGGGGGGCTATGCCCGGCCGCAGGGCTGGCAGGCATTGGCGCCGAATACCGAGCACGACGCCTATCCCATTCATGGCAGCGCTTGGCAGCAGGCCTGGCACGTTGAGCATCACAGCGACCGGCGCGCACGGCTGACGCTGGACAGCGCCGTACCCTTCGCCTACCAGGCCACGCTGGATATACACCTGCATGAAGGCTGCCTGACCCTGGACCTGCATGTGACGCACCGGGATGATTCGGCCAACTGGTATGGGTTGGGCCTGCATCCTTATTTCCCGCGCTACCCCGATACCAAGCTGTCTGCGCCCGCGCGCAAGGTGTGGCTGGCCGAGGCTGGGCGCTTGCCGTCGTATCAGGCCACGGTGCCCGAGCCGTGGGGGTTCGAAGCACTGGGCCACCTGCCCGAGACGCTGGTCGACCACGCCTTCAGTGGCTGGCCGGGGCACTGTGTGATCGAACAGCCAGGGGCAGGCTACCGGCTGGCCTGTCGCGCCAGCGGGGCGGAGCACTTCTTGCTGTTCTGCCCGCCGGGGCAAGGCTTCTTCTGCTTCGAGCCGGTCAGCCACCCGGTCAACGCCCATCACCTGCCCGGCCGGCCGGGGCTGAGGCTGTTGCAACAGGGTGACACGATGAGCCTGGGGTTCAGCATGCAGTACCAAGCGTTGTAACGCATTGTGGGCGCTACGTGCTCACTCCAGTTGCTGGTCCCGCAGCGCCTGCGCCAGCATGTCGATGAAGGTTCTGACCTTGGCCGACCCGTACTTGCTCTCGCGGTGCAGTATGTGAATCGGCCAGGGTGCTTCCTCATACTCGGCCAGAATCACCTGCAACTGCCCGCTCGCCAGTTCATCAGCCACCTGGTATGACAATAAACGGGCAATCCCCAGGCCACCGCAGGCCGCAGCGATAGCCCCATCATTGCTGGTCACCGTCAGCCGCGGTTTCATGCGCACCAAAGTCGGCTCATCGGTCACGCCAAAGCGCCAGCCGGCTCGGGGGGACAGGTTGGTGGTACCGATCACCGCATGCCCGGCCAGGTCCGAGGGGTGCCTGGGCACACCGTGGCGCGCCAGGTAACCGGGCGCAGCGCACAACATGCGCCGGACCTGACCGACCCGCAGGGCCTTCAAACCGGAGTCGGGCAACGGGCCGATGCGCACGGCCACATCCATGCCTTCCTC
>NZ_BLJG01000122.1 GCF_009932375.1 Pseudomonas juntendi
CAGACTCCGCGAAGAACCAGAAAAAAGACCTGGTGAAGCAGCTCGCGGTCATCACCTGGCCGGGCCTGGTGGCACCGGTACTGGGCCCGCCGCTCGGTGGCCTGATCGTCACGCACGGGTCGTGGCCGTGGATCTTCTACCTGAACATTCCCCTCGGTTTGCTGGCCCTTGCCGCCGCCTGGCTGTTGATACCCGACACCCGCTGCCAGGCGCCGCGCCGCTTCGACACGCTGGGCTTCGTCTGGTTGGGCTCGGCCTGTGCGGCCTGGCTGGTGGGCCTGGAGCTGCTCGGGTCACTGGCCGGCAACAGCCTGGGGGCAGGGCTGGCACTGGTAGTGCTTGGGGCTGTGCTGACCGGATTGGCCATCCGTCACGGTCGGCGCCACCCGGCCCCCCTGTTGCCCCTGCACACCCTGGCCATCCGTACCTTCAGGGTCAGCATCGTGGGCGGCACCCTGTTCCGCCTGTCGATCAGCGCGTTACCGTTTCTGATCCCTTTGCTGTTGCAGGTTGGCTTCGGCCTGCCACCGTTGGACGCCGGCCTCTTGGTGCTGGCGATCTTTGCCGGCAACCTGGCGATGAAGCCCTTCACCAGCGGGTTGTTGCGGCGCTTTGGTTTTCGCCGCGTGTTGCTGGGCAACGGCCTGGTCGGCGTGGCCTGCATCCTGGCCTGCCTGGGGCTGCAGCAGGGCATGGCGTGGTACTGGATGGCGCTGGTGCTGTTCATGGGCGGGCTGTCACGGTCGATGCAGTTCACCACCTACAACGCGGTGGGGTTTGCCGATGTGCCGCAGCAGCAGATGGCCGAGGCATCGACGCTGTTCAGCATGTGCTTCCAGCTGGCCATGGCCTTGGGGGTGGCGGTGGTGGCGCTGCTGTTGCGCGTGGCCATGCAACTGCGTGGCGGCGAGAGCGGGTTGACCGTTGCCGACTTCCACTGGGCGTTGCTTGGCCTTGCACTGATTGCCGGTGTGGCCCTGCTGGACGCCCTGCGTTTGCCGGCCAATGCCGGCGACCAGGTGTTGCGCAACTGAGGCAACGGGCTGCGTTGCAGCCCATCGCCGGCGAGCCCACAGCATGCGGGTGCAGCGCAAACGGCTGGCTTGCCGTCGCGTTCAGGCGCCGCTGACCAATTGCAGGGCCAGCTGGTTGTGGCGTTCCAGCACCCGCGGCAGGTCGACCGTGGCCAACTGGCCGTCCTTGACCACCACGCGGCCATTGATGACGCTGGTGTGAACCTGGGTCGGGGTGCAGAACACCAGCGCGGCCAACGGGTCGTGGTGGCCGCCGGCGTAAGCCACATGGCCCAGGTCGAACGCGACGAAGTCGGCGACCATGCCCGGTGCCAGGGCGCCGATGTCGTTGCGGTTGAGCACTTTGGCGCCGCCCAGGGTCGCGATTTCCAGCGCTTCACGGGCGGTCATGGCGTCGGGGCCGAAGCCAACCCGCTGCAGCAGCAGGGCCTGGCGCACTTCGCCGATCATGCTGGCGCCGTCGTTGGAGGCCGAACCGTCTACGCCCAGGCCGACCGCAACGCCGTGGTCACGCATCTTGCGCACCGGGGCAATGCCGGAGGCCAGGCGCATGTTCGAGCAAGGGCAATGGGCAACCCCGGTACCGGTACGGGCGAACAGCTCGATGCCATGCTGGTCGAGCTGTACGCAGTGGGCGTGCCAGACGTCGTGGCCGACCCAGCCGAGGTCTTCGGCATACTCGGCGGGCGTCATGCCGAATTTTTCACGGCTGTAGGCGATGTCGTTGACGTTCTCGGCGAGGTGGGTGTGCAGCGAAACGCCATACTGGCGCGCCAACACCGCAGCTTCGCGCATCAGGTCGCGGCTGACCGAGAACGGCGAGCAGGGCGCCACGACGATGCGGCGCATCGACCCGTGACTGGCATCGTGGTAGTCCTCGATCAGGCGCTGCGACTCCTTGAGAATGTCGGCTTCCTTCTCGACCACCGCATCTGGCGGCAGGCCGCCCTGGCTTTGCCCTACGCTCATGCTGCCGCGCGCGGCATGGAAGCGCATGCCGATCTCGCTGGCAGCATGAATGCTGTCGTCGAGCTTGCAGCCGTTGGGGTAGATGTACAGGTGGTCGCTGGAGGTGGTACAGCCGGACAGCAGCAGCTCGGCCATGGCGGTCTGGGTCGACACCGCGATCATTTCCGGGGTCAGCCGAGCCCAGATCGGGTACAGGTTGGTCAGCCAGTTGAACAGTTCACCGTCCTGAGCCGCCGGCACCACACGGGTCAGGCTCTGGTACATATGGTGGTGGGTGTTGACCAGGCCCGGGATGACCACCTTGCCGGCCATGTCCAGCACCACGTCGGCGTGCTGCGGCAGGCTATCGCTGGGGCCCACTTGCTTGATCAGGTTGTCTTCGATGTACAGGCCGCCGTTTTTGATTTCGCGGCGTTCGCTGTCCATGGTGACCAGCAGTTGGGCGTTCTTGACGAGGAGGGTTTTCTTGGTAGCGGTAAATGACATGGCTTAAGCCCGTCGCAATACGCCTGGGCGATTACCGAGGTCGTAGGCGAACGCGTATGTAATCAGGAATCGTGAAAGTTGTATACATCAGCGCTCGATTGATGAAATCGAGTCATCCGATTAGTGAAATAACACCAGAAATACGAATTAAGTTTACCAATAGACTGGTGACCTTATTTCTGGAGCCTGTCTTGATGTCCGCTTTCGAACCAAGCCCCGGGGTCGCCACCCCAAGCCGGCACGCTGCAATCAGCATTGCCATCCTGGCGTTTTCAGCCTTTTTGATCGTGACCACTGAATTTCTGATCGTTGGCTTGCTGCCCGCGCTTAGCCAGGACCTGGGTATTTCCATATCGCTGGCGGGGCAGTTGGTCACCCTGTTCGCATTCACCGTGATGCTGGCCGGCCCGCTATTGACGGCGGCGTTGGCGCACCTGGACCGCAAGCGCCTGTTCATCGGCATTTTGCTGGTCTTCGCCGCAGCCAATGCGCTGGCTGCTGCCTCCGGCAGTTTCTGGGTGCTGGCCGTCGCCAGGGTGATTCCGGCACTGGCGCTGCCGGTGTTCTGGGGCACCGCCAGTGAAACCGCCGGCCACCTGGCTGGGCGCGACAGGGCCGGGCAGGCCATTGCCAAGGTCTACCTGGGTATCTCGGCGGCGATGTTGCTGGGTATCCCGTTGGGGACCGTGGCAGCAACGGCGGTGGGGTGGCGCGGTGCATTCTGGATCCTGGCTGCGTTGTCGCTGCTGATGGCGCTGGCGATGTGGGTATGGATGCCGCACGTGGCGCGCACGGCGAAAGTCGACTTCATGCAGCAGGCGCGCATTTTCAAAGAGCGTTTTTTCCTGGCCAATGTGCTGCTGTCGGTGGTGGTGTTCACGGCCATGTTCACGGGCTACACCTACCTGGCCGACCTGCTGCAGCGGGTAGCGGGCGTGGCCCCGGCGCATACCGGCTGGTGGTTGATGGGCTTTGGCGCGGTCGGCTTGCTTGGCAACTGGATCGGCGGTCGGGCCGTGGACCGCTCACCGCTCAGGGCCAGCGCGCTGTTCCTGGTGCTGTTGGCCATTGGCATGGCGGCGCTGGTGCCGCTGGCCCAGGGGGCCGTGCTGTTCTGCCTGGCGCTGGCGCTGTGGGGCATTGCCAACACGGCACTGTACCCGGTGAGCCAGGTGCGGGTGATGAGTTCGGTCACCCATGCCCAAGCCCTGGCGGGTACCACCAATGTGTCGGCGGCCAACGCCGGTATCGGCCTGGGTGCCGTGCTGGGTGGCATGACCATCTCCCACCTGGGGGTCGGCTACGTGGGCTACGTGGCGGCTGGCATCGCCTTGCTGGCGCTGGCGTTGGTGCCCGTGGTGGGCCGGCTGGCGCCTCAGCCCGGTGCGCAGGCCCGGCTGCCGTGAGGCGCCAGGCGCGGTAGCAGGTAGTCGAGCAAGGCGCGAACCTTGGGTAGCCCTTCGCGGCTTTTCAGCCACACCAAGTTCATTGGCAAGCCGTCGGTGGCCAGCGCCGGCAATACTTCGACCAGGCGCCCCTGGTCGAGGTACTGCTGGGTCAGCCAGGTGGGTAGCTGGCCGATGCCATGGCCGGCCAGCACCGCTGCCACTTCGCCTTCGCCATCGCCCACGGCAATGCGCGGCTGCACGGTACGCCGCTCCATTTCGCCGGGGTGGCGGCCTTTGAAGTACCACGGGCTGACCAGGCCGTCGGTGTGGCCATAACCCACGCAGTGGTGGTGCTCCAGGTCGCGCTCGTGTTGCGGTACGCCATGCTTTTCCAGGTAGCCAGGCGCGGCACAGAACATCAGGCGCTGGGCACCGAAGTATTGGTGGCCCAGCGCCGCCGGCCAGGCATCCGGGCCACCGATGCGCACCACGATATCGATGCCCTCGTGCACCGGGTCGACGAAACGGTCGGAGAACGACACATGCGGCTGCAGCAACGGGTGCAGGCGGATGAAGTCGAGGATCAGCGGCAGCACATGCAGGCGACCGTAAGAGGCGGGCAGTTCAATCCGCACTTTGCCATGGGGTTGGTCATCGCTGGCCGCCAGGGTGTGCTCGACTTCTTCCAGGTCGGCCAGGACCGAGGTGCAGGTGCGATAGAACACCACGCCCGCTTCACTCAGCGACAGGCTGCGCGTGGTGCGGTTGAACAGCCGGGCGCCCAGGCGGGCCTCCAGCCGGGCCACGCTCTTGCTGATGGCCGAGCTGGTCAGGTTGAGCCGCTCGGCAGCTGCCGTGAAACTGCCCAAGTCAGCGACGGCGACGAAAACGTCAATGCCTTTGAGGCGTTCGGAAGAGTACATGGGTGGCATCTTTGATGAACTGGGTTCCCGGTTCGGGTGTGCCTATTGAAGCCTCGCACGTGGATTTCATCAATGAGTTTCGCCTGGCCTGGCCGGTAACGTGGCCCGAAACGCCCGGGTAAGCCCCAGCAGTACCAGCAGGCCCATGCCCATCCAGCACAGGCCAATGTTGAACGACAGGCTGGTCAGGCTACTCCACAGCCACAGCGTGCTGAGAAAACCCAGCCCCGGTATGGCGCCGTACAGCACCACATTACCGGCACCGCGCAGCTTGCGGTCGATGAGGTAGTGCTTGACCACCGCCAGGTTCACCGCCGAAAAGGCGAACAGTGCGCCGAAACTGATCATGTTGGCCACGGTGTCGAGGGTAATGACCAGGGCAATCAGCGACAGCAGGCTGACCATCAGGATGGCGGTGGCCGGTACGCGCTTTTTCGTTGCAAGCTGGCCAAACGCCCGCGGCAGCACGCCGTCACGGCCCATCGCGAACAGCACCCGTGACACGCTGGCTTGCGACACCATGGCCGAGGCGAAGCAGCCGGCCACGTAAGTGGCGGTGAATGCGCTGACCAGCAATTCGCCGCCTACCCGGCGCATGACGTCCACCGAGGCCGAGTCCGGGTCGGCAAAGCTGCCCCAGTCGGGGAAGACCAGTTGTGCGAAATACGACACCACCAGGAACAGCAAGCCGCCGATCAGGGACACGGCAAGGATCGCCAGCGGAATACGGTAGGTTGGGTTGCTGGTTTCCTCGGCCATGGTCGAGACCGCATCGAAGCCCAGGAATGACAGGCACAGTACGGCCGCGCCGGTCATCACCAACGGCACGCTGAAACCGTCGTGGTGGAACGGCGCCAGCAGCGAAACGGGTTCGGCCTGGCCGCTCAGCCTGAGCACGGCCAGGCCGACGAAAACCACGATGAACACCAGTTGCGTCACCACCAGGATCCAATTGACCCGGGTGATCGACTCGATGCCGATCAGGTTGAGGAAGGTGACCAGGGCGATGGACCCTGCCACCCACACCCAGGCATGAATGGCCGGGAAGTATTCCGACATGTAGATGCCGATCAGCAGGTAGCTCAGCAGTGGCAGGAAAATGTAGTCGAGCAGCAGGGTCCAGCCGGTGATGAAACCGATGTGGCTGCCAAAGGCCTTGCGGGTATAGGTGTAGACCGAGCCGGAGTAGGGGTGGGCCTGGACCATGCGGCCGTAGCTGTAGGCGGTGAGCAGCATGGCGGCGAGGGTCAGCAGGTAGGCAGTGGGCAGGTGCCCCTTGGTCATCTGGGTTACCAGCCCATAGGTGGTGAAGACCGCCAGCGGCACCATGTATGCCAGGCCGAACAGCACCAGGGAGGTCATGCTCATGGACTGGCGCAAACGCCCGCTGCTGGCGGCAGGTTGCGCGGTGGCGGGCGGGGTGGTGGGGTGAGCTGTACTTGTTGTTGTATGCATTGCTAACTCCTGGAAAGGGATGCAGGCCACCGCGGCAGGCGAGCAGGCTCGTTACCGGGGGTGTCGTGCAAGGAGGTCGAGCGCAAGGCTCGCAGCGCTGGGGCGGGTTGATGCTCCCACACCCCGCCAGCACCCGGAATCACCCTTTGGGGTGAGCCCAGGCAGCGGCCAGCCGGCTCACCCCAAAGGGTGATTCCGCAGGTTCCCCTGCCATGGGAGTATCTGCCCAACCACGCACCGCACTGGCGGCGGTGCCTTACTCCATATGGCAGGCCGACTGTGACTATCCAATTGCTTTCAGAACAGTGGTTCGAGCACCAGGCCAAGGTCACCGAGGCAATCGGCCGGCCTGGCTTTGCCGCCAACCTGTTTGCAGCACTGGGCGTGATCCGGCCGATCCAGGCCACCACGGTGTACCTGTACCCGCACCACGGCATGCCCTGCGCGCTGTTCGAGCAGGACGACAAGGCGCCCTGGCAGCCCGAGGGCAACGTCAGCCGCTACCTGTCGGGTTTCTACCTGCTCGACCCGTTCTACGGTGCTTGCGTGGAGCAGCTGGGGTCTGGCTGCTACGGCCTGTTCGAGGTGGCACCCGACCATTTTGAGGTCAGCGAGTACTACCAGTCGTTCTACCGCCACTCGCACCTGGCAGACGAACTCAACTACATCCTGCAGCTGGCCCCCGGCCAGAGCCTGGCCGTGTCGCTGGCCTTCACCGACAAGCTCGACCCGCAAACCCGGGCGCTGTTCGGGCACATCACGCCCTGGGTGCTGGCGCTACTCGGCAAGCATTTCGCCGGCGTCGACAGCCGTGCCGGGCGCTTCGAGAACATCCTTGAGCAGCGTATTCACGCTGCGCTGAACAACTTCGGCAGCTCGTTGCTGACCGAGCGCGAATGCCGCATTGCCCAGCTGATCTTGCGCGGCCATTCGACCAAGTCGCTGGCCGAGCGCCTGGGCGTGTCGGAAGACACCATCAAGTCGCACCGCAAGAACGTCTACGCCAAGCTCGATATCGGCACCCAGTCCGAGCTGTTTTCCCTGTTCATCGACGCGCTGGCCAATGCCCAGGGCGTGCTGGGCAAGGACCCGCTGGAAAGCTATATGGGCAAGCGGCGCTGAGCGCCGCTGCCGTGCACCCCACCGCAAAGGAAAACCAACAATGAATGCGCCTTTCGCCCCGCAACGCCAGACCCGTGACTACCAGGCAGCCGACGCCGCGCACCACATCCATGCCTTCCTCGACCAGAAGGCGCTGAACGCCGAAGGCCCGCGGGTGATCGTAGGTGGCGAGCGCCTGCACCTGTGGGACAGCGAGGGCAAGCGTTACCTGGATGGCATGTCCGGGCTGTGGTGCACCCAGCTCGGTTACGGCCGCCGCGACCTGACCGCCGCTGCCGCCAGGCAGATGGACCAGCTGGCGTACTACAACATGTTCTTCCACACCACCCACCCGGCGGTGATCGAGCTTTCGGAGCTGCTGTTCAGTCTGCTGCCCGGGCACTACAGCCACGCGATCTACACCAACTCCGGCTCCGAGGCCAACGAGGTGCTGATCCGCACCGTGCGCCGCTATTGGCAGGTGGTCGGCCAGCCAAGCAAGACGATCATGATCGGCCGCTGGAATGGCTACCACGGCTCGACCCTGGCGGCCACGGCGCTGGGTGGCATGAAGTTCATGCACGAAATGGGCGGGCTGATCCCGGATGTGGCGCACATCGACGAGCCCTATTGGTACGCCGAAGGCGGTGAGCTGAGCCCGGCCGAGTTCGGCCGCCGCTGTGCTTTGCAGCTGGAAGAAAAAATCCTGGAGCTGGGCGCCGAAAACGTTGCCGGCTTCATTGCCGAGCCGTTCCAGGGCGCAGGCGGCATGATCTTCCCGCCGGAAAGCTACTGGCCGGAAATCCAGCGCATCTGCCGCCAGTACGATGTGCTGCTGTGTGCCGACGAGGTGATTGGTGGCTTTGGTCGTACCGGCGAATGGTTTGCCCACGAATACTTCGGCTTCCAGCCCGATACCCTGTCCATAGCCAAGGGCCTGACCAGCGGCTACGTGCCCATGGGCGGGCTGGTGCTGAGCAAGCGCATAGCCGAAGCCCTGGTGGAGCGGGGCGGGGTGTTCGCCCACGGCCTGACCTATTCCGGCCACCCGGTGGCAGCGGCGGTGGCCATCGCCAACCTGAAAGCCCTGCGTGACGAAGGCATCGTGCGCCAGGTGAAGGACGACACCGGCCCCTACCTGCAGCGCATCCTGCGTGAGGTGTTTGCCGACCACCCGCTGATTGGCCAGGTGCAGGGCGCAGGCCTGGTGGCGGCGCTGCAACTGGCAGAGCACAAGCCTACCCGCAAGCGCTTTGCCAATGAAAACGACCTGGCCTGGCAGTGCCGGACCTTCGGCTTCGAGGAGGGGGTGATCATTCGCTCCACCCTGGGGCGGATGATCATGGCGCCGGCCTTGATCGTCAACCACAGCGAGCTGGATGAGCTGGTGGAGAAAACCCGCATCGCCGTTGACCGCACGGCGCGCCTGGTTGGCAAGCTCTGACAGTCCGTCAGCACAACCGCTTGAAAGGAGTACAAATGTACACCCTCGAATTCTGGCAGCAACGCGCTGCGGACCTGTACCTGCCGGCCAGCGCCCTGATCGCTGGCAAAGCCGTGAAGGCCCAAAGTGGCGCGACCTTTGCCGCCATCAATCCCGCCACCAATCAGGTGCTGGCGCAGGTCGCCGCCTGCGCACAGGCCGACGTCGACCTGGCCGTGGCCAGCGCACGGCAGGCCTTCGAGCACGGCCCGTGGGCGCGCATGGCGCCCGGGCAGCGCAAGCAAGTGCTGCAGCGCCTGGCCGAACTGATCATGGCCCACCGCGAAGAGCTGGCATTGCTGGACTCGCTGAACATGGGCAAACCGGTCATGGACGCCTACAACATCGATGTGCCCGGGTCGGCGCAGGTATTTGCCTGGTACGCCGAGGCGCTGGACAAGCGCTACGACCAAGTGGCGCCGACCGCCACCAATGCATTGGCCACCATCACCCGTGAGGCCCTGGGCGTGGTGGCGGCGGTGGTGCCGTGGAACTTCCCGCTGGACATGGCCGCCTGGAAGCTGGCCCCGGCCTTGGCCGCGGGCAACAGCGTGGTGCTCAAGCCGGCCGAACAGTCGCCGTTCTCGGCCTTGCGCCTGGCCGAACTGGCCCTGCAAGCCGGTTTGCCCGAAGGCGTGCTGAACGTGGTGCCGGGCCTGGGCGAGCAGGCCGGGCAGGCCCTGGGCCTGCACCCAGACGTGGATTGCCTGGTGTTCACAGGCTCCACCCAGGTGGGCAAGTACTTCATGCAATACGCGGCGCAGTCCAACCTCAAGCAGGTATGGCTGGAGTGCGGGGGCAAGAGCCCGAACCTGGTGTTCGAGCACTGCCAGGACCTGGACCTGGCTGCGGAAAAGGCGGCCTTTGGTATTTTCTTCAATCAGGGTGAGGTCTGCTCCGCCAACTCGCGGCTGTATGTGCAGCGTTCCATCCACGATGAGTTCATCGAGCGCCTGCAGGCCAAGGCCCGGCAATGGCAGCCTGGCAACCCGCTGGACCCGGCCAGCCGCGCCGGGGCGATTGTCGATGCCGGCCAGGCAGCGCGTATCCAGGCCGCCATCGACCGCGCGCGGCAAGAGGGCGCGCGGCTGGTGTGTGGCGGTCGGCGGTTGCATATTGGCGGTTCGGACAACTACATCGAGCCGACCATCTTCGCCCAGGTCGATGCCAGCATGAGCCTGGCGCAGGAAGAAGTGTTCGGGCCGGTACTGGCAGTGAGTGCCTTCGACAGTGAAGAGGAGGCGGTGCGCCTGGCCAATGACAGCATCTATGGCCTGGCGGCTTCGGTGTGGAGCGACGACTTCAACCAGGTGCACCGCGTGGCACGGGCGCTGAAAGTCGGTACCGTGTCGGTGAACACTGTCGATGCACTGGATGTCACGGTGCCATTCGGTGGCGGCAAACAGTCGGGGTTTGGCCGCGACCTGTCGCTGCATGCGTTCGACAAGTACACGCAGCTCAAGACCACCTGGTACCAGCTGCGCGGCTGAATCCGGGCCGGCGGCAAGCACGACCTGCCGCCGGCCGCTCACTCATACGCCTGCACCCCGGCAATATGCCGCCCGGCCACGTAGCCGAAGGTCAACGCGGGCCCCAGGTTGATGCCGCCAGACGGGTACCAGCCACCGAACACACTGGCCATGTCGGTACCTGCCGCGTACAGCCCGGTGATCGGCTGGCCGCTGGCATCCAGTACCCGTGCCTGGCCATCGGTGCGCAACCCGGCAAAGGTGCCAAAGCATCCCGGCTTCACCTTCACCGCGTAGAACGGGCCCTCTTCGATCGGCGCCACACACGGGTTGGGGCCTGGGTGTTGCGGGTCGCCCTGCTTGCGGTTGAATGCGGTGGAGCCGCGGCCGAAGGCCGGGTCCTGGCCGTGGCGTGCAGGGCTGTTGAAGGCCTCGACGGTGGCGCGCAACCCGGCCGCATCGATGCCACAGGCAACCGCCAACGCTTCGAGTGTGGCGCCACGTTTCAGGTAGCCACTGCGCACATGCGGCCAAACCGGCAGTGGCGCCGGGCGGGCATGGCCCAGGCCATAACGGCGCAGGAAACGGTGGTCACACACCAGCCACGAACACACCTCCTGGTCCGCTGGCACTGCCGCGACCATGGCTGCCACATAGTCATAGTAACCGTGCGCTTCATTGACGAAACGCTTGCCGTTGGCCAGCACCCCGATGATGCCCGGTTTGCCCCGTTCGATGATGTGCGGGAAATGGCCGACAGTGCCATCGCCATGCGGCACCTGCGAAACCGGCGCCCAGGCCACCGGTGACTGCAGGTCGGTGGCCACAACGCCACCTGCTGCCTCGCCCAGGCGCAGGCCATCGCCAGAGCAGCCCTTTGGCGGCAGGGCCAGGGTGTCGTGGCCGCTGGCGTCGCGGGGGAACAGCTGCCGGCGCCGGGCAGCGTCGTGAGGGAAGCCGCCCGCTGCCAGTACCACTGCCTTGGCGCGGATACGCTGCTCGCCTTGCGGGGTCGTCACCAGCGCGCCGCACACCTGGCCCGCTTCGACCAGCAAATGCTTAGCCGGCGCCGACACCTGCAGCTGCACGCCCAGGTCCTGCGCCGACTTGGCCAGCCGCGCCACCAGTGCCACGCCGTTGACCAGGTGCATGGCCCGGCCATGGCGGGCCAGGTGGTACAGGTGCCGGCCGAAGCGCTTGCACACGTGCAGCAAGGCCTTGGGCGAACGGGTCATGTTGAGGAACGCGGCAAGGTCGGCGCCGGCCATGATCGGCATGCCCATGAACGAGGTTTCGCGCAGGGTCTGGCGCAGGCGTGGCAGCAGTGCACCCACCTCGCGGGCATCGTACGGTGCGGCAATCACCTGATGCCCACCTTCGGCGGCGCCAGGGGTGTGGCCGTGCATGTCCGGTATCGCATTGCCGTCGGCAAACTGCAGCGCCGTATGCTTCTCGAAAAACGCCACCATGTGCGGGCAGGCTTCAAGGAAAGCGTCCACCCGTTCGGCATCGTAATGGGCACCCAGCTCATTGCGCAGGTAGGTCCGTGGCTGCTCGATGTCTTCATCGATGCCGGCGCGGCGCGCCAACGGGTTGCGCGGGACCCAGGCCCAGCCACCGGACCAGGCCGTGGCGCCGCCCAGCACTGGCTCCTTTTCTACCAGAATCACCTTTTGCCCATGCCAGGCAGCTGTTACAGCGGCGGCCAGCCCGGCGGCGCCTGAACCTATCACCAGTACATCGCATTCGGTTTCGAAGGGGGCAGGGGGCATCGCACTAATCCTGTATTGTTATTGGAACGTGGTTCCATATTCTCATTTGGCCCGCCTGAATCCGCAAGGTCACGGCTGGCCGCCCGCGCAACGAGCGGGCGATAATCGAACACTTGGCAGGGCATTGCATGTGTACGCTACCGGGAATGTGGAATCATCTTCTAGAATTCGCAAAACGTAGCAAGGACCTGTGTCATGGCTGGTAGTCAGATCGAACGCGCCTTCAATCTTGTTGAGAGCCTTGCCGGTGAGCCCCAGGGCCTGGCATTGCAAACCCTGGCCGAGCGCCTGGATATCCCTAAAAGCGCCGCGCACCGCATGCTGGCCGAGCTGATGCGGCTGGGCTACGTACGGCAGAACCGTGACAACAGCCGCTATCAGCTGTCGGCCAAGCTGGTCGCCCAAGGCTTCCGTTACCTGGCCAGCAGTGGTGCCGATGTCATTCAGCCGATTCTCGACCGCCTGGCCCAGGACAGCGGTGAGCTGGTGCGCCTTGGTGTCATCGATGGGGGGCGGCAGACCTGGATCGCCAAGTCCCAGGGCGCGCGCTCCGGGTTGCGTTACGACCCGGACATGGGGCGCGACGCGCCGCTGTTCTACACCGCTTCCGGGCACGCCTGGCTGGCCAGCCTGGACGATGAGCAGGCGCTGCAGATGGTGCTGCGCCAAGGCATCGCCGACCCGGGCCAGTTCGGCCCGAATGCGCCGCGCACCACCGACGAGTTGCTCGCCTACCTGCGCCGCGCCCGCGAGCGGGGTTATGCCTGGGTCGAGCAAACCTCGGCGGTGGGCACCTCGGCGCTGGCTGCGGTGGTACGGCGCCCGCAAAGCGGCGAGGTGATTGGCGTGCTGAGCATTGCCGGGCCCAGTGCACGCCTGGCGCAAAGCCGTTTGGCCGAGCTGGCCCCTCTATTGCTAGCGGCCACCGAGGAACTGTCTGCCGCCAGCCACGCCAGCGAACTGTTTGCGTGAGGGATATTCCGGTCGATTACCGCACAGTCTGTTCAGCAGGCTCTTCTGAAAAGTTGAACCTGGTTCTAAATTGTCCAGTGTGAATTTTGGAACGCAGTTTCATATTCGCACTACAACAATGACAAGAGGACAGGCTGTTGAACGCACCCCTTCGTATCGCCCTGGTCGGCGCTGGCATCATGGGCCGCCAGCATTACCAGCACTTGCGCAATGTACCCCAGGCCCGGTTGTGCGCGGTGGCCGACCCCGGCCCGCAGGCCGAAGCCTTCGCCGTCGACTGTGGCGTGCCGTACTTTGCCGACCATCGGCAGATGCTGCAACGGGTGCAGCCCGAGGCGGTGATCATCGCCAACCCGAACAACCAGCACGTGGCCACTGCGCTGGATTGCGTCGAAGCCGGCGTGCCGGTACTGGTGGAGAAACCGGTGGGCGTGCAACTGCAGGAGGTGCGGGCGCTGGTCGAGGCGTCACGGCGGTGCAAGGTACCGGTATTGGTCGGCCACCATCGTCGGCACAATCCATTGATCGCCAAGGCGCACCAGGTGATCAGCGAAGGCAAGCTGGGCCGGCTGATCAATGTCACCGCACTGTGGCAGTTGCAAAAGCCCGACAGCTACTTCGACACCGCCTGGCGCCGCGAGCCGGGGGCGGGTTTTTTGCTGACCAACCTGATCCATGACCTCGACCTGCTGCGCTACTTGTGCGGCGAGGTGGTACAGGTGCAGGCCTTCACCCGCAACGACGTGCGGGGGTTCGCCAACGAAGACAGTGCCGCCGTGCTGTTGCAGTTCGCCAATGGCGCCTTGGGTAGCCTGACCGGCTCGGACGCCGTAGCGGCGCCCTGGAGCTGGGAGCTCGACTCGGGTGAAAGCCCGGTCTACCCGCGCCAGGATGGCCAGCCTTGTTATCTGCTGGCCGGCACCCAGGGCTCGCTGAGCATTCCTCAGCTCAAGCACTGGCACTACGCCGAGCCGGGTTCGGGGTGGCACACACCGTTGTTGCAGCACCAGCACAGCATACCCGCCGGTGAAGCATTGACCCTGCAGTTGCAGCACTTCGTGCGGGTCGCCCGCGGTGAACAGCCGCCTTTGGTCGATGCCGCCGACGCTGGCCGCACCCTGGCACTGATCGAAGCGATCCGCCAGGCTGCCGCCAGCGGCCGCGCCTGTGCTCCCGAGCACATTGCCTGATACCCTCTTTCTGGTGACGACGAATGACTGATCGAATTTTTTCCCTCGCGGCCCTGACGGTACTCGAACTGTCCCCGCCAGACATGGTCGAGGCTGCTGCCCGCGCTGGCTACAGCCATGTCGGCCTGCGCCTGGTGCCGGCCACCGAGCAGGAACAGCACTACCCGCTGGTGGCCAATGCCGATCTGCGCAGGCAAACCCAGGCACGCCTGCGCGATACCGGCATCAAGGTGCTGGACCTGGAGATCCTGCGCCTTAAGCCGGACACCTGCGTGGCGGATTTCGAAGCCATCCTGGCGGTGGGTGCCGAGCTGGGGGGCACCGAACTGCTGGTGGCAGGCAACGACCCGGACGAAGCACGGCTCACCGAGCGCTTTGCCGCGTTGTGCGAACTGGCGGCGGGCCATGGCATCCACCCGCACCTGGAGTTCATGCCCTGGACCGACGTACGCGATTTGCGCCAGGCCATGCGCGTGGTAGCGAACGCCGATCAGGCCAATGGTTGCGTGCTGGTGGACGCGTTCCATTTCAACCGCTCCGGCTCTGCGCTGAGCGACCTGGCGCAGTTGGCACCGCAACGCATGCGCTATGCCCAATTGTGCGACGTGGCGGGGCCAGTGCCGGCCGACATGGACGAAATCCTGCGCCAGGCGCGTAACGAACGGCGCTTCCCGGGTGATGGCGATGCCGATCTGGTCGGGCTGCTGCGCGCGCTACCGGCCACCCTCCCGCTGAGCCTGGAAATCCCTACCCGGCAGTTGCTGGAACAAGGGATCAGCGGCGAACAGCGTGCGCGCATGGCGCTGGCCCACGCCAGGGCGGTATTGGCCAAGGTCTGACAGTGGCCAGTGCGGCGCGGCGCCTTCGTTGACCGGTGGCGCAAAAAAAGGGCCCGCAAGGGCCCCGTAGAGGTAACTGAGCAGCGCCTCAGGCGCTTTCGACCTGGCGCGGCGCCATGAAGTACATCCATAGCAGCGCCAGGAAGTACATGGCCGGGATCATGGTGAACAGCACGGCATAGTTATTGTGGGTAGCCGTCAGCACGCTGCCGACGATCTGCGTCATGAACATCCCGCCAATGGCTGCGCACATGCTGCCGAAGCCGAACACGGTACTCACCAGGTGCTTGGGCGTGTAGTCCATCACCAGGCTCCAGATGTTCGCCGTCCAGGCCTGGTGCGCCCCCACCGCCAGCGAAATGGCCGCCACCGCGACCCAGAGGCCGCTGGCGTTGGCCGCCAACACCACGCTGACCATGGTGCAGGCGAAGACCAGCATGGACAGCAACCGCGCCGTCGTGGCGCGCACGCCGCGGCCGATCAACCATGACGACAGAATGCCACCGCCGATGCTGCCAAAATCGGCCGTCAGCCAGATGATGATCAGTGGGATCCCCATCTGGGTCACATTGATGCCCAGGCTGTACTGTTGGTTGAGGAAGGGCGGCAACCAGTACAGGTAGAACCAGAACACCGGTGCGGTGATCGCATAGGCCACCGCGAACGCCCAGGTCCCGCGCAGGCGCAGAATGCGGCTGAACGGCACCCGGGTCGGCTCGGGCTCGACAGCTTGCTGGATGTACTGCACCTCGCTCTGCCGCACTGTCGGGTGGTCTTCAGGGTTGTAGTACTTGAGCAGCCACAGCACTACCCACACCAGGCCCAGGCAGCCCATGGCGATGAATGCGGCCTGCCAGCCCCACACGGCCAGAATCAGCGGCAGCAGCGCTGGGGTTACCATGGCGCCGACATTGGTACCGGCATTGAACAAACCGGTGGCGATGGCCCGCTCACCGGCCGGAAACCACAGGCGCACGGTTTTCACGCAAGCCGGGTAGTTGGCGGCTTCGGTCAGGCCAAGGATAAAGCGGCAAACCATGAAACCGGCAGCCGAGGTGGCCAGGCCATGGGCGCCGGTGGCCAGGCTCCAGAGCAGCACGGCGAAGAAAAAGGCCCGTTTGACGCCGACCTTGTCGATCAGCCGGCCTTGCAACAGAAAGCCGATGGCGTAACCGACCTGGAACCAGAAGTTGATGTTGGCGTAGTCCATCGCCGTCCAGCTCATTTCCTTGGCCAAGACAGGCTGCATGATGCCAAGGGCGGCGCGGTCGATGTAGTTGAGGGTGGTGGCGAAGAACACCAGGGCCAGCATGCCCCAGCGGGTCTTGCCAACGCCGAAGGCGGCGCGAAGCTTGTCGCCGATCGAACCCTGGGGCATCCGGGGCGCGGCGGGGTGAGTCTTGGAGTTGTTCATGACGGCTCGTTTCTTGAAATTGTATTCAACTGCGGTGCTGCGGGTGCGTGACCATTTCCCAGGCAAGGGTGCACGCAAGGCCGGTGCATGGTGAGCAGTGCGGGCGGCAGCGTCAATTCAAGAGGCGGGCTAATGTTCGGTTACCGAACGCTTGCGAGTGCTGGCGAGGCGTCAGGGGGAGCGCTGAGCCGGCGCTGGTTATTCGCGCAGGCTGCGTGGTAGCAGGGCACCTGGTATCACCCAGCTTTCCACTTCGGCGCGGCTGTACTGTCTGATCCACTGGCGCAAGGTCTTGTGCAAGGTGCTCTTGGCTTCGACAACTTCACCGGTATAGGGGTTTTGATAAAACTTGCTGAGCCGCGCCCGGAAACCGGTCGGTGAAACCAGTGCGTGGGGTTGCCGGGTGAAGAGGTCGAACGTGTGGCGCTGCTCAGGTGCCATGATGCTCAGCACCTGCCTTAAGCCGAATTGATATTCGGCCAGCAGGTCGTGCAGTTTGCTTTCGAATTCCAGCTCGCGGCGAAGCTGGGGGTCAACCTTTATGAACTGAAGTTCGTCTTTCTTGTTGGCGAGTAGCCATTCGAGGGCGCGGAACTGGGCAAGATGAGACATGGGGCTTCCTCCAGTGCGTGATGGCTCCAGTGTTAGCGCGCCGGTCAGAGCAACGCAAGTGGGGAAATAATTTGAGATTTTTGCAGGGCATTCTTCGTTGTTGGGTTGTACGAAAGTTCAGTTCTAAGTTGGGTTGTCAGTAACTTCCTACAGCGGTTGCCTTCAATAACTTCAATCAATGAATGCCTGGGGTTTTGCCTGTCAGGGCATCTGCTGAGGCGCTGCTGGTTGCTTGAGCCCAATGGTGTGCACGCTGGGGGGATCGGTTCTTACAAGATGTTTCATTGCAGCGAAGCGGTGAACTATCGGCGCTGCGCAGGGCTCCTTTGCTAGGCGCACCCTGCGCACGGCTGATGGCCCCCCGTCAGCCTGGGTCACCGAATGAAAAGGAGGCACCGTGACCACATCCGACCACACCCTATACCGGCGCACCCCCAGCCCGCTGCACGCCCTGCTGTTGGCCGGCAGTGTGCCGTTGTTCCTGGGCGCGCTGCTGAGCGATATCGCCTACTACAACAGCTACCAGATCCAGTGGAGCAACTTCGCCGCCTGGCTGATCGCCGGGGCTTTGCTGTTCTGCGGGCTGGCGCTGCTGTTTGCCTTGGCCAACCTGATCCGCGCCGAGCGCAAAGGCGGGCGCCCAACGCTGTATTTCGTTCTGCTGCTGGTGACCTGGGTGCTTGGCCTGATCAATGCCTTCGAGCATGCCAAGGACGCCTGGGCGGTGATGCCGGCAGGGCTGGTGCTGTCGGTGGTGGTGAGCGTACTGGCGTTGGCCGCAGCCTGGACCGGCCTGAGCAACCTGCGTTCTGGAGGTGAAGCATGAAGCCCTTGCACGCGTTGAGTGTATTGAGTGTGGCGCTGCTGTTGAGTGCCTGTGGTGGCGATGGCGAGCCTACCCAGGCCCATGGCCCGGACCCGCGCTTGCCCGAGCCACAACGTGGCTTGTTGCCGAGCATGAAGATCGCTCAGCCGGTGGCCTGGGGTGAGCAGAAACCGACCGTTCCCGAAGGCTACAGTGTCACGGCCATTGCCACCGACCTGAAGATCCCGCGCCAGAGCCTGGTATTGCCCAATGGCGACATCCTGGTGGCCGAAGGCAGGGGCGGCAGCGCGGCCAAGCTCAAGCCCAAGGATGTGATTGCCAGCCAGATCAAGGCCAAGGGCAACACCCAAGTCAAAGGCGGCAACCGCCTGACCTTGCTGCGCGATGCCGACGGCGACGGCAAGTACGAGGTGCAGACGGTATTCGCAGAAAACCTCAACGCGCCGTATGGCCTGGCTTTTGCCGACGGCAAGTTGTACGTGGCTAACCAGGACGCCCTGGTGCGCTTCAACTACACCGAAGGCCAGACCAAGGCCGACGGCCCGCCGACCAAGGTCACCGACCTGCCATCGCAGATCAACCACCACTGGACCAAGGCGCTGACGATCAGCCCCGATGGGCGCTACCTGTATGTGGGCATCGGCTCGAACAGCAATATCACCGAGCGCGGCCTGGAGGTGGAGATCGACCGCGCCATGGTCTGGCAGGTGGATGCCGAAACCGGCGCGCACCGGCCTTACGCCACAGGCCTGCGCAACCCCACCGCACTGACCATTGAGCCGAAGACCGGGCAGTTGTGGACAGTGGTCAACGAGCGCGATGAGTTGGGGCCTGATCTGGTGCCTGACTACCTCACCTCGGTGCGTGACGGCGGCTTCTACGGCTGGCCCTACAGCTACTGGGGGCAGAACGTCGATGAGCGGGTAAGGCCGCAAGCCCCGGACAAGGTCGCCGCGGCGATCAAACCCGACTACAGCCTGGGCTCGCACGTGGCGGCACTGGGGGTGGACTTCTCCATCCCGGCCATGGGGGAGGGTTTTGCCGACGGGGTATTCGTGGGTGAGCACGGCAGTTGGAACCGGCCGAACCCGGTGGGCTACAAGGTCATCTTCGTGCCGTTCAGCAATGGCAAACCGGCTGGGGAACCGATTGACTTCGCGACGGGTTTCCGGGGTGAGGACGGCAAGACCCGCGGTCGCCCGGTGGGGGTGACGGTGGACCCACGCGGTGCTTTGATCATTGCGGATGACCTGGCCAATACCGTATGGCGGGTTACGCGCAATCGGTGAAGGTGGCCGGCTTCGCGTGCGGCCACTCATCGCCGGCAAGCCAGCTCCCACAGGGATCGCCTTAGGGCTGACAGGTGTTTGCCACAAGGTATGGCAGCGCCTGTTAGAGCGAGCGCCGCCCGCGCGGCGCAATCGCGAGCTGCGCTCGCTCCTACGTTTGTTTCGGGCCAATTATTCCTGTGGGATTTGCGCGCGAACGCCTTGGTGCATGCCTCAATATCGCGCCGTACAAACAAGGCGGCCGCG
>NZ_BLJG01000123.1 GCF_009932375.1 Pseudomonas juntendi
AAGCCCTCGCTGCCATGCCGCAGGAGGGGTTGCCAGGCGAGCCCGTCACCTTCATGTTTTCTGGCCCGGATGCCTGTCGCCTGATGGAACAGCAACTGTTGCAAGCGCTTGCGCAACCACCAACGCCGCCCCGCACCTGGCGCTTTTGCAATGTGGATAAAGGCCAATGCGCGCAATTGTCCATCAGCCCACTGGGCAGTGAGGCCGCGAACCCATGCAGCTGAAACTCTTCATTTCGAGCAGGCACAAAAAAGTGCCGGTGTCAAGTCTTTCGCGCAAATCAAGAAGGACTTGAAACCGTATATGGGACAGTAGGTTAGCTCCTTTCGGGGCCGCTTAGAAGAAGAGCGGCGTTGTCGGCTAGGAGCGACATAGGAGCGTTGGGAGAGAAAGCCGCATCGCACTGTGTAGTGCTGGATTGCCGAGGAACGGCGGGCCTGTCGCATCATCATAGCCCAACAGGCTCGGCGGCATCCAGAATGAAGAACGCGCAGCCTGGGCTGCGCGTTCGATGGATGCCGTTGAATAGCATGCGGTGCAATCATGGCGGCTTCGGTGGTGTGCTGCGGGTCGCCGTGCCCTTCCTGAATCCTCGATCCCCCGCCATGAACGCTTCCAGCATATGCGGGATCAGCGTCGCCGCATCAACGGCCTCGCCATACGCCTGCGCGTGTAGCGCGGCGTAGCGGTCGAGGTCGGCTTTCAAGCTGGTCGGGCAAACGAAAGTCAGCTTGGTGCTCTCGGTCTTCGGCAGCGGGCCGAGCCGCAGCTTCTTGGTCGTGCTCATCGTGAAGTCCCCCGGTTGAAGAACAGCGGCTGGTACCGCCGCAGCACCAGATCCCGGTTGACGATGATGCGAACCGGCAGGCCCGGCCGTTGCGTTAAGGTCGGCTGGATGTTGAGGTTGCGCCGGGTCATCTCCTGGCCGACCTGATTGATGCTGTCCTGCGCGCTGTCGCGCCCAGCGATGATGACGCGATCACCATCCTGCCGGTTCTCCGGCGCGGCCAGCTCGGCACCGACGCCCAGCAGCGTGGTGAGTGCCGCACCGGCAAAGATGCGGCCCCAGTGGTAGTCCACATCGTCCTCCAGCCCGGCATAGCCGGCTGGGTCGGTGCCGGCCAGGTTGTCGAGCGTGAGCGAAGACGTGTCCGGCAGGATGATCCGGTTCCAGACGACTTGAACGCGGCTCTGCCCGTAGCTGACCTGGCTGTTGTATTTGCCCAGGATGCGCGAACCCTGCGGAATCAGCAGGAAGCGCCCGGAGGCTGTGTCATAGACCGGCTCCGTCACCGTGGCGATCACGTCGCCGGGCAAGTCCGACTTAATCCCCGTCACCAAGGCACCTGCGACCACCGTTCCGGCCATGACCTGATACGGCGAAGTTGGCAGGGTCAGATTGCCGGAATTACGGGTTTCAGTGGAGCCACCTTTCAAGAAAGCCTCTTTATGGTCTTGCCGGTTTTGCACCGCTGTCGGGTCAGCAGGCTGGGCCGCCGTGGAGACCGGCCCGGCCGCCAGCGGGTCAAACACCGCATTGGCGGCGAAGCCCGGCGCAGCGGCCACCTGTGTCTGCGCCACCGGCGCCGCATTCTGCCCTCCCGAGCGGAAGAACACGGACGAGGCCGCGGCCGCTTCGGCTTCTTTGCGCAGAGCATCGTTCGGGTCGTGGCCGGGGGCCGCGTAGGCGGCCGTCGCCGGCTGCTGCGACTTCACGATGGCCGGGCCAAGATCGCCCGGCAGCGGCGGCCCCAGTTCGGGAACGGCAGGCGGCAACGCCGGCGGCAGCTTGGAGTAGTCCGTCGGCAGCGCATCCAGTCCTTCAGACTTCGAGACACGATCGACGTTGTAAAGCTCGGTCTGCTCGCCCGCACCGCGCCGCTGAGGTTGCAGCGACCACATCACCGCGCCGAGCACGGCCACCGCCAGGACGCCGGCGAGGATGGCCAGCGTGCGCCGATTCAGGCGCGTGACCGGGCGCGGCTGGGCGCGAAGCGCGACCGCCTCGGGAGCGATCTTGCCCGCCGCCTGCGGCGCGGCAAGGTCGGGAGTGTCATCCTGGCTCATGGTCAGTTCCTCCGCGCAACGCCATCGGTGCGCTCGATCCGCACCACGTCGCCGCCGTCGCCGCCCAGCCGCAGTTCGGCCGCGCCGAACAGGCGATCCACGACGTAGTACGGCGCGCGGAAACGGTAGTTCACCAATTGCCCGTCGCCCTGCGCGCCGATGACAAACAGCGGCGGCAACTCGCCCTGGGCGATGCCCGCCGGAAACTGGATATAGACCTTCTCTCCATCATCGAAGGCGCGTAGCGGCTTCCACGGCGGGTTGCTGCCCGATACCGCGTAGCGGAAGCGGATCTTGTCCAGCGACAGGCCCGTATCGACAGGCGTTGTCGCCTGCGCAGCCTGCGCCTGGCGCTGCAACGCGAGCATCCGGTCTTTCGGGTAGTCCCAGGATACCGACGCCATCCATGCCTTCTCGGTCGAGGTCAGCTCCAGCAGGTAGGTGCGCCGACTGGTGGTGATGACGAGATTGGTTTTCAGGCCGGAACGGATGGGCTTGACCAGCACATTGACGCGCAGATCGGCCCCGCCGCCGCTGGACGTGTCGCCCACGATCCAGCGCACGGTATCGCCGGCGGCGACCGTCACCAGTTCCTCGCCCGGTTGAAGCGAAACCACCGTCACGCGCCCCGGCGACGCATAGACCTGATAAAGCGCGCCATCGGTGAACGGCCACACCTGAATCGCGTTGACGTAGCCCTCACGGGTAGGCGCGATACGCGCTTCTGCATTGGCACGGGAAACGCGCACCTTTTCGTCGGCCGGCTCCGGCGCAACGGGGGCCTCATCGAGTTCCGGCAGCGGCTTCAACTGCGCCGGCAGCGCCAGCGGTTCAGGGACGGCGACGACTTCGACGGGCTTGGGCGGTTCGGGCAATGGCTGGGCCAGCACCGGCTCGTCGAGCGAGATGGACGGCGGCGGCTTGCCCTGCGAGGCGCAGCCCGCGAGGGCCAGCAGCGTCAAAGGAAAAACGTAAAGGCAGAAACGAAGTTTCATGGTTTGGCTCCTTCGGAAGAATCCAGTTCGCGGCTCCATGACAGGCCGTTGACGTAGATACCCAATGGGTTCTTGCGCAAGCGCTGTTCAGTACGCGGGGTTTGCAGGACGGTCGAAAGCACGGCGTTCCAGCGTTCGGTGCCGGCGGGCGCACCGTTGACATAGCGCTGCTCTGTCCAGCGCACGTTGAAAGACGTGTCGCTGGCGCGAACCACGCTGGTGATTTGCACCGTTACCGATTCCTTGCCGATGCGGGCGAATGGGTCATTGGTGCGGGCGTAGTCGTTGAGCACCGCCGCGCCCTTGTCGGTGGTGTAGTCGTAGGCATCGAGCCAGTTCTGCCGCACCACGATGGGGTCGATGGACAGCGAGCGAACCAGCGTCACGAAGCGCGCCAGGTGGTGCGCGATCTGCGCGTCGCCGGGCCGATACGGCGTAGCGGCCTTACCTACAGCGCGCACCTGCCCGGCCTGATCGACCTCGATGACATAGGGCGTCACGATGGACTGCGCCGAGCGCCACACCAGGCCGCCGGCCATCAACAGCGCGAGCACTAGACAGCCGAAGGCCATCAGGCGCCAATTCTTCGCCTGCACGCGGGCGGAGCCGATACGGTCGTCCCACACCTGGGCGGCGGCTTGATACGGGGTGGCAGGCTGCGGCGTATCGGCGTAGCGCACCTGCGGTCGTTTGAATCGCATGGGTGTTCTCCTTGAAGGTTAGGTATCGGAATCCCGCAGGCTCGGGCCTTGCCCGGAGCCGCCGCCGTCGCCCCCGCGCAGCGTGTGGGCGGCAGTGGTCGCGGCATGGGTAGCCTGCTGGCGGCGGTGCATCCGCTTGGCCCAGGCCGGTTGCTCTTGCTTCTGCGAGCCTGCGGTGCCGTCTGCGGTCTGGCCGCGGCCAGCACCGTCGCTGCCGGCTTCTGTGCCGTTCCAGCCAGCGCGGAAGGAGTCGGCCACCTTCTGCCCAACAGCGGAAGCACCAGAGGTGACGCTGCGGCCTGCGGCTTGTGCGCCGGTCTTGGCGACATTGCCGAGGCCAGCCGCCGCGCCCTTGGCACCGCCGCCGGCCGCAGCGGAACCGGCCTGGAACGCCGATCGGGCACTGCCGGCCGCCGAAGTCGCGGCACGCGCGCCGGCACCGGCCAGCTTTGCGGCCGCCGGGGCCATTCGTGCCCCAGCCATGACGGCGCCGCCCACTCCCGTTGCGGCGGCTCCGATGGCAACGCCGGTGCCGACAGCCCCGACCGCAGCACCAGCCATCGCGCCCGCACCAAGCTGTGGCGCACCGGACACCAGGCCGGTGGCGATACCGGGGCCGAAAATGCCCAGCGCCAGCAGCGCGAGCGAGGCCAGCATCACGACCAGCGCGTGGTCGATTGATGGTTCGTCGGGATGTACCTGGAACTCGGCAAACAGCCCGGAACCAATGCCGACGATGACGGCCAGCACCAAGACCTTGATGCCTGACGACACCACGTTGCCTAGCACCTTTTCCGCGAGGAACGAGGTCTTGTTCCAGAGTGCAAACGGGATCAAGACGAAGCCGGCGAGCGTAGTCAGTTTGAACTCGATCAGCGTGATGAAAAGCTGTACGGCCAGCACGAAGAAGCAGAGGATCACCACCAGCCAGGCGATGAACAGAACCACGATAGGGTCGATGTTCACGAACACCTCGGGGAACCCAGCCATGTCCCCGATCTGTTCCAGAATCGGCGCGGCTGCGTCGATGCCGGTCTTCGCCAGCCGGCCCGGCTGAAGAAAGTTCTCCATCGTGATGGCCGAGCCGGTAGCGGTGATTCCCAAGCCGGCGAACGAGCGGAACACGATGCTCGCCAGCCAGTTGAAGTTGCCGATGATGTAGGCGAACGCGCCGACATAGAGCACCTTGCGCAGCAGCTTGGCGATCACGTCGTCGCCCTGGCCGGTGGCGTGGCTCATGGCCCAATACAGGCCAGCGATCGTCATGTCGATGACGATGAGCGTGGCGGTGAGAAATGCCACTTCGCCCTGCAATAAGCCGAAGCCCGAGTCGATGTAGCGCGAGAACGTATCGAGGAAACGGTCGATGATGGTCACGTCGTTCATGGCGAATCCTCGGGCGGAGTGAGCGGAACGGCGCCCTCTGGCAATTCATCTGCGGGCGTATCGAAGCTCGGCGGAATCGGCGGGAGTTCAGCCAGCGAGTTGTATTCATCCGGCCCGGTATGGCCGGCGAAGAAGCGCCGCCGGAAGGCTTCGGCGGCGGCGCGGCAGGCATCCTCGCCCATGGCCTGCCGGTCGACCGCGCATTGCCCGCGCAACGCCTTGAGCCGCACCGGATCTGCGGCCAGGGCGTCGGCCAGGTTCTCGGCCGGCTGCTGGCCGCACGCGGTCAGCAGCACGGCCAGCAGGACGGAAGCGCATCGCATGGCCGCCTCCGGTCAGTTGTTGTAGAAGTTGACGGACTGCGGCGTGTACGGCGTGCCGGTGCCGAGGAAGCGCCGCCGCACTTCGCGGGCGCGCTCCATAGCCGCCGCTTGCCGCGCCAGTTCCAGCGAAGCGGCCCGGTCTTGCGTGATCTGGAGCTGCTGCGCCTGGATCGACTGCTTGGCCTGCAAAGCCAGGAGCTGGTTCGTCGCCTGCATCGCTTGCAGCGCGCCGGTGGCCGACTGGCTCTGGCTCACGAGGTCGGCCAGCGCGCTTTCGTCTTGGGCGAGGTTCTGCGACACCTGCGCCTGCATCCGCATCGCGGTGTGCAGGCCGTTCAAGGTGTTCTGCCAGCGTTCGCGGGCATCCTGTGCCATGCGGTCGCCGCTGATGGTGGAGGCGTACTGTTCCGGGTACAGGCGGGCGAACGTGGCATCCATGCTCTGCACGTCGTAGGCCAAGCCGCGCGCCTCGGCGATCAGGCGCTCGGTGGTGGCGAGCGTCGAGCGCAGGCGGTTGACGATGTTGAAGTCGAGATTTGCCAGGTTCCTGGCCTGGTTCATCAACATCTGCGCCTCGTTCTGGAGCTGGTTGATCTGGTTGTTGATCTGTTCCAGCGTGCGCACGGCGGTCAGCGTGTTCTGCACGAAGTTGGACGGGTCGAACACCGTCAGCGCGGATGCGGGCTGCACGGCCAACAGCGATACCGACAGCACAGCAGCGAGTGAGACAGAGAGCAAACGGGGCTTGGTCATCATGGCGAAACCTCCAGCGGTTGAGAAGCGAGAAAGGAAGCTGCCGCCGGAGCGGACGGCAGCAGGTCGGCGGCCCAGCCGAGGCCGCGATGGCGCAGCCACGCGCCGGCGAAGCCGGGAGCGCCGGCCTGCGTCAGCACGCGGTCAATGTCGCGTTGGTCTTGAGGGGTGGATGCGCTCGCGAATGCGAGCGCGACAGGCCCCAGGTCGAGGTCGAACAGGCGATTGCCGAGGCGCGACTGGTAGTAGTAATCGCGCTTGGGCTGGGCGGTCGCCACGATCTCAATCTGGCGGCTGCTCAAGCCGAAGCCTTCGTAGATCGTGCGAATCTGCGGCTCGGTGGCCTGCGGGTTAGGTAAGAAGATCCTGCTCGCGCAGCTTTCGATGATGGCTGGCGCGATGGTCGAGTCCTTGATGTCGGCCAGCGACTGCGTGGCGAAGATGACGCTGACGTTCTTTTTTCTGAGCGTCTTGAGCCATTGCCGGATGCGGGCCGCGAAGGACGGCTCATTGAGGAACAGCCACGCTTCATCGAGGATCAACAGCGTGGGCGCGCCGTCGAAACGTTCGTCGAAGCGGGCGAACAGGTAGCGCAGCACCGCTTGCACGGCGGCCGGGCTGTGCATCAGTTCTTCCATCTCGAAGCCCTGCACGTCGGCCATGCCCAGCCGGTCGTGGTCAGCGTCCAGCAGCTTGCCGTGTGCGCCGCCCAGCACATAGGGCGCGAGCGCTTGGCGCAGCGCGTTAAACTGCAATAACACCGACAAGCCGGTCATGGTGCGCTGCTCCACCGGCGCACCGGCAAGGCTTCTCAGCGCCGACCAGATGGCAGCCTTCTCGTCCGGGCCGACCGTCACGCCTTCGTGCAGCAGCCGGCCCTCCACCCATTCGGCGGCCCAGGTGCGGTAGCCCTCGTGGGCAATTCGCGCGAGTGGCTGGAAGGCGATGCCGCCATCGGCGCCGAGGTCATAGTGCTCACCGCCAAGGCCGAAGATGGTGGCGCGCATCGAGCGGCCCATGTCGAAGGCGAAGATCCGCGAGCCGAAGTAGCGCCGGAACTGCATGGCCAAGATGGCGAGCAGCACCGACTTGCCCATGCCGGTCGGCCCGGCGACAAGGGTGTGCCCCACGTCGCCGATGTGCGTCACCAGCCGGAACGGCGTCGCGCCATCGGTGCGGGTGACGATCAGCGGCGGGCCATCGAGGTGTTCGTTCTTCTCCGGCCCAGCCCATACCGCTGACATCGGCATCATGTGCGCCAGGTTCAGCGTCGAAACGATGGGCTGACGCACGTTCGCGTATGCGTTGCCGGGGACGGACGACAGCCAGGCATCGACTGCGTTGAGGGTTTCGGGGATGGTCACGAAACCCCGGCCCTGGATGACGCGCTCCACCATGCGCAGCTTCTCGTCGGCCACGGCCGGGTCGGCGTCGAGCACCGTCACCGTGGCGGTGAGGTAGCCGAAGGCGACTTGATCGCTGCCCAGCTCCTGCAAGGCGGCATCGGCGTCGGCGGCCTTGTTGCTGGCATCGGTATCGACCAGCGGGCTTTCCTGCTGAAAGATCGTTTCGCGCAGCAGCGCGATGACGTTCTTGCGCTTGGCGAACCATTGGCGCCGCAAGCGCCCCAATTCCCGTTCCGCCTCGGCTTTGTCCAGGCACAGGAAGCGCGTACTCCAGCGATACGCAAAGCCCAGGCGGTTGAGGTCGTCCAAGATCCCCGGCCAGGTCGAGGTCGGGAAGCCTCGTACCGACACCACGCGCAGGTGCTGATCGCCCAGCATGGGCGCCAGGCCGCCGACCAGCGCGGCATCGGCAAGCAGTGCGTCGATATGGAACGGCACGTCGGGCACGCCGACGCGATAGCGCCGGGTGGAGACTGTGGCATGCAGGTAGGTCAGCGTCTGGCTATCGTCCAGCCAGGCAATCTCCGGCATCACACCATCGAGCAGGTCGAACACGCGATCGGTCTCTGCCACGAAGGAATCAAGCCGACCACGCCAGTCCACACCCTCAGTGGGCCGTTTCTCGTACAGCATCCCAGCCGCACGGGCGCGAGACTCTTGCGGCGGTAGGTGTTGCAACGTGAAGTGATAGACGCTCTCGAAATGGCCATCCGACTCCTCGAACGCCGCGCGTCGCTCCTCATCCACCAGCCAGGACAGTGGTTCGGGAAAGGAGGATTGCGGATAGCTCGATGCCCGCATCCGCTCGGCCTCGATATAGAAGGCCCAGCCAGACCCGGTACGGCGAAGCGCGTTGTTCTGCCGCGCCGACGTGGCAATCAGCTCGCCCTGTGTCGCACTGTCCAAGTCGGGGCCGCGAAACTGGAACGTGCGTTGAAACGAACCATCTTTGTTCAGCACAACGCCCGGCGCGACCAGCCCGGCCCAGGGCAGCCAGTCGGCAAGCAAGGCCGGGCGCTGACGATATTCGGCAAGGTTCAGCATGGCGTCCTCCCCTCACACGTCCAGAAGCGGGCGGTGTTTGATATGCCGCGCGAAGACCTGCATGAACTGCGGATCGACGCGCGCACCCCATACGGCCAGCGAGTGGCCGACGATCCAGAGCACCACGCCGGGAATCCACAGTTGCAGGCCCAGCCCGACGGCGGCGGCCAGCGTGCCGTTGGCAATTGCCACGGTGCGCGGCGCGCCGCCCAGCAGGATTGGCTCGGTCAGCGAGCGATGCAGCGGCACCTCGAAGCCTGGAAGGTCGCTGGCCGTACTCATACGACGGCCCCGCCGGAGAACGAGAAGAACGACAGGAAGAACGAGGAAGCGGCGAACGCGATGCTCAACCCGAACACGATCTGGATCAGCTTGCGAAAGCCGCCGCTGGTGTCGCCGAAGGCCAGCGCCAGGCCCGTGGCGATGATGATGATGACCGCGACGATGCGTGCCACCGGCCCCTGGATCGACTCCAGAATCGACTGCAAGGGCCCCTCCCACGGCATCGAGGAACCGGCGGCTTGCGCCGTTCCGGCCAGCAACAGCAGCAGCGCGGCCAGCAGCAGCCCCTGCCTCGCAGGGCGGGTGAGGCTGCGCAGCCGCGCCAGGCCGGACAGGCGAGGAAGCGGATTTACGGAAAAGCGGAAAGAATCAACGTGCGTCATGGCAGTTCTCCAAGTTGGTTGGGGGACGGGAATGTGCAGCGGCGTCGGCTGCGAGAGGAACCGGCGTCAGCTCGGGAAACGGCGTTTCCAGTGCGTCCGCCAGGCGATAGCCGGTGCCGTCGAAGCCGACGACACGGGCGATGGTTTCGACGTGGCGCTTGCGGCCGCGTCCGGCGATGTTGATGACGACGTTGACCGCCTCGGCGATCAGCGCCCGCGGCGGATTCACAGCGACTTCGAGAATCAACTGTTCGAGGCGCAGCAACGCGCCCAGCGCGGAGCCGGCATGGATGGTCGCAATGCCGCCGGGGTGGCCGGTGCCCCACACTTTGATGAGGTCGAGGGCTTCGCCGCCGCGCACCTCGCCGACGATCACGCGGTCAGGCCGCAGGCGCATCGTGGCCCGCACCAGCTCGGTCATGGTGACGACGCCGGCGCGGGTGCGCAGCGGCACATGGTCGCGGGCCGCGCATTGCAGCTCGATGGTGTCTTCGAGCACCAGCACGCGGTCGCCTGTGGCGGCGATCTCGGCCAGCAGCGCGTTCGCCAGCGTGGTCTTGCCGGTGCTGGTGCCGCCGGCGATTAGGATGTTCTGCCGCTCGCGCACGGCGCGGCGCAGGAACTCGGCCTGCCCGGCGGTCAGGATGCCGTCGGCCACGTAGCGATCCAGGCCGATGATGCTCACGGCCCGCTTGCGTAGCGCGAAGGCTGGCCCCGGGGCGGCCGGAGGCAGGATGCCCTCGAAACGCTCGCCGGTTTCCGGCAACTCGGCGGTCAAGAGCGGCTGGCCGCGATGCACCTCCGCGCCGACATGCGCGGCGACCAGGCGGATGATGCGTTCACCATCGGCCTCGGGCATCTCCACGCCCAGCGGCGAGCGACCCGACGACAGCCGATCCACCCACAGGGTGCGATCGGGGTTGAGCATGATTTCCACCACATCCGGGTCTTCGAGCGCAGCGGCGATCAGCGGCCCCATTGCAGTGCGCAGCATCTGGATGCGGCGATCCTGGGACGCTGCTGCGGATGAGCGAGGTTCGGGCTGGATCTGTGGAACGGCACTCATGACGCACGCTCCGCAGTTCGTTCATGGGCGGAGGCCATCGCTGCTGCGTCATCCATCTGCATCGGATCGGGGTGCAGTTCCTCCACCACGTCGCGCACCAGACTGCGGCCACGCAGAAGGTGGCGACCCAACTGTTCGACGAACTGCTCGAAGCGCACCTTGCCCTGGGCGCGTGCCGCATCCTGATGGGCTTCGGGCACCGGCGTGCTGACGGTCAGGAAGTAGCGGATGAACAGCGCCAGCGTTTCGATCTGGATGTTCTGGTCGCGCTCCAGGCGTTCGGTCTGCCGCGACAGTCGATCCAACCGCTTGGCAATGGCGGCCTCGCGCTGGTCGCCAGCATCGGGCGACAGCCAGGACGCCAAGGCCGCTGCGACGATGGACGACTTGGACACGCCTTTCTTGGCGGCCAGTTCGTCCAGGCGCTGGGCGTGCTCGGGCTGGATGAAAAGATTGAGGCGGTATTGGCTCATAGGTCGATTCCGTCGTTGGGGTCGAGGGAAGCCAGCCGGGCCGTGCGCTGCATGGCCGGGTCGAGCTGGCCGGGAAGCGGCAGCGCCAGGTCGTCGTCATCGAGCAGCGCCAGGTCGTTCGCATGTGCGTCCGGCTCGGGGTCGTAGGCGACGGTTTCGGAGAGTTCGGGCTGGCGGCGTGGGCCGCCGTCATCGGTGCCGCCCAGGCCATCGGCGGATGCCGAGGCCGGCGCCGCAGGTACGGCCGGGATCGCCAAGCCGCTCCAGTCGTCGGGGCGGGCTGGCGGCGCGTCGGCGTACCTCCCGGCTACGAGCGCGGGCGGTGGCAGGACGCGATTCTTGAAATTGGCGTCGGCGTAGTAGCGCAGCTTCTTCGCGCGGATCGGGGCGACGCTGGACACCATGACCACGGCGTCATCAGGTGGAAGCTGCATCACCTCGCCGGGCGTCAACAGCGGCCGTGCAGTTTCCTGACGCGACACCATCAGGTGCCCCAGCCACGGAGCGAGCCGGTGGCCGGCGTAGTTGCGCTGCGCGCGAAGCTCGGTGGCGGTGCCGAGGGTTTCTGAAATCCTTTTCGCCGTCCTTTCGTCGTTGGTGGCGAAAGTCACCCGGACATGGCAGTTGTCGAGGATGGAATGGTTCTGCCCATACGCCTTGTCGATCTGGTTCAGGCTTTGAGCGATGAGAAAGCTGCGGATGCCGTACCCGGCCATGAAGGCAAGCGCGGACTCGAAAAAATCGAGGCGGCCCAGCGCCGGAAACTCGTCCAGCATCAGCAGCAGCTTGTGCCGGCGCGCGATGCCATCGCTGCCGTCGAGCGATTCGGTCAGCCGCCGCCCGATCTGGTTCAAGATGAGCCGGATCAGCGGCTTGGTGCGGCTTATGTCGGAGGGCGGCACCACCAGATAGAGCGATACCGGGTGCTCGGCGGAAATCAGGTCGGCGATGCGCCAATCGCAGCGCGATGTGACTTCGGCCACGGTCGGGTCGCGGTACAGGCCGAGAAACGACATGGCGGTGGAGAGCACGCCCGATCGCTCGTTGTCCGACTTGTTAAGCACTTCGCGGGCAGCGGATGCGACAACCGGGTGAGGCGCATCGCCCAGGTGCTTCGTCGTCATCATCCGGTGCAGCGTCAGCTCGAACGGACACGCCGGGTCGCTGAGGAAGTTGGCGACGCCGCGCAGCGTCTTGTCCTCGCCTGCGTACAGCACATGCAGGATGGCGCCGACCAACAGCGCGTGACTGGTCTTTTCCCAATGGTTCCGGCGTTCGAGTGCGCCATCGGGATCGACAAGAATGTCGGCCACGTTCTGCACGTCGCGCACTTCGTGCGCGCCGCGCCTCACTTCCAGCAGCGGGTTGTAGGCTGCCGACTGCGCATCCGTGGGGTTGAACAGGAGGCAGTGGCTAAACCGCGAACGCCAGCCTGCGGTGAGCGTCCAGTTCTCGCCTTTGATGTCGTGAACGACGACGGATGCGGGCCAACTCAACAAGGTGGGAACGACCAGGCCCACACCCTTGCCCGAGCGCGTTGGTGCGAAGGTCAGGACGTGTTCCGGGCCTTCATGGCGGAGGTACTGGCCGCGATGCAGCCCGAGGAAAACCCCGTCGGGCTGGATCAGCCCAGCTTTGCGTATGTCTTCCGCATCGGCCCAGCGTGCCGAACCGTAGGTGGTGACAAGGCGCGCTTGCCGCGAGCGCCACACCGACATGGCGATGGCGACCACCACGGCCACCAGACCACTTCCACCCGCGATGGCCCCGCCGATATCGAAGACGTGCGGCGCGTAGGCATCAAAGAAGAACCACCACTCGAACAGCCGCCAAGGGTGATAGACCGGGGTTCCAAAGAAGTCGAACCATGGCGAGCCAAGGCGTAGTTGATAGCCCAGGGCGGCGGCTGTCCATTGCGTTGCACCCCACACGCCGGCGATCACGATGCCGAATACGGCGGCGATCTGCCCGAACAGTACGCCCTGAGCTTGCATTGACTGGCCTCCGATTTCCCTGCACTGATTCCTCGTTCAAAAGCGGCACAGGAACGTGCCGCATAGAGCGAGGATCGGTGCCGCGTGGGTGCCCGTCAAAGACCGTTTTGAGCACAACGGTCGAGGGAAAAGAAAGAATGAGCGGCGGGGCGAGTCGAAGACAAACGCCGCAAACTAAAGCACCCTATGGCGCATTTGGAGTTTCCAAGAGGTTGCCCAGAAAAAAATTCTCGCTGGGTCTCGCTCCCCTCATGAGCAGAATCTAGATATCATGGGAAAGAATTATTTATTGAAATCTGGATAAGAATGAAAGATATCAAGAGCATGGATCTCAACTTACTCAAGGCGCTGGACGTATTGTTGGACGAACGCAACGTGACACGGGCGGCAGCACGTCTTGGACTAACCCAACCGGCCTTGAGCGGCATGCTTGCGCGGCTGCGTGAAAGCTTCGGCGACCCGCTGTTCGCGCGTGCGCAGCGGGGCATCGTTCCGACGCAGCGGGCGCTAGACATAGGGATATCTGTCAAACAGGTGCTAGCGGAAATCGACGCGCTGCTCCAGCCACCTTCTTTCGACCCGGCCACCGCACAACTGACCTTCTCCATCGCCGCGACGGACTATGCGCTGCGTGCCATTGCTGTCCCATTTCTATCGGCACTCAAACAGCACGCACCGCGCGTTCGAGTCTCATTAGTGCCAGTCGAGAGCGGACTGCTACAGAACCAGCTTGAGCGCGGTCAAATCGATCTAGCCCTCCTGACGCCAGAGATCACTCCGCCAAATCTGCATGCCCGAGAGCTATTCAAGGAGCACTACGTGTGTGTCCTGCGGGAAGACCATCCAGCGGCTATGGGGCGCAAGCTGACAGTTAAGCAGTTCTGTGCTCTCGACCATGCGCTTGTTTCCTACGATGGTGGAGGTTTCCGCGGCGTCACCGACGATGCGCTAGAACAGTTGGGCAAACAACGAAGCGTCACACTGTCGGTCAAGAGCTTTCTGATCTTGCCAGACATCCTGCGTGCCAGTGACATGGTCGCGATCTTGCCGAGCCGCTTGGTCGCCGGTATGGACAAGCTGGCTATCTCCCTGCCGCCGATGAAGATACCGGGGTTCACCAAGACGGCTGCTTGGCACGAACGCACCCATCACGATCCAGCACATCGCTGGATACGAGCACTGCTGTTCACTTCCTGTGCTAACAACAAGTAGGCAAGATGGCTCTCATCGTCATGCTCAGCACAACTCTGCCTCGCACTACAAATATGCAATCAGCCGGCTCAATTGGAGACGGACCCTTTCGTAGCACCGCTGCGAGATAGCCTTGTCGGCGGATGGCAGAACCTAGACGCTGATATCAAATTATATGATTTCAAAAATAAAAAATTAGGATTTCACTTATTTCACAGGGAGGCTCATGATTGCTCTATGACCACTTGAATGACGCAGCCACCCCTGTTGCGTCATTGACATTTTGTGAAGGAGCTTCGATATGAGCAAGCAACAGAACGCCATCCTCTGGCCCGAAGGCTACACGCCGGGCTTTACTGAGAATTTCGCCTCTAATGAGATCATCGCCGCCGGCTTGAGCGCGGCCGACGTATGGCCGCTACTCGTCACACCATCGCTGTGGCCAAGCTACTACGCCAACTCGGCTAACGTGCGCTTTCATGGCGGCAAAGGCCCGGTACTGGCCGACGGCGATCGATTTTATTTCGAGACCTTCGGCTTCCCGGTAGAGGGGCAGTGCAACGAGTACGTGGCACCTGCGGATGGGCAACCCGGCCGCGTGGCCTGGCACGGCTGGTCCGGCGAGGAAGGCACAGATACGCGCCTGGATGTGCATCACGCCTGGCTGGTCGAGAACCTGGACGGCGGGCGCGTGCGCATCCTCACGCAGGAAACGCAGAAGGGCAAGCCGGCCGAGGAGCTGCACAACGCCAAACCCAACCCGATGATCAACGGCCATCAGGACTGGCTCGACAGCTTGGTCGAGACAGCGCGCAAAGCCAAGCAGGCGTAATGGTCGCTGGCCGCTTGATCCCAAGCGTCTGAACTGAGAAAACCATGATGGGAACTCCCCTCGAGATTCTGCTGGTTTTGACTTCGCAGGCAACGATGGGCGACGACCCGCGCCTGACCGGCGTGTGGTTCGAGGAACAGTCCACCCCGTACTACGCCTTGGTCGATGCAGGTGCCAATGTGGATATTGCGTCAATCGCCGGCGGCGAGATTCCGGTGGATCCTCATTCCATAGCGAGCGAAGGCATGAACCCGCCGAGCGTGGAATGCTTCCTCGATGACAAGGTGTCGATGGACAAGCTCGAAGGCTCGCTGAAGATCGACAGCATCGCCCCGGAAGGGGGTGCGGTGATGTTCCTGCCCGGCGGCCATGGCACCATGTGGGACTTACCCGGAGCGGGGCGCTCGTCAATCTGCTGTCGGGCGCTTGGGCTGACGGCAGGGTGGTCGCGGCGGCCTGCCACGGCCGAGCCGGACTGGTTAATGTCAAGGAAGCGAATGGCCAGCCGCTGGTTGCCGGCCGTCGCGTCAGCCCCTTTGCCAAACGCATGAGCCGCGAGACTGGGCTACCTGTGGCAGTGAGTTGGGGCATCGACGATCCGCGAATGGCCGAGCACGTGATCGCTGGCAGGTAGATGGGTTTGGTGATTCTTGGCCGCGCCATGCTAGCCAACCCACACTCTTTCTCCACCTTTGCAGGAGCTGAAGGTGGAGCACCCGGAATGGCTGCTCCACCGCCTTACGCGCACTGGCTCGAACTCTCCCGAGGCTGCGGCAAGCTCACCACATATAACGACTAGGAGGAGGTGACCGTGCGAGTTCCCAGAACCCGATCCAGTCTGTGTCGCAGGGTGTCCCAGTGACTACGCTATCAAAGGAGCTAGTACTCAACTCGATAACTTGAGCGTGATAACGCCCAGGATGATCAGCGCCACGCCAAGGTATCGCATCAGGGAGGTTGGGTCGCCATAGAAATGAATTCCGACTAAGAACGTTCCCGCCGCTCCGATACCCGTCCACACCGCATAAGCAGTCCCAATCGGTATCTGACGCTGAGCAAGCCATAGGAAGGCGCCGCTAATTGTCATGAAAGAGACGGCTACTGCGACCCCACTCCAACGCGATGTTGGCTCTTGCGCCATTTTCAGCCCGACCGGCCATCCGATTTCAAACAATCCAGCCAAAACAAGATAGATCCAGCCCATTGCAATTCTCCTTCAAGTTTTTCATATCCGGCATACATACTCCAGCGTGACCACCAGCTTAGAACTTCGGCGGCTCTTTAGGTGTGGTGTAGGGCACATCGCCATCTTCGTAAAAGCGCTTTCGCGTAGCCTCGGCAACCCGGTTACATAGTTGGTCGCCCAGCATAGGACGATCCAACTTGCATTGCTGGCGCAACTTTTTCAGCCGCTCAGGATTGAGCGCTAATTCATCGACCGTCGGAAGGTTGCCTTTATCTGGTTTCCCGGATGGGCTGCAGGCTGCCAGTGTCGAGGAAAGCAATATGAGAGCAATCTTCTTCATGGTTAAGTTTCCTTGGGAGATTGTGTGATGGTTTACCGCCGACTTTTGGCGTCTGGAGATTTGATCGAATGAACGCGTTCCATGAAGCGAGTCAGTATTTCTGACGGCTCGCTGGCCGGTCGTAGCAGATAGGTCGTGAGCATGGGCGAACCTCCAGTCAGCGGCCGTGCGACCACACCCTGTTCCCTGCTGGCAGTAATATGCGCACCTCCTGTGAGGCCTAGTGCAAGTCCCGCCGAAACCAGGACCATCATTAGATCGCTGGAAGTCACGCGTTCGGCAATTAGAGGCTCAATGTCCACGCGACGTAGCACCCGTTCAACTTGCCGAGCATGGCCCTCACACGCCACCGCGTCGCAGAGCACCAGCGGATACCGCAACAGCTCTTCCAGGGGAATCTGTTTGTGGGATAGCAAGGGGTGCCGTGCGGGCACAGCTACCATCAGAGGGTCACTCCACACCGGCACGGCGATGATGCCTTCGCCGACTTCATCCGATTGAGCGAAGCCGAGATCGTACAGTTCGCCACACAATCCCTTGATTTGCTGTGACAAAGGCACTTCGAAGAAGCGAACTTCCACTTCCGGCTCTTCCTGCCGGCAGAGCGCCAACAACGCAGGCAGGCGCGATGGCGTGATTCCATCAGACAATGCAATACGGAGCTGGCAATGAAAGCCATTGGCTGCGGCGTTCACACTGTCGCGCGCCTGCTGCAAAGCTGCGAAGACACGGGGTACGCTCTCAAAGAAGAGTCTGCCTGCACGAGTCAAGCGGGTGCTCCGAGTGGTTCTCGCAAATAGCGCTACGCCCAACTCCTCTTCAAGCTCTTTGATGGCGCGCGACAGCGGCGATGTCTCGATGTGGAGGCGCTCTGCGGCTCGGGCAAAGTGCAGTTCCTCTGCCACCGCTAGAAAGTAGCGCAGATGCCGAATTTCCATGTTCGCATTCCTCCTCACTTAGGCCTCACCACCTTCGCCTTGCGCCACGCTATCTAGCCTTCGCAAGCTGCTCCAGCAAGCTTCCCCGATCAAACAGGTGGGCCGGATAGTGCTTTTGCCAGCACACCCCATTGCACGGCTGTCTCGGCCCGCGTGCGGATCAGCGAAGCCTGCGCTGACATCACCCCCGCCTCAGCCTCGGCCACCACCGTGGCGTCCACTTGTCCCGCCTCAAACAGACGGCGGCTGCGATCGAGCTGACGCTCCGCGACTGCGACCCCCTCGGTCTGATGCTCCAGTGCGGCGTGCTGCGTATGCCAACCGAGGTATGCGTTCTCTACGTCCTGCAATGCACTCAACAAAGTGCGCTCGAACTCCGCGCGCGCAGCTCGGCTGCGCGCCTCTCCGGTCTCGATGCCGGCACGGATCGCGCCACCATCGAAGATCGGCAACGAAACCCCGGCCCCAAGTGAAAAAATGTTGCCGGTAATGCGCGTCCCCGCACTCTCAACGCGCTGCCGTCCGCCGCTCAGGTCCAACACCAGCTTAGGGAAGCGTTCGCCTTCGGCTGCGTTCCAGCGCGCGGTTTCGGCTGCGAACTTCGCTTCGGCGGCGCGCACGTCGGGCCGCTCACTCAGCAGGTCCGCAGGTATGCGTGTCGGTGTCCAATTGGGGGCGGCGAGTGAAGCAAGAGTCGGAGAAGCTGCAGACGCTCCGGGCGTTTGTCCCGCTAGTACATCAAGTGCATGCGTCGCCTCGCCGCGCGCACGCCGAAGTTGCTCTTGCTCCACACGCAGTGCGACGACGCCGGAGCGGGTTCGCTCGATGTCGAAGCCGGTAGCTTGTCCGGCCTCGAACTTCCGTTGTGTCAGCAAGACGAGTCGCTCGGCGGATGCCAGCCGCGCCGTGGCGAGCGCTTCGAGTTCACTGGCTTGGCGCTGCTGCACAGCCGCCGACACTGTTTCAAACGCGACCTGCCAACGCGTGGCAACCCACGCTTGTTCGGCTGCCACCGCATCCAGGCGCGCACCTTCTGCTGCCTGCGAAAGCCGCCCCGACAGGTCTGCCTCCCACGATGCAGACAACGTGGCGCGGCCATCATTGCCGATCGCAACGTTCTCTGAATAGTCGCGTCCTCGAGTTGCCTGCGTGCCCGCGGACAACGAGGGGAGCAGGGAGGCCCGTGCTCGCCGCGTGGCGGCCGAGGCCTCGTCGACGCGCGCGCGCGCAATCGACAGTTCGGTGTTGCGCTCCAGCGCCGCCCGGACTAGGACATTGAGCTGTGGATCGCCGTAGGCCGTCCACCAGTCGACGGGAAGAGTACGGCGGGATGATTTGTCCAGGATGCCTTCACCTCCCTCTTCATTTGAGAAATGGGCCGGTACATCCAGGCGAGGCGGATCGGCAGAGTGCGGAGCATGGCTGCAAGCCGCAAGAAGCATTAGCGGCGAAATCATGGCCATGAGGCGATAGCGTTCAAGAATTTGAGACATGGCAGGTCCTTGCATTCCGAAAAAGTCTTGACGGACTGTTTTACGCCTTCTACTATACCGTCTGGACTGTATATGACTCAAGCTTTTTTTGGAGCACGACCATGCCGCCTCGCGCGAAAACAAAGTTGCCCCCCCCGTCCACCGCCCATAGCAGCACCGATGCGCAGCCCGTTCTCCAGCAAGGAGCCCAGCTAACTCGCGAGCGCATCCTGCAGGCCGCTCGCGAACTGGTGCTGGAGGAAGGCGCCAGTCGTCTGACGCTGGACGCCGTCGTCGTGCGGGCCGGGTTGAGCAAAGGGGCGTTTCTCTATCATTTCAAGACCAAACGCGATTTGTTCGTGACACTGATCGACGAGATGATCCGGGCGTTCGACGCGGTACAAGCCAATCACGAGCGCAGGTTTGCCGGAGACCCGGACCCCTGGCTGTCGAGCCAGGTGGAAGCGATACCCGACGACGAGATGCAGAAGATGGGCGCAGCGCTGCTCGCGGCAGCTGCGGAAGATCCAACACTTCTCGACCCACTGCGCGAGTGTTATCGCGTGCAGTACGAACGCGTGCGTCGATCCCCGCGTGGCACCGAGACCGCGGCACTCATCATGCTGGCATTGGATGGCGCCCTGTTCGCCGATCTCCTGGGTCTGCCGATACTCGCACCCGCAGAGCGGCGGCATTTCTTTCGGGCGCTCCAGGATCTCGCCTCGGGCCATCTCGAACTGATCCCTGCGAAAGGACACCCATGAGTCGCGTCCGTAGAGCTTTCATGACCGCGTGCGCACTGCGCTCCTTGACGGTTGCTTGCACACTATTCATTTCGACCCTGGTCTCAGGGTGCGGAAACTCGCAATCCACCGTATCCGAGCCTCCGCGCGCAGTGAAGCTCGCCGCCGCGCAGTCGGATCTTCCGCATAGCTCCCGCATCGAATTGACTGGCTCGGCGCGAGCAACCGAGCGCAGCATCCTAGGATTTGAAACAGGAGGACGGATCGCCAAGTTGAACGTCGACGTGGGTGAACGGTTCGCCCGCGGTCAAGTCATGGCAGAACTTGATGCGGAACCTGACCGGCTTCGCGTGACGCAAGCGCAAGCATCCCTGGCGGCCGCCGAAGCCGGCCTGATGGATCGACGTGTACAGACAGATCAACAGCGCCGGTTGCTCGAAAGCGAAGTCATCTCCCCTGCTGCGTTCGAGAGCGCCAAGGCGCAGCTAGCGGTCGCAGAGGGCCAAGCGCGCACTGCCAAGGCAGCGCTTGGCCTGGCCGAACGAGCACAACGTGGCACGATGATCGTCGCTCCTTTCGATGGTGTCGTGGCGGAAAAGCTGGCTTTGGCGTTCACCGACATTGCTGCTGGTGCGCCGGTATTTCAGGTCGACGGTGTGCGCAGTGGCACTGAGATCATCGCGAACGCGTCTACTACACAGGCACCTCACATAGATGTCGGCCAACGCGCAGAACTGTTCTGGAGCGGAGCCGAACAACCAATCCGAGCGGTGGTACGTCGTGTCGGTCTGCGCGCCGAAAATGGCTCGCTCCTACCCGTGGTGCTAGTGCCTGAAGATAACGCGCAAGCGCGCGCACTTCGGCCAGGTATTCCCGTACAGGTCGTGCTCGACGCACCTGCGGCGACCTCCAAGACCTCTCGGCCCGAGACTGTATCCGTCCCTTATGCCTCGCTGGTGCTCGGCACGAAGCCGGGTGAGGCTTCCGTCTTCGTCTACACCCCTGCAGATAAGAAGGTGCACCGTCGCGCGGTGCGCTTCACGCCGGCACAGGAAGGAGACAGCGCGCGCGTCCTCGCTGGACTTAAGCCCGGCGAGACGGTGGTTGCCGCCGGAGGCGGATGGCTCACCGATGGACAGCCAGTGACACCACTGGAAGCCACCACTCAATTGACCAAGCGCTAACGCGATCCACCAGGTTACTTCATCATGAAGATCACCGAGATGGCGCTGCGCGCCAGTCGACTTACCTACTTTGTAGCGCTTATCATTTTCGTCGCCGGCATCGCGACCTTCCTGAATTTTCCTTCTCAGGAGGAGCCGACTGTCACGGTCCGCGATGCGATGGTCACGGCGTTGAACCCGGGGCTGCCCGCCGAACGCGTTGAGCAACTCATTGCCCGGCCGATCGAGGAGCGCTTGCGCGAACTGGCAGAGGTCAAGCGCGTGACGAGCACCGTGCGCGCAGGCAGCGCCATGATCCAGGTCACGATCTGGGACCGCTACACCGACTTGGCACCGATCTGGCAGCGCGTCCGGGCCAAGGTCGCCGATTCGAAGGATGCCTTACCACAGGGCACGATGGGGCCTTTCGTCGACGAAGACTTCGGCCGCGTCGCGGTTGCCTCGATTGCGGTCACTGCACCAGGTTACTCCATGAGCGAGATGCGCGTCGCGCTCAAGCAGATGCGCGACCGCCTGTACACCGTGCCTGGTATTGAGCGCATCACTTTCTACGGCCTGCAGGAAGAGCGCGTCTATCTCGAGTTCGATCGGCCTAGGCTTGCGCGATTGGAGCTGACACCACAGGGGGTGATCGACCAACTCGTCAAACAGAACGTCGTCGCTTCGGGTGGACAAATTGTCGTCGGCGGCATCAATGCAACCTTGGCGGTCAGTGGCGAAGTGAGTGACGCTCCCTCCCTGCGAGCAATGCCGATCGCGCTGCCGCGACCGCAAAGTAGTACGGCGCCCATGCCGACGATCGCATTGGGTGAACTGGCGCAGGTGAGTGTGCGGCCAGCCGATCCGCCGGAGTCTGCCGCCATCTACAAAGGCCAGCCCGCGGTCGTCATGGCGGTTTCGATGGCCTCTGGTCAAAACGTGGAGCAGTTCGGAAAAGCGCTCAAAGCACGGGTTGCAGACCAGGAGAAGCTGCTGCCGGCGGGTTTCGATCTGTCATACGTCACTTTCCAGGCCGATGTCGTCAAGCACGAGATGGGCAAAATGAACCACGTCATGATGGAGACGATCATCGTCGTCCTCGGTGTCGTCGTGCTATTCCTCGGTTGGCGAACCGGGATCATCGTGGGCATGATCGTGCCGTTGACGATCCTCAGTGCACTCATCGTCATGCGCGCGATGAACATCGAGCTTCAGAACGTCTCGATGGGCGCCATCATCATTGCGCTCGGCTTGTTGGTGGACAACGGCATTGTGATTGCCGAAGACATCGAACGCCGCCTAGCCGGTGGCGAAGATCGTAAGCATGCCTGCCTCGAGGCGGGCCGCACGCTCGCCATTCCGCTGCTCACGTCCTCGCTCGTGATCGTGATCGTGTTCTCGCCGTTCTTTTTTGGCCAGAACGCCACGAGCGAGTATCTGCACAATCTCGTGGTCGTGCTGGCACTGACGTTGTTCGCATCGTGGCTGCTGTGCCTGACTGTCACGCCCCTGTTGTGCTACCACTTCGCCAAACCCCACCACAAGCAGGAGCATGGCGACGCGTATGACACCCGCTTCTACCGTGGCTACCGGCGCGTACTGGAGTGGGTTCTCCACCATAAGGCGGTCTATGTAGCGTCGATGATCGCGGCGCTTGCCATTGCGCTGTATGGCTTCACCACCCTGCCTTACGATTTCATGCCCAAGTCCGACCGGCTTCAGTTCCAGATTCCGGTGCAGCTCGCCCCAGGTACGGATTCGCGCGAAACGCTCGCACGCGTGAAGCAGATCAGTAGTTGGCTGGGCGACAAGAACATCAATCCAGAAGTCTCCGATCACATCGGCTACGTCGCCGATGGTGGACCTCGCTTCATCCTTAGCCTGAATCCACCGCTGCCGGCATCGAACATCGCGTACTTCGTTGTCACACTGAAGCCGAAGAGCGACATCGACGCTGTCCTCGCCCGAACCCGCAGCTACTTTGCGCACGCACATGGCGACGTGCGCGCCGAGCCCAAGCGCTTCTCGCTCGGTGCGACCGAATCAGGGACCGCCATCTATCGTGTCAGCGGTCCGGATGAGGAGGTATTGTTGGAGGCTGCGTCCAAAATCGAAGCAGCACTGCGCAAGCTGCCCGGAACCATCAACGTCAAGAACGATTGGGATACGCGCATTGGCCGCATCGACGTAAAGGTTGACCAGGACCGCGCGCGTCGGGCGGGCGTAACGACTGAAGACATCGCTGGCGGGCTGGATGTCCGCTACAGCGGCCGATCGATCTCGGTGATTCGCGACGGTGACACCTCCGTTCCGATCGTCCTGCGCAGCATCGTAAGCGAGCGTCGCAGCACGGCAGACGTAGGCGCGACGCTCATCTATCCCAGCAACGGCGGTCCGGCGGTGACGCTGGCCCAGGTCGCAGACGTATCGCTCGCGAGCGAGCCATCGGTCATCCAACGGCGCAATCTCATCCGCACGATCACCGTGCAAGGACAGAACACCTCCTACACCGCCCAGGAGATCGTCAACCGCCTGGTGCCTAGCGTCGCTGCCTTGGACCTGCCCGCGGGCTACTCGGTCGAACTTGGCGGCGAGATCGAGGAAGCTGCCGAATCGAACGCCGCGCTGTCGACCTACATGCCCCTCGCATTTCTGGCGATGCTGATGCTGTTCGTATGGCAGTTCAATTCCTTCCGCAAGCTCGGTGTGATCCTCGCGACGATCCCTTTCACGCTTATCGGCGTGGTATTGGCTCTGAAGCTAACCGGCACACCTTTCAGCTTCATGGCGACCTTCGGCGTACTGGCCTTGTTCGGGATCATTGTCAACAACGCCGTGCTGTTGCTGGAACGCATCGACCAGGGCTTAGCGGAAGGCCTGCCGCGCCATGAAGCCTTGGTTGGGGCCGCGATACAACGACTTCGTCCAATCGTGATGACCAAGGTCACCTGCATTTCGGGACTGGTGCCACTCATGCTCTTCTCCGGACCGTTATGGACAGGGATGGCGATCGCGATGATCGGTGGGCTGGCGCTCGGAACGCTGGTGACGTTGGGCTTGATTCCGTTGCTTTACGAAGTCCTGTTTGGAATCAAGCGAATTGGGCCGTGGAGCCTGAGTGCCGCCACCGCGCATGGAGATCGCTCATGAGTCTCTTGCGGACCGCCTCGTGCTGCGCATTCTCAGAATTCGTATGTACCCACGCTTCATCCGTATGTCTCGCTAGGCTTATGCGATTCAGCATCCATCCGCTGATCTGGAAATCCTGGTCGATTGTCATTGCCGCAGGGGTTCTAGGAGCGGGCTATCCATTGGGCCTGCGGGCCATCACGGCGGGCGGTCCGACGCGCTGGGTCGGCCTCTGTGTGGCAGTGACGTGCATGGCGGCCAGCGGCGCACTTTTGTGGCTCGCGCTCAAGCGGATTCCGATCAGCGCGGCCTCTGCAGCCTGGGCAGGAATCGGGCTACTTGGAAACTTGGGTATCGGCGCCCTCTTGCTAGGCGATCTCGCATCAGTGACGCGCTGGTCTGGCACCGCCCTCATCGCAGCAGGCATTGCCTGTCTTAGTTTCGTTTGATCAAGGAGACCCATTATGAAGAGCAAAACTGCATTGATCCGCGGCGGCATTTTTTTTTGCGTAGCAGCCGCGCTCTCTGGATGCGCGACCAACAGCATGACGCGCTCCGGATTTCTCGGCGACTACGAGAAGTTATCGCCGACACGATACGAGAACGTACTGATGTACCGCGCAGCGGGATTCGAGCCCAAGCGTTATGCCGCTGTCGTGGTGGAAGATGCGCAGATCAAGACCGCCTCGGGTCGCATCGATGGGCTCGATGACGCGCAGCAGCGTGAAGTGCTAGACCATGTGACGAGCGAACTGAAACGCCAGGAAGGCAAAAGTCCCGCCACCCCAGGTGGCACGGGACAGGTTCGGGTGCGTGTAGCGGTCACCGAACTGCAGACACCGAATCGGGCAGTCAATGCAATGACGACCCTGCTGGTTGGACCCGTGACGACGGGCGGTGCCAGCCTAGAGTTCGAAGCAGTCGATGTAAGTACGGGACGACGCGTTGCTGCCGCCAGTTGCTTCGAGCGCGGCAACGTCATTAAAGAGTTCGCCGGTTCGTACACATTGCTGGGTCATGCCAAAGCGGCGATCACGAACTGCATCGAGCGCATCGACAGCGCTTGGCGGGACACGCAGCCATGAGCAACGCTTCACAGGCTTGGCTCCGGCAGGATGCCATGGTCGGCGGTGATCACAAATGGCTGGCGGGTGGCGACTGGACGATAGAGCACTACGCCAGTCTGGCAAAATCCGTGTCCGCCGCCCGCATCAGCCATGCCGAGGGGTACGCCACTCCCTTGCTCGACTGGACGCAAGTCCAGAGACTGGACACCGCCGGCGCGGCTCTGCTGGTGGAAATTCTCGGGCCAGACTCGATACTCGACCGGCCGGAGGCAGCTCCAAATCTGTCCCCGGATCGCCTCGCCCTAATGAAAGCGCTTGCCGCCGCTGCTACCGCTCAGCAGAAGACGGACAAAGCAGCGGTGAGCGGGAATCCTCTGCTCCGCGGTCTGGGACGCATAGGCCTGACCGTGGAACAGGGCTGTCGTGCGTGTCTTGGTCTGGCCGGGTTCGTGGGTCAGATCATCGAAACATGGAGCCGTACCGTTCGTCACCCGCGTCGCTGGCGCACGACCTCGGTGATCGCTCAAATCCAGCGGTCAGCGGTGGACGCCATTCCCATCGTGGCGCTACTGAGCTTCATGGTAGGAATGGTGGTGGCGTTCCTGGGCGCAACGGTGCTGGCCAACTTCGGTGCGAGCATCTTCTCGGTGCATCTGGTCGCCTTCTCGTTCATGCGCGAGTTCGGAGTGCTGCTCCCGGCCATATTGATTGCAGGCCGTACCGCAAGCGCGTATACCGCCCAAATCGGTTCGATGAAGGCAAATGAAGAGATCGATGCGCTTCGCTCCAACGCGCTCGACCCCATCGAGTTGCTGGTGCTGCCACGCGTGCTGGCGCTTCTTGTGTCCTTGCCACTGCTCACATTAGTAGGCATCTTGGCTGGCATTGTGGGCGGCGCCACTGTATGCGCACTGAGCTTGGAGATTCCTCCTGCACAGTTCCTTGCCATCGTGCAGGAAAAAATCGAGGTGCGCCATTTTCTTGTCGGAATGAGCAAGTCCCCGCTCTTCGCGGTGATGATCGCCGCTATCGGCTGCCATGAAGGGTTCAAGGTCGCCGGTAGCGCTGAGTCGGTAGGCGACCACACGACTTCTAGTGTTGTGCAATCAATCTTCATGGTGATCCTGATCGATGCCATCGCTGCACTGTTCTTCATGGAGATGGGCTGGTGAGCGCGGTGAAGGAAGACACCGACAACGGTGTGCGACACGCTATTGAAGTGCGCGGCCTAGACAACAGGTTTGGAACCCAGCAGGTCCATCAGGACCTGGACCTGGACGTGCGACGCGGGGAAATCCTTGGCGTGGTGGGAGGATCAGGCACCGGGAAATCCGTGCTCTTGCGTAGCATCGTCGGGCTGCAGAAGCCGCATTCGGGCGTGGTCCGTATCGGGGGGCGCGACCTACTGCGAGCCCAATGGCTTGCACGCGCGCGTATGGAGCGAAGGTTCGGCATTCTGTTCCAGAAGGGCGCGTTGTATTCATCGCTGACCGTCTTGGAGAACGTCGCTCTTCCTTTAATCGAGCATGTCGGTCTGGCGCGGCCTCTTGCCGAGCGTTTGGCAAGAAGCAAGCTGGGCTTGGTGGGGTTGCCTGCCGGAGCGGGAGACAAATATCCGGCCTCGTTGTCCGGAGGCATGGTGAAACGAGCAGCACTGGCGAGAGCCTTGGCGCTTGATGCGAACATCCTGTTTCTTGACGAACCCACCGCAGGACTGGATCCAATCGGGGCTGCATCTTTCGACCAATTGATTCTGACCCTGCGCAATGCACTGGGTCTCACGGTGTTTCTGGTAACCCACGACCTCGATACGCTGTACACCATATGCGACCGTGTCGCGGTCCTGGCGAACCAGAAGGTACTCATCAACGACGGCATCGAGGCAGTCGAGCGATTCAAGCACCCGTGGATACAGGAATACTTTCACGGCCCCCGTGGCCGTGCGGCCGCACAGGCCACTGGTGCTTCCAGCCAAGAGACGCAGCCATGAAACCCTTCCGCATCTGCATCATTCTTCCGTCGCGCACGCATTGGGCTGGGCGCACGCAATATTTACACTCTGAAAACGAGGTGGTCTGATCATGGAGCCACGTGCCCATCATGTATTCATTGGTCTGTTCGTCGTGCTGCTCGGTGCGATTGGTATCGGCTTCGCGCTCTGGCTCAGCGACACACGTTCCGACCACGATTACCAGTATTACCGGATCATGTTCGATGAGCCAGTGACCGGGCTTACGCCCGGCAGCCAGGTTCAGTACAGCGGAATCACGATTGGCGAAGTCGTTGCACTTTCTCTTTCGCCGCCTGACCCAAGGCGGGCGATAGCGCGCGTGCGTATCAATGCCACCATCCCGGTCCGGCAGGATACCCGCGCTGAATTGGTCATCACGGGAATTACCGGCAACGCGGTGATCGAGTTGAGCGACGGTGGGCCAAACGTGCCATTGCTGGATCGGAAAGAGGACGAGGAACCGTTGATCCTCGCGCCACGTTCGGCGATGGCATCCCTGGTCTCCGGCGAGGGTAACAGCATGACGACACTCAACGGCATCTTGCTGCGCACGCAGGAGTTACTGTCGAAGGAGAATTTGGCTCTTGTGCACCGCAGTCTAGTGAATCTCGAACAGACTACGGGCGCGGTCGCTGACCAGAGGGCCGAGATCGCGACGTTAATCAGCAATCTGACCGAAGCAAGCAGAGAATCGACAGCTGCCGTGCGCCAAGCAAATAGCACTCTTCGCGATGCCAACCTGCTACTAAATAACGATGGTAAGCAAATCATGGTGAACACGCGTGATGCAACGGCATCCCTCGAACGCGCCGCTTTCAGGGTTGAGACGCTACTGCAAAACAATCAGGAATCGCTGAACCAAGGCATGGCCGCCACAGGCCCTGCCATGCACGAACTCCAGCAGGCGCTGGCCAATCTAAACACCGTGCTGCGCCGACTGGATCGCAATCCGGCGCAATACCTGCTCGGTGGAGAGAACATTGAGGAAACCAAGCCGTGAACACTTCCGCCAGGATGATTCCCGTCGCTGCCGCGACTATGACGCTAGTACTCGGCTTGTCCGCGTGCAGTGTGCTTCCCAAAACAGCTCCAATGGTCACCTACAAACTGCCCGACTATCACATCGCCCAGGCGGAGAGTACGCCACGCGCCGTTCCTGGACCTGGGGCGCTGCGCGTCTACGCCCCTGAGAGTAGTCGCGTCCTGGATTCGGAGCGGCTTTTCATTGCGCAGCCCGATGGTCGCTTGTCGGCTTGGCAAGGAGTGCGTTGGGCCGACCCCGCACCGGTGCTGCTACGCGACCGAATCGTCGAAGCCTTCATGCGCGATGGGCGGTCGACTTCGGTGATTACCGATAGCACGCCAATGAGCGCCGATATGGAGTTGCGCAGTACGCTACGGGCGTTCCAGCTCGAATACCGCGGCACTGAAGCGATCGCCGCGGTTCGGGTTCGGCTCGATGTGCAACTGGTCGATCCGGCCAAACGGACTGCTATTGCCAGTAGACGCTTCGAAGCAATCCAAGCTACAGGCAGCAAGCGAGAGGCAGATGTGGTGAGCGCGTTCGGTGTCGCGACGGACGTGTTGGCCGGGCAGATCGTTGAATGGGCAGTTCAGGTCGGGGCAGCGCGTTTGCGAGTTGCACCGGAATCGGCAAGCAACCATGCACCCACAGCGTCGGCGATAAGCACAGACTAGTCGCCTTAACGGAGCACAGAAGCTAGGGCCAGAACGCTGCTCGACACCTTAACTCGGTACGACAGCCTACGGCCCCTATCCAATCCCAGGACCTCGTTGCCGTCCAACCTCCCATGACACACCGCCGCCGCGTACAGTCGCGGCGATCTGCTGCCCCAGTCGTGGCTCGATTATCGGCCGCCAAGGCACCAGACTGAACCCCATGCCGTCATCGAGCAGCGCATAGCGACCGCTGGCGAGAATGACCGAGCGCCGGTAGATGCCGGCTACGCGCTGCCCGTCTGTGACGTGCCGATGCTCCAACCCACTATCGGCGGCAATGTGCTGGGCGGCCTGCGCCAGCTCCCGATTGCGCAGCGTTTCCAGCAGATTCCGGGAGAGAATCACCCGCTGCCCACGCCGCTGGGCCAGCCCCTGTTCTTCGAGGAAGTCGGCGCGCTGCTGCAAGGCTTGCTTGGCATCGCCACCAAAGCCCAGGTCGCCCAATCCCCGGCCGCCGCCGATCAGTTGCTGGTCGAGCCAGGTGGCGCCGATCACGCGGGCCTGCCGCTCGATCGGCAGGTGAGATTTCAGGTCCACGGCCACGCCGCCCAGTCGCTGCGCATCGTACTGGCGCCCACGCTCGGATAGGTCGTCCGGCACTTTCCATAGCCCTTCCGCCACGCGCTCCACGATGCCGGCCCGGCGCAGGGCTTCCAGCCGTCGGACGTGGGCCGCGACGACTTCCTGCGGGTCGCGGCCGGGCTTGGCTCGGCCTTGCTCGATCGCCAGGTGATGATCGGTACGGTACAGGCCATCGCTCGCCAGTGCGGCGATGTTCTTGTCCGCCGCCCGTACCTCGGCGGAACCACGCACCTCCACCACCGCGCCGGTGGGGTAGCTCGCCAGTTCGTCGCGGGCGTTCAAAGCGACGTAGTGGGCCTTGCCGTCCACGCCGTCGATGACCAGATAGCCGCGGTCGTGCAGCTCGTCGGCCAGCCCCTTGGCGGCCACGCGGCCGACGAGGGTACGGCCGTCGTCGGCCGGCTCGAATACCGCCAGCTCGCGCGGCTGGCCGCTCATGGCGCGCTGCATGGTGCGGATGATGTCGCCACGCTCGCCCAGGGCACGCAGGGTCTTCTCAGCGTCGGCATGGATGGCCCAGGTGCTGGGCTGCACCTCGTCGGCCAGGCCGAGCCGCTGCAAGCGTTGCAGCCGGCCGATCAGTAGCAGGCGCTGGCGTTGCAACGTCGGTTCGTTGAAGCGTTCGATCCGCACCCGGTCATCCTCGCCGACCTCGCGCTGCAACGTGCGGTCGAGGCTCGTCCACCGCTCTTGCTTCACCTCGCGCTGCCAGGTCTGCTGGATCTCCAGTTCGGTGCGCGGCCCCAGCCATTCCGTCGCCAGCTCGGCGGCGCGATGGCGGAAGCCGTGGGCGATGTAGTCGCCCGCGATGACGAGGTCTCTGCCGGTATCGTCGCGTCCGCGCACGATCAGGTGCGTGTGCGGGTTGTCGGTGTTCCAGTGATCGACCGCCACCCAATCCAGCCGCGTTCCCAGGTCGGCCTCCATGCGGTTCATCAGGTGCCGGGTGTAGGTGCGCAGGTCGTCCAGCTCGGCTCCGTCTTCCGGGGAAACAATGAAACGGAAATGGTGTCGGTCGTCCTGGCAGCGTTCCTTGAAGGCATCGAGGTCGGCATGGTCGGTCTGCGGCCCGTAGGCACGGCCCGGCTCGCCGTCCCGGCCGGCACCGTCGCGCTCGATGTAGCGCAGGTGCTTGGCGAGCGACTGCGGGCTGGCGTTGCGCTGGTTGACCAGCAGCGTCTTGACGGTCACGCGCCGTGACATGGGTGTCAGCTTTGCACCTGCGAAGCGCGCTGCCGTATGGCCGCGCCCAAGCCGTGAGCCGGGCCGCTGGCCCGCGTGCTGGCCGCTCCCGCCAGCGACAGGACGGCGCACCGCCGACTTGCCGCCGCTGGCTTTGCCAGCCCGCTTGAGCACCTTGGAAACGAAGCTCTGGCCCTGGCCTTTGCCTCGGTTCTTCGGCGCGCCAGGGCGCACCCGGAAATCGTCGTCGCGGCGGTCGGTCATGGCAGCGCCCCTGGCAAGCTCCGGCGTCTCCGGGCGTGCGAAGCACGCGGACATGCCTGCATTGGCGCGGGCCTCGCGCCCCACGCGGCACGGCGGCAAAGCCGCTCCGTGCCGCGCCACCCCCATGTGCAGACAGGCCTTCGACGCGGCCCGGTGCCGCGTCCTTTTGTCTTGCCTTCCGCCTTTGCCCCTCGCTCCCGCTCCGGGCATCGGCGGCCCGGCGGCGCTGCTGCACCAGCAGCCAGCCCGCCGGCGAACACGCCAATGGCCGCAGGCCAGGCGCGTTCGAGGCAAGACGCCTGCACGTTGGACGGCTGCGCCGAAGGCAGCGCGAAGTGCGGTGCGAATGCACCCGCACTGCACGTGCGATGACAAGGCGACGAACAGTAGAACGACATGCCCGATGGCACGATGAGAGGCGCGGCAAAGTGCAGCGAATCGGCGGCCATCATGGACGTGTCTCCAGCCAGATCGGATGCGCAACGCCGATCGCGGTGGATGCACTGACCGGCCCGAAATAGCGGCTGTCGAACGACGCTGGGTTGGTCACGCTCAAGAGGAACAGTTCGCCCGGTTCGAGACGGCGGCAAAGCTGCAAGGATGGCAGCGGTCGGCCCTGCCGGTCGGCAGGCAGGGCGGCGGCCACCGGCACGCCGTCGATGCGAACCTGGCCGGCGACGATGCAGACGTGTTGTGGCGCGACTGCGCCCACACGTTTGAGCAGCGGAACGCGGGTCGGTAGGTAACTGCGCTGCGCAGCCAGCATGGCGGCCCTGTCGGGCAGCGGCACCAGCACGATGCTGTCCACGGACAGCGGACGTGGCCGCGAGGCGGTGCGCGGGTCGAACGGTTCGATGCGATACCAACCGACCGCCACGCTGTCGGACGGGTTGTAGGCCATTCGCGGCAGGGGCTGCACGAACGCAGCCCAGGCCAGCGCAGCGAGGCCGACGGTGGCGAAGCCTGCCAGCACGAGGCGAGTGCGCAGGCGCGAGCGAGGATGCGGCACGGGGCCGGTCGTGGAAATCGTGGTCATGGCAATGCCCTCCCTGCCAGCCAGGCGGCGTGCCGTTCTGTGGTGTATGTGGGTAACGCCGAGCGCGCTGCGAGCCGGTTCGCGAGCGTGCGCCAGTACGCGGGCGATGTGTCTGCGGCTGCGATGCCCAGCGCCTCGATGTCGTCGATGCGTTCCAGCACGGCGCGAACGTTGGCATCGCCTTCGGCGTGCAACAGCAGACGCGCGCCCGGCTGCACGCCGGGGATGCGTTGCACGGCGTCCAGCGGCGTGGCGGTCTGCATCACCATGAGCTGCCAGCGGATCGTGCCGTAGTCGTTGGCCTGCCAACGGATGCGGCACAGAACCGCGTTCGGCAGGAACACGGCGCAGCGCCGCCAGCGGTCGAGCTGGAGCGTGCGCGCCGGTTCGCCGAAGCGCAGGTAGAGCTTGAAGCGGGGTTCGATGTAGGTCAGCGCCACGCGCGTCAGCGGCACGTTGCCGGCCTGGCCGGCGAGTGTCGAAGGCGCCGGCGGCGGTGCAGCCGTGGGCGCACTTGCTTTGGGGGTGTGGGCGGTCGAAGCGGATGCGTTCACGGCGTGCCCTCCGGGGGAAACTCCCGCTCCAGCAGGCTGCGCAGCAGTTCGGCTACGGTCACGCCTCGCGTGAAGGCCGACACCTTGATGCGCGCCCGCATGGCGGGCGTGATGTCAAGCGTCAGTCGAGCGGTGTAGAGGTCGCCTTTCTGCAAGGCATCTGCGTCGCCCTGGCGAATCCACGCTTCGGCGTGCGGATTCGCTGGGGGACGTACACCGATGCCGACGCGCTTGCTGCGTGGTGATGGCTTTCCAGTCATGTCGGCCACCGCAGCAGTTCGTCGGTGAGCGCGGCGATCTCGCGGGCAGCGGCGCTGTCGGGCGCGGTTTCGCGGGCGAGCCGGCCAGCGGCTACGCTGTCGGCAAAGACGATGCGCTGGTGGATCTCCGAGCGCAGCGCGGGCAGCGGCTGTTCGGCCAGCGATTGCCGTGCCTCCCTGCCGATGATGGTGGTGCTGACGCGCCGGTTGATGACGAAGGCCGCGCGTAGCGCTGGCCGGAACACCTGTGCTTCGCGGATCAGTGCGACCATCTCGGCAGAAGCCCATACGTCGTAGGGGCTGGGCTGCACGGGGATCAGCACGCGCTCGGCCGCCAGCAGCGCGGAGCGCGCGAGGGCGGCGATGCGCGGCGGGCCGTCGATGATGATGTGATCGGCCCGCCTGGCGAGTTCTGGCGCTTCCTGATGCAGCGTTTCGCGGGCAAGGCCCACGGCGCTGAACAGACGGGGCAGGCCCTGCTGGCTACGCCGCTGCGTCCAGTCGAGCGATGACCCCTGCGGGTCGGCATCCAGCAGGATGACATGCAGGCCGCGCATCGCCAGTTCGCCGGCGATGTGCGTGGCGAGCGTGGTCTTGCCGACGCCGCCTTTCTGGTTGAGAAACGCGAAGATCATGGCGCGGCCCTCCGAGCTGGAAAGCCGGCCTGGGCGTGCCATTTCGTGGTTGTCCACCGAAACGGCGCGCTTCTACTAAAAGTTATGTATTTCTTGTTAGGTAAGTTAGAGGGAACGCAAACCCGCGCCGTTGTTGGCTTTCCGGCGTTTTCGTACTCCTGATAGCACGAGGGTCGTACTCCTGATAGCACGATACCCGGTACTCCTGATAGCACGAGGCCGTCCACAGGTTCTCCCGCAGTTATCCCCGTGCCGCGTGCGGCACGGGCCGGAAGGTCAGCAGCTCGGTGTTGTCGTCCGGCATCCGCTCGATGCCGAGGACGTAGCCGGGCAACGACTGCCGCGCCACCAGGGCGCGCACGTCGTAGGCGAAGTCCGAGAAGCGGGCCGCGCTGCCGGATTTGCGGTACAGGTGTCGGAAGTCGAATTGCCAGCCGTGCTCCTGCCGCCCGCCATGCTTGCGCACCAGGCGGTACAGCCAGCGTTCGATACCGCCTTTCAAGCGGAAATAGGCCGGGTCGATGGTCAGCACCAGGGCGGCGTCGAGCACGCCGGCATAGAACCAGTCCGGCAAGATCAGCTCGATGCCCAGCGGGGTGCCGCTGGCGTCGGCGAGTTCCTTCCACTCGTTGATCCACGAGAAGCGATGCAAGCGCCTTCCCGTGGTTTCGCGGATGGACGTGGCCACCGTGGTCGATTGCAGCCGGTCGAGGGCGGCCTTCAGGCGCTGGTAGTCGTTGAGGGACGTGCCGCGCCCGATGAAGCGCAAAATCTCGTAAGGCGTGGCGCGTATCCAGCGCGACGGGCGCAGGCCCGCGTCGCGCGCCTCCACGATCTGCGAGGCGGCCCATATCAGCACGTCGGCATCCCATATCGTTGCGATGCCGTGCTCCTGCGTGCCTTCCACGCGAATGGTGACGTTCCCGCTGCGGAAGTCGATCGGCGCCGTGCGCCGCGACTTGGCAAGCGAGAAGAACGGAAAGGCCATCAAGTCCTGGGAATCGCGTGGCGCCATGTCGCCCGGCAGCGCTCGGAACAGATCGAGCTGTTCGCGCTGCGGCAAGGCTTGCCCTGGCGGGCTGGACATGGCGAAGGCCACCCACGCGCCGACGATCAGCGGCCATCACGGTAGTCGCCCGCGTGGCGCTCGGCGTATTCGGGATCGGACGTGGCCTCGTAGCTGCGCTGGTCGGCCCAGGCATCGAGGTCGGACACCGCGTACATGACGCGGCGGCCGAACTTGCGGAACTTGGGGCCGCCGCCGATCACCCGCTGCTTCTCCAGCGTGCGCGGCGACAGCCGCAGGTAGTCGGCGGCTTCGTCGTTTGTCAGGTAGCGTTGAGGCTGCGAGGTCGCAGTGACGGCAGCGGCGGCAGGCCGCGAGGGAGCAGGTCGCATGGGATGTACCTCCATCAAGCCCGGCCACACCACGCGGCCGGATAGAGGCACTCTCAAGAAAGCAAGGCTTCTTGCTAAGGGACGATTCGCACGGGTCGAGAAACGTCCCCCCTAATGCGACGGGAACATTGGAAGCTGCGCTAGTCGGCGGTAGCCGCCGTGCATCAGCTCATCGCCGCGGCGTACCAGCCGCCGCACGCGGGCACGCAATGCACTGTCTTTGTGCCAGTCGGCCGCGACGGCATCCGCGCCGAACAGACCTTCGGCCACTTCGCGCAAAGAGGCTCCCGCGAGGGTCGCGTCGAGCGCTTGCAAGGTATGCAGTTCCAGCAGCGCGGCGGGCGTGGGGCGAGAGCGGGCTGTTGCCACAGGCGCGGCCACGGTTGCGGCAGATAGCGCATCCAGCTTCGCAGCGAGCGTGCGGTAGCGCGCACAGGGCGTGGCGCAGGCGCGTGTGGCGTAGAGATAGGCCGAGCCATCTTCTAGGTCGGGTGCGAGTGCGAGCCGAACGCAGCAGCCTGGCCAATGCGATACAAGCACCAGGCGCTTGCCGTCGTGGGTCAGTTGCTTGCGCCCAGGAATGCGCCAGAACTCGAAGGTATGCGCATCGGGTGGTGGGTCGGCGTCGGGGTATAGCTGCACCACGCCGTCGTGATCGGGGAACCAAGCAGGATGTGCATCGCGCGCATCCAGGCCGGGATCTTCCAGCAGGCGCAGGCCCCAGGCCTGCGCCGCATCTGGCTTGCGACGCCGGCGTAGCCAGTCGCGCCGGTAGCTTGCATTCCTGCGCAAATACTCCCAAGCCAGCGCTGGGCCATCGAGGTGCAGCGTGTAGAGATACGCGGCCGTGGGATACCAGTGTTGGCTGCTGCGGTCAGTCATGGCGAAACCTCCCTGTTTCTGGGAACGTCGCCACAATTCCGCTGTGCGGGAGCTATCGAATCGCCATCAAGTGGTCATCAAACTCGGGTTACGCTTTAACTGCTGGTGTCAAGACAGATTCGCTCCAGTGCATTGCCGAAATCGTCTAAATGCGACGACTGCACCGCCCGGAAATGGGGTGCAGCATTGAACACCGTGCCGAATCTCGCGCCTGGCATCATGACTGTTTTGGTCAGGAGCGCACCACCCTGGTGCAAGCATGCGGATCAAGACTTGCCAGGTCTTGGCTAAGACCGAAATAGTCACAATGCGATACTTTTTGCCTGGTCGCGCTGGAATGCGTCAATCGGTGATCGAACCGTTTTCCTGAGCCAGTCGAACGTATTCCGACAGCGGCCGCGTCGGCTGGAAGTACCGATCTCGTATCACGGGCTGCTTGAGCGGCCCGACGATGGACGCCAGATCGGACAGCTTCACCGTCGCCAGGGCAGGCATCCCGATCCCGAGGTCGATCAGGCCGTAGGCCGTATCGCCATCGGTCGGATCGAGCGCGGCCAATAGCCAGGTCGCATGTGCGTCCGGTGTGAACAGGCGCACCACGGGCAGCGGGTCACATTCCTGGCCTGCGGCGCGGGTGAGGCCGTGGGCCAGTAGGTGCACCCGGTCTTCCTCGGTGACAAGCGTGGTCAAGGCCGCGCCCCTTCCACGAACACACGCAATCGCCGAGGCGCATCTGTGCCTGCGGACGGATGCACGTATGCGCAAGCGCACGAAGCCGCAAAAGCGGAGAGGCACGAAGGCGTATTGGTGGAAGTCAGGAAAGACACGGACGCGGTTCCCTGGGTCTGAGGAAATCCGCAGATGCGGATCTCCGTAAAAGCACGGAAAAGGAAAACATCACCACCAAATGAACACTATAGATTGTAGTCCTATAGGGCGCAATGGGCTGTCATCTTGGTTTTTTGGGGAAACCATAGGTGGCAGCGAAGAACTCATTGGCAGCGGCGATTCGGACGGTAAGGAAGGCGCGTGGTTTGAGCCAGGAAGCGTTCTCCAACGTGTCCAGTCGCACCTACATGAGCACGCTGGAGCGCGACCTGAAAAGCCCAACCATCCAGAAGCTGGCCGATCTGTGCGAGGTCATGGAAGTGCATCCGCTCACGCTGCTCACATTGGCTTATGCCGGTGACAGCACCCGCGAAGCTGATGAATTGCTGGCACAGGTGCGCCAGGAACTCAGGGCGATATTGGAAGAGCCCGACACGCCGTAGCGCGTTGGCGTGTGGTACTGAATTGCAGCAAGCGGAGCGCGCAGCGCCGCAGGCGCGAAGGCGTGAGGGATTGAAGCCGGATGGCCGTGACGGCTTGCCGGCACGGGGCGAAGCCCGAAAGCCCGGCGGCGCTTACAGCGCCGACACGCCACACACCGCTCGTTGACACGGATTGCGAGCCACAAGGCACGCATGCAGGCCCGCGGTGACGGGCGTATCCAGCACGCGGCAGCAGCAGAAATCCTGCGCGTGCGGTGCTGCGATCAGCAGCATCGCGCCCCGCCGCAGTGGGCGGGACGCGGTAAGCGGCTGTCAGGCCGCCTTCGGCTTGTTGCGCGACCAGATCAGGTCGTGCGTGCCGTCCTCGTTCTCGATCAGGCGGGCATAGACCGTCGCCGGGAACGAAGGGTCGTCGATGGATACGGACAGGTATTCCCGCCCGGCCTCGCTGGTCTTCTTCCACGCTGCGCCGACTTCGTGGCCAGCCGCTTGCAGGTGGAAGTCGGGGGCGTTCTCGGTGTCGCCCTTGTCGTTGGGAACCAGCTTGACCTTGACGTTGAGCGTCAGGGTGCGAAGCGTGCCGGTGAAGCCGTCTTTCTCTGCGGTGAAGGTGCCGATGTTAGCCATGATGTTTCTCCTTTCGGGTTGAACAAGGTCGCGCCAGTGCGTCCTTGTTGTGATCCGGCCGGCGGGGGATGGGCTGGTCGCACCGCGCAGCGGTCGCAACAACGTGGAGAACCTGGAAGCGAAAAGAATTTGTCCCGCGAGGAATGCGCGCAGCGCAGGGGAAATTGTTTTCGCTGCAAGGTTGCGGCCATGAAGCCCAAGGCGCAGCCGCGCCACCGCCAGGATTCACAACAAGACAAGGACGCACAGGCCGCCCGCTCCCGAATGGAGACGTGGCCAACTCGGCATCCCCGCGTGACGGCTGCACCGGCTTGCGCCCTGACGCGGGCCAGGTCAATGCCCCGACGACAAGGCCAGAGCGCCCCTGCCGCAGCTCACGGCCACATACTGAGGCGTGGTGTGGAAGCTCCATAGAAGCGAGGCTGGGCGGCGTGTCGGTGAACCGTCTTTCGTGACGTACAGACAACGAACCGCCAGCGTCGGGGACGGCACGCTTTCGTGCAACCTGCCGCAGCAAGCCGGGGCGTAGCCACACCAGCCCCGCCCATTGCGGCGGGGCTCGGTCGAATCGTTGGCGGCGCGATGCGCCGCCACACTTGCTGGCTTCGTGGATTTCGCGCACGAGCGCCCTTGTGCGTGGCCCCATCGCCGCCGACCGAAGGCGGCGATGGGGCTTTTTTTTAGCAGTGAAACCGGGCGCGGCCACCGCCGCGCCCGGAGTTTTCGACCACCGGCCCCAAGGCGGCACGGCTTGGGGCCGGTGCGGCTCGTTATTTCTTGGTTTCGATGATCCACCACACGGCGCGCGGCAAGGCGCGGCCCGTGAGGGGATGCAGATCGGTCAGGTCGGCGCGGGCCGTCCAGCCACGCGGCGGACGGTAGCCGCGCACGTCGCCGTCGCCGTGCCAGCGGCGGGCGCGCACCGTGCCGGAGGCATAGGTCGCAGCCATACGGGGGCGGTTTGCGGGTTGGTGGGTCATGGCAGGCATCCTCAATATGAAGCGCCCCGGCCGGAACCGGGGCGCTATCTACGGTGCGAAGTCACGCGGCCAAAGCCTCGGCCTGCGGCTGGACATCCGCCACGGCGGCCGCTTCTTCCTGTGCTTCGGCTTCGCCATCCGCCGGCGCGTCCTGCCCGGCCTGCTGCGGGCCTTCGGTGCGGAAGATGGCGGGCATCCAGCCGGTGCCAGCGGCGAGCCGTTCGGCTTCGCTGGCAATGTCGCCCTTCTTCAACTTCGCCAGTCGGGTGACGTGCGAGGGCGCGAACCCGCCAACGGCTTCCAGAATCGCGGCCTTCGGCACATGCCGGAAGTAACCCTCATTGGTGGGCTGCCACCACGCGGCCATATCCAGCCCCACGGCCTGCGCCAGTTCCGCGCCGGGCTGGTGCGGCGTGGCGCGAGGCGTCACCACGTCCACCGTGGAAGCTAAGCACACGGCCAGCAGCCGCACCAGTTCATCCTGTGATTTCGCCAGCAGCGCGGCGAACAGTTCGGCGCTGTCCTCCGGCAAGGTTTCGCCTGCCACCTGTTGCAGTTCGCGCAGCGCCACGGCGGCGGGTGATTCCGGCCAGTCCGGGGCCATGCCTTCCAGCCGGTCTTGCACCGTGAGGCGCACGCCCAGCGGCAGGTCGTGGCCGTAGTGGCTTTCCTGCAAGACGGTCTGCACCATGCCATGCACCACGGCGGCCAGCGCGGCTTGCGGATGCCGGGCCACTTCGATTTGCAGCGCGGCGGTACGGTGCGCGCTCAACCGCTGCGCCAGTCGGTCGGACATGGTGGCGGTCTTGGGCTGCTCGTCGTCCTCGCCTTCGTCCTCGTTTGCGGCTTCGCCTTCGCTGCCGAAACCCTGCCGCAGTCGTTCCAGCGTGCGCAGCGCCTTGGCTTCGGCTTCGCGCAGCAGCCCGCGATGAATCGCGGCCTGCCCGTCGCGGTCGATGGTGACGATGGCACCGGCTGCGGCCTTCACATTGGCCGCATAGTCCAGCAAGCCTTCTTCCAGCGCCTGCAACTGCTCGCCCAGGCGTTCGCCTTCTTCCTGCAAGGCATCGGCCTTTTCTTCGTCTTCGTCGTCCAGCGCGGCATCCACGGCTTCGGCCAGTTCGTGCAGCTTGGTTTGCAGCTTCTCGATGCGCTGCGCGTCGCGCTTGTTCGGACTGCGGCGTTCCCTTGGCGCACGCTGGAAGGCTTGCAGATCGGCATGGGTCATGCCCGGCGTGGCATCCACCCACGCCCAGCCCTCGGCCTGCACCTTGGCGGCGATACCTGCCAGCTTGTCCTGCGCCAGCCGTTCCAGCAGTGCGGCATCGGTCAGATACACGCCTTTGTCGCCCTCCGCGAACAGGTCGCGGCGGATGCCACCGCCTTCCTGCTCGTAGCCGTCCAGCCCGACAAAGCGCACCAGCGGATGCCGGTAGGCGTCGATTTCGCGTTCGGTCAGACGGTCGCGCAGGTTGTGCGGGCTGCGCTGCCATGTCGGCGCATCGTAGAACGCGGCTTCCTGCGCGGCGTGGTCGTCGGTGATGGCAAGGGCCATCAACTGGTCAAGGCTCACGGCCTCGGCGCGATAGTCGGCCAGCAGGCGCGGCGAGACGTTGGCGAGTTTCAAGCGGCGCTGCACCACCAGCGGCGTGACGGAAAAATCCGCTGCGATATCCTCGATGCTGCGGCCTTCGGCCACCAGCGCGGCGAACGCCTCGAACTGGTCGGCGGGGTGCATGGCTTCGCGCTGCACGTTCTCGGTCAGGCTGGCCGTGCGTGCGGTGCCATCGGCCACCTGCAGGCAAGGCACCTCCCATTCCTTGCTGATGCGGTGCTTCTTCGCCAGCAGCTTCAACGCTGCGAGGCGACGGCCACCGGCCACGACTTCGTAATGCTCGCCGTCGGCGGCGGCAATCACGATGAGGTTTTGCAGCAGGCCGACACGCTGGATGCTGGCGGCGAGTTCGGGAATGGACATGCGCGGGGTCTTGCGCACGTTGCGGCCAGTGGGGCGCGACACCAGCCGCGACAGCGGAACCAGAATCAGGTTCTTGGTCGGGTCAGCGGCTTCCAGCGGGATAGCGGCGGCGGTGTTGATGGCGCGGGCTTCGGTTTGGGTAACGGCGTTCATGGTGATAACTCCTATCGGTTCAGGAATGCAGCAGCGAAGAAAGCGACAAGGGCTGCTGCCTGCCCCTGCCGCGTGGGGATTCAGGCTTTCAACTGGCGCATGCCATCGGCCAGCAGCCAGAGGGCGCGATTCAGTCGGATGTTTTGGTCGATGCCCTGCACCGGGCGGGTTTGCTGTCGGCGCCCGTTGGCGCTGCGGCCACGCAGCCCGCCTTGGGTCAGGTTTTCTTGGGTGCGGTTGAACACGCTCCACAGGTCGGGGCGGCGGTCGTCGAAGCGGCGCGGCATCAGGATTTGCGATTCCGTGATGGGCGCGGGCTTGTCGGGGTCGTCGTACTTGAGGGCGAGCGCGGCGCGGGCGAACACTTCGGATTCGCCATCGTCCAAGGTGATGCCGCGCATGGCATCGCGCGATTCCTTCACCCGATCGAAACCGCTCAAGACTTCGTAAGCGCCCTCAATGACCAGACCGGCCACGTCGCCTTTATGGGGCACTCGCACATCGGCCACGGTGTTGCCGCAAACAAGGCCATTGCTGCACACGAACCGGAACATTCCGGCCAGCATCTGATAGCTGCTGGTGCCGTCGTGCGAGTTCAGCAGCACGATTTCGTTGGCCTCCGCGCCGTTGATCTGGCTGGCATGGCGCAAGCGAATCATGTGTTTGGTGTGCTCGCGCTTGCCTTCGTCGCGCACGCGGGTTTGCGTCACCATGAAAGGCTGGAAGCCTTCTTTGCGAAGCTCGGTCAGCACGGCGGCGGTGGGGATATAGGCGTACCGCTGCGAACGGCTCTCGTGCGGGGCATCCGCGAAGATGGACGGGGCCACGCGGTGAATCTGGTCGTCGGACAGCGGGTAATCGCTGCGCAGCGAGGGGGAGCGGAAAGCGAAACGGGATGCGAGTTGCATGGTCTTTCTCCTGACAAAAGAGGTTTGCTGTTCACACCGCACACCGGATTTCTAGATTCGGAGCCCAGCCTTTCGGCTGTTTGGTGCGGTCGGCACGAGGAACCCGGTTGGCCCTGTTGCCACCGTCTTTCCTGAGTTCATCGCCCGCGGCCAAAGGAGCGCGCGGACGGGGGCCGTCAAGGAGCCAAGCGCAGGGTGGGTGCGGCCCGCAGGCGCAGCCGAGGACACGGCCCTGCGCGCCTTGACGGCACACGGGCGCGGGCTACGGTCGCGGGTAAGGTGATGAAGTCAGGGGAGACGGCTGGACAAGGCAACGGCCATCCCTTTGTGCTGACCGCACGCAAGCGAAGCGCGCAGGCCCGAAGCTGGAAGCCGGGCCGTAGGCGTCAGCGATGCGGAAGGCTGGCGAAGCCAGTCCCGCCAGGGATGAGCGACTAGCGAACCTGGAGCAGCGCGATCCGCGAAGCGGAGACGCAAGAGGACTCTTCGTTTACCATTTGTTTCGCAAGCTAATGATGGGAAAGCAAGAACACGGAGATCTAGAGATGATTGTCTGCATCAACCGCCTCAAACAGTTCGGAATCTTCAGCGACTTCAATGGAACGAAGATCCAAAAGTTCGGCCGGTACAACCTGGTCTATGGTTGGAATGGAACAGGCAAGTCAACGTTATCGAATCTATTCTCTTGCTTTGAGCTTCGCTCGATGGTTCCCCGCTTCAGCACGGGCCAATTTTCAGTAGTTCTGGAGGATGGCTCAACGATCACGGAATCCACACTCCACTCATCCCAATTGAATATTCATGTTTTCAATCAACGCTTCGTGCATGAGAACATTGATTGGGACAAATCCGTAAAGAGCATCCTTCTTATTGCGAAAGAGAAGATTGATGACTTGCAGAAGCTGGAGAAGCTGAAGAGCGAGCTTCAGTCGAAAAAGAAGGCTCACGACGACAAGCAAAGCGATATCAAGAAGCAGCGTGAGGCATTAGAGAAGTTCCTGACCAATGCTGCCAAGAAAATGAAGCTTGGACTTCAGGCGATTGATACGAGCGACAGTTATTACTTGAATTACGACCGCCGCAAGCTCTCCAACTTCATACAGAATAACGGCGAGACAATTATCAAGGCGGAGTCGGTTCTTCCAGATGAGAGGGTTATCGACCTTACGAATGCCGCCAAGCCAGATCAGCTTCCAAGCATTGCTTTCGCCTCAACGGCCATTGAGCCGGACTACTTTAAGAAAGCGGCGGGCCGCATCAGAGATTTGATTGGGACTACGGCGGTCAATCAAGCAATCCAGCGGCTTACCGATAACCCGGACATCCGCGAATGGGTTCAAGCAGGCTTGGAAATCCATAAAAACCACGACTCGCAATCCTGCGAGTTCTGCGGCTCTCCGTTCGCCCAGCTTCGTGCCGAGGCGCTTGCTGCCCACTTCAGCAAGGAGTTCACGGAGTTTCAGAGCCGACTTCAGAATGCGGCGACATGGATTGAATCTCAAGGCGCTCCAGCTAATCAGTTTCCCGCATCGACCGAGTTTTATAAAGAACTATCGGCCGAGGCAGAAAAGCTTCAAAAGGACTACGCAACTGCTGCTGAAAAGATCGACCAGCAAATGGACGCCTGGCGGGAAGCCCTGAAGGCCAAGATCACAGACCCTGGGAAGACAGACATTCAGATCTCGGATGTGGTTGAAGACGATGTCACCAATTTCAATGACATCCTGAAGTCGATTGTTGCTCTCGTTGGAAAGCACAACAATAAGACTTCAAATTTCAAATCTGAGACCTCAAAAAGCAAGGTGGCACTGGAGCTTCACTTTGCTGCGGCTGAGGTGCAAGAGTTTGACTATGCTGGAAGTGAGAAGAAGTGCAATGACCTTGAGTCAGAAGCAAAGAACGACCATAAGGAAATTGAAAAAATTAGTCTAGAGGTCGGAGCCATAGAAGCGGCGCTCTCGAATGAAACGGTCGGGGCAAAGGAGTTCAATGACATCCTGCATCGCTTCATTGGCCGCTCTGAGCTTTGCCTGAACTTCAATCAGAAGAAGAAAGGCTATGAGATCATCAGAAACGGGGTTGGTGAGCACGATGGGAATTTGAGCGAAGGTGAGAAGACTGCGATTGCATTTGTCTATTTCATCACGAAGCTCAAAGAAAATGGAAATAACATCAAGGATACGATCGTCGTCGTTGACGATCCGGTCTCAAGCTTTGATTCTAATCACTTGTTTCACGCCTACTCGTTTTTGAGAACGCAATGCACTGAAGCCAAGCAACTTTTTGTGCTGACTCACAACTTCACTTACTTTAAGCTAGTGAGAGACTGGTTCACTGGCACCAATAGGAATCGAGTCAAAAAAGGCAACGCCGAGAATTGCTTCTTTTATCGCCTGGATGCGCCACCTGGCTCCCCTCGTCACTCCCTACTTGTGGATGCCGACGACTCACTCAAGAACTACGGTTCCGAGTACCACTATATCTTCAAGAAGCTTTACGAATATAGGGCGCACACGACACTCAATCGAGATGAGGCGTTCTTGACCGCCAACCTCGCCCGAAAGCTTGTTGAATCGTTTTTTACCTTCAAATATCCAAGGCGGCGAAGCGACATTAGTCAATTGATGGAGGCTGGCCTAAAAGATTGCACCATCACGACACCAGAGCTTAAAGAAAAAATCTACCGCTTTATCAATAAGTATTCACATAGCGACGTTATTGAGATAACAGAGGAATCCGCAGAAAACTTGGCAGGCGAAAGCCACAGCGTCATCGGGAACATCTTCCAGTGGCTGGAAGAGGTGGACAAGAAACATTACGACGAGATGATTCAGGTTGCGACGGCCTGAGCATCAGGCCGCGAGGGCCATAGCTATGCCACCAGGCGCAGCAAAAAGGGGCCGAAGCCCCTTGGGCTAGATCAGCCCATGCTCGGCGAACGATGCCGTTTCGTTGCCCGCAACGATGATGTGATCGAGCACGCGCACGTCCACCAGACCCAACGCTTCCTTGAGCCGCTGGGTCAGCGCCCGGTCAGCCGCGCTCGGCTCGGGGTTTCCGCTCGGATGGTTGTGCGAAACGACGACCGCCGCCGCATTGAGCCGCAGCGCCTCCTTGACCACTTCGCGCGGATACACCGACGCACCGTCAATAGTGCCGTGGAACATCTCCCTGTATTCGATCAGACGATGGCGCGTATCCATGAACAGCACTACGAACACCTCATGCTCGAAGCTGGCCAACTTTGTACGCAAGTATTCCTTGACCGCCGCCGGCGAAGTGAACTCTGCTCCGCGCTGCATTTTCCGGTCAATGACCTGGCGCGCAGCTTCCAGAATGTCGTCGGCCGATGCCGGTAGATAGCGCCCGTGCGCGTCGCGCACCAGCAGACAGGAATCGAACGAGGGAAAGGACAGTTGCGACATGATCGTGCTCCGGTTGCTCGGGCGGAATTGCCCGGAACCGGCGGCAGCACGGCGCAGCGCAAGCAGTCAGGGGTCGCAGACGGCCGCCAGGACGCAAGCGCGCATGGCGCGCGCCGCCCTTGACGGCGAGAACGCCGTGATACGGTGAAGGGAACAGCAAGACCGCCCACACCCGCCCACTGCACAGAGTCGATTTTTGGCAAGCGGAGCGCGCAGGCCCGGATCAACGAGCCGGGACGGAGGCGTCAGTGATGGAAGCCCGACAGGGGCGAGACTCGCGCAGCGAAGCTCGATGCGCAGCACGACAGCGCGACGGCGGCACGCCGGGACGCCCGACTGCTTGGGACAGGACTACTCGTTGTCCGTCTTGCGCTGCTCGATTTGCAACTGCGCCCGTTGCGTTGCCTGTTGCAGCCGCTCCACCAGCACGCCCCTCGGCGGCAAGGCGGTCAGATACTCGGCAACGTGGATGCCGGACTTGTCCAGCTCCAGCAATTCGATCTGCTCGCGCTTCTTGCCGGTGCAAAGGATGATCCCGAGCGGCGAGGCTTCCTCCGGCTCCCGTTCGTGCTTGTCTAGCCACCGAAGGTAAAGCTCCATCTGCCCTTTGTAGGCCGCCTTGAAGTCACCTACCTTCAACTCCACCGCAACCAGCCGCCGCAGCTTGCGGTTGTAGAACAGAAGGTCAAGGTGGAAATCCTCGTCGTCGATCGGAATGCGCTTCTGCCGGGCGACGAATGAGAAGCCCGCGCCCAGCTCCAGCAGGAAGGACTCCATTTCACGGATGATCGCCGCTTCCAAGTCGCCTTCCTGCCAAGTGTCCCGCAGGCCCAGGAAGTCGAGGATGTACGGGTCGCGCATGACCAGGGCCGGCGACATGCGCTGCGCATCGCGCAGGGTCGCCAACTCCTGCGCTATGGTTTCTTCCGGCTTTTGGGAAAGCGCCGTGCGCTCGTACAGCATCGAGTCGATACGCTCGCGCAGCGTCCGCACGCTCCAGCGTTGGGTGCTGGCCATCTGTGCGTAGTAGTCCCGCTGGAGCGGGTCTTTCAGCGGCATCAGGGCGATGAAGTGCGTCCAGCTCAATTCTCGTATCAGTGATACGAGAATTCGCTCGTCGGGGAAGGTGGCGGCGAACTGCACCATGCGGCGCAAGTTCTGCTCTGCAAAGCTGCTGCCGTACTCCTCCACCAACTGCGCAGCCAAGGTGGGCAGAACTTCCTTGCCGTAGGCGCCCCGGCGCCTGTCCAAGACCTGCGTGTGGATGCGTTGGCCGATGCGCCAGTAGAGCATCGTAAGCTCGCTATTCACCGTCGAGGCGGCGCGCTTGCGCGCCGCCTCGATCAGTGCCCGAATGTCGCCCAGCAGCGCCGCGGGCGCTGCGAGCGATGCTGCTGATGGCCGGCGCCCGTTCATGCCACCGCCTCCGCAAGCTGCCGCGCGCCCGTGATGGCTTGGCGGCGGCTGGCCACCAGCTCGGCCGCCTCGCGCACCGGCTTGTCCTCGGTGTGGACGTAGTGCATGAACATCGCCACGGTCTTGTGGCCCGTCAGCTTCATTCCCACTTTGGTCGGCACACCGGAATTGGCAATGTCGGTGGTCGAGCGATGACGGATGCCGTGCGTGCCTACGTGCGGCACGCTGGCGGCCTTGAGCGTCCGGCACCAGCCGCCATAGTGCTCGCCAAAGGTCAGGTGCTTGGCCGGGTCGTTCGGCGACGGCAGGACGTAAGGGCAGCCTTCCAGACGCGGCGCCGTCGAAAGCAGCCGATAGGCTTCCTCGCTCATGGGCTTGGAAATGCCGCCAACCTTGCTGTCGGGCCACACCACGCGCCGGTTCTCGAAGTCCAGCCAGCTCCATTCGAGCGGGCAGATTTCGGAGCGCCGCGCCGCAAACTCGAATTGCAGCCGGATCGCCAACGGGATGACGTAGTTCTCCAGCCCCTCCGCCTCCAGTTTCTCCAACTGGCGGAAGATCCGCACCATTTCCTCGTCCACGATGAGCCGGGTTTCCTTGCCCGGCGGGTACATCGGGACGTGGCGGCACGGATTCGTACCGTCCGGGCGGAAGCCCCAGACTTCGGCCAAGTTGAACATCTTGCGCAGCACGCCGAAGGTCTTGTTGGCCTCGGTCGGCTTGTAGGCCAGCTTTTCCATGAGCCCCGCAATGTCGGGCCGCTTCACGTCATGCACCTTCTTGCGGCCCAGCAGCGGGATGATGTTGCGGTCGATGACGCCCTGGTAGCCGTCCTGCGTGCTGACCTTGTTGCGCTTCTTGGAGTAGTCCTCCATGAACTTTTTGCACAACTCGGCCATCGTGGGCGCCTTGCGCGCCTCGGCCTTGGCACCGCCGGGATCACCACCCCGGCGAACCTCGGCCAGCCAGTCCTGCGCTTTGACCCGCGCCTGTTCGACGGTTAGCTCCCCGTAGAGTCCCAGCGAGGGCTTGCGGGGCTGGCCAGAGTTCGTGCGGTACTGGAGCATGAACACCCGGCGTCCCGTCGGGGTAATCTTGCAAAGGAAGCCGGGCACGACGGTATCCCGTAGTTCGATGTCCTTCGCCTGGGGTTGCGCCGACTCTACGGCGGTCTTGGTGAGCTTGATCTTTGCCATGATGACTCCTTGGAACGACCCGGATTCCAGGAGCCAGATAGGAGCGGCGCGAGGGAGAACCGGGTCAAGTTTCAGAAAGCACCGGCATATGATGGACGCGCGTAAGCTATTGATAAACCTGTTGTATCGGGCTACGTCGCAGTCCAGCGAACTACCGGGCTGGAGTCATCGTGAAACAAAAAACCCGGCCGCAGCCTAATGCCAGTCAGTTAAG
>NZ_BLJG01000124.1 GCF_009932375.1 Pseudomonas juntendi
AGGTTGGCCGGCAACGGCTTGCGCTTGCCACGGCGCTTGACCGGCGCAACGATTTCTTCGGCTTCGGCTTCGGCTTCGGCTTCGGCTTCGGCTTCGCTTGGCGCAGCGGCCGCTTCGATCAGCTCTTCGACCTCGTTGAACATGGCCAACTGCGGTGAGTCGGCGTCTTCAGGGCTGCGCTCGGACTTGGGCGAGAACAACTTGTGGCGCAGCAGGGCGACCTGTTCCTGAAGTTGTTCTATGCGAGCATCTTTCGCAGCCGCCTGTTCACTGGCCAGCAGCAGTAAATGCTTGAGCAGGATTGGGTCGTCAGGAAGGGGGGCGGGCACGGCGATCATGGCCGTGGATTATACCGGCTCAGGTCACGAAACGCGGCGTCAGTATCTGGTGCGGACGGTTGCGCCACAGGTCGATGCCGTCGAGCAGCCAGTTCAACTCATCGACCGTCAGCTCGATGGCCTCGTCGCCGGCATCGGGCTTGGTCTTGAAGCGTTCGGCTTCCAAACGCTTGAGCCACAGGCAGAAGCCATTGCGCTCCCAGTAGAGGATCTTGACCTGACTGCGGGTGCGGTTGAGGAACACGAACAGCACGGGGTTGAACACTTCCACCTTGATGTCCAGCTCGACCAGAGCGGCCAGGCCGTTGATGGATTTGCGGAAATCGACGGGTTTTGGGTAGAGGTAGACCTTCTGCACCTTGGCGTCGGGACGCATCATGGGATGAACTCCGGTGAAAACGGGAGTTCAGCTTCCAATGATCTGCGGGCTATGGGCAGGTGGGGTTTATGGAGCGGATACGAAGCATCGGGCAGTTCGCGCCGTTGTTGCTGCAGTACCTGGGCAGTTTCTGGACGACGCCAGCGCCGTTGGCTCAGCCTTCGG
>NZ_BLJG01000125.1 GCF_009932375.1 Pseudomonas juntendi
CTGCTTCGCGGGAAAGCCCGCACACAATGAATAGCGCAGGCTTTTCAAATTTTCAGAAAGACAGTTGCTCCTCAACGGGCGGTGTCGCTGTGGCTAGCGACGACTGTGGAGGAAATGCGGCCCGTGTTGTTCACGGCTACCGCCCCTGGCGTATGGCCCAGGGGTACTGCAACTCCCACTGCCATGCATGCCGGACGATCTGCTCCAACGCGGCGAACTCCGGCCGCCAGCCCAGCACTTGCAACGCTCTGCTGGCATCGGCCACCAACCGCGGCGGGTCGCCGGCGCGGCGGGGGGCGTCAAGGGTGTCGATCTGTCGCCCGGTTACCTCACGCGCCGTATCGATCACCTGCTGCACCGAAAAGCCGAGGCCATTGCCCAGGTTGAACGCAGTACGCTCCCCACCCGCCAGCAGGTAGTCCACCGCTAACGCATGCGCCGTGGCCAGGTCCGACACATGCACATAATCGCGAATACAGGTGCCGTCCGGGGTGTCGTAGTCGCGGCCAAACACCGTGACCGCCTCGCGCCGCCCCGATGCCGCCTGCAGGATCAACGGGATCAGGTGGGTTTCCGGCTCATGCCGCTCACCCAACTGGCCCTCGGGGTCGGCCCCGGCAGCGTTGAAATAGCGCAGGCAAACCGACTTCAAACCATAGGCACGGTCAAAGTCCTCGAGAATCTGCTCGACCATCCATTTGCTCAAGCCATAGGGGTTGATTGGCTGCTTGCCATGCGCTTCGTCAATAGGCACATACAGCGGGTTGCCATACACCGCAGCGCTCGACGAAAACACCAGGTACTTGATGCCGGCGTTGACCATGGCCTGCAGCAGCGCAAGGGTGGCAGCCACATTGTTCTGGTAATACTTGCCGGGTGCGCTGACCGATTCACCCACTTGAATGAACGAGGCAAAGTGAAACACCGCGTCGAAACGCACAACACCGAACAACACATCCAGTGCGGCTTCGTCGGCAATGTCGAGCTTGGCCCATTGAACCCCGGGGCCAGGTGAAACCAGGTCCGCCACCACCACCTCATGGCCAGCGCCCTGCAGGTGCTTGACCATGTGTGAGCCAATGTAGCCGGCGCCACCGACAACCAGGCATTTCATGCGCACCCCCTGTGACCTGCTGTTTTAGCGACGCAGTGAATCGAGCGTAGATGGCCATGTGCCCTATTTCAAGAACAGCCAGTTGGACATGTAGCTGCCGTCGAAGGTCAGGGTGTAGTGCCCGTTGTCGTAGGCCACAGGCAGCGCCTTCAACTGCGCCTGCGCATCGCGGGCGTACAGCTTCAGGCCGGCAGGTGCCTGGATGGTCAGGCGGCCTTCCAGCGGCTCGACATTGAACGGTGTCTTGTCATCGGGCTTGGGCATGGCCCGGGTGCCCAGCGACACCAGCAGGTCCCGCGACTGCCCCAGCGGTTTGTCGTCCAGGCTCTGCACCACGACACTGGCATAGGGCGTAGTCGCCTGCACCTGCACAGCGCCCAGGCTGATCGAACGCCCCCCCAGCCAGCCGGTGGCAGCCTGGGTGAGCGGCGTTTCGATGGTGTAAAGGCCTTGTTGCCAGTTACGCCTGAGCTCGCCCGTGTCGGTGGTCGATTCGCTGGCATCCGCCGGCAACAGCGATTCACCGGGGTCTTGCAGCACGTGCGCACCGCTTGGGATGGCAGCAGGTTTCAGCCAGGGCAGTTGCGGCGTTTGCGGCAGGGCGATCTGCAAGCGGCCCTTTTCCATGGCAGTACGCAGCAGTGGCGAATTGCGCGGGGTGATTTCCTGGTTGTACAGGGTGGCTGCCGTCGGGGCGAACACATAGTCGGTAGTGGCCGGCTTCACATCGCCGCGGCGGTAGAGCAGGGCGGCAGCGGGCAGGGTGGCGAGCATGCCAGGGTCATTGTAGGCGTGCCAGTTGTCTGCCGTGCGCCAACCCGGGTTGAACGCCTGTTGGCTGTAGGCATATTGCAGCAGGGCGTCCCAGCCTTGGTGGCTGGCGGTAGCGGCCACGTACAGTGGCAGCGAGTGACGGTCTGGCAGCGGGAACGGCTCGGCGTTCCACTCGGTGACGGTCAGTGGCTTGCCGACCACCTGGGCGGCGCCGATCCAGTCGATCATGCCGTCGCTGGTCAGCGGGTTTTTCTCCAGTTGACCCATGTCCCCATAGCTATGGGCGTCGATCACATCGCCAACACTCAGTGCCGGCAGCGCACTCAGGCCGTTGCCGCCCCAGGTGCTGGTGGTGGCGATCGGCACTTTCACGCCCACGCTGCGCAGGTGGGCGATCATGTCGGCATTGAAGCGCTGCTCCAGGTCGTTGAGGAACAGCTTCGATGGCCCATGCTCCCAGGCGCGCCAAGTCAGGTCGGCGGGCAGGTCGTACTGTTTGGCGAAGGCCTTGGCGGCAGCCATGTAGCGTTCGCTGTGGCGCGGCACATCCTTGTTCGGCATCAGGGCATTGCCGTAGTGCTGAGTCAGGTCGTTCTCGTTGGTGATCAGCACTGCAGCAATGGCCGGGTCGTCTTTGTAGGCCAGCCCCGTGTATGGGTTGACGTGGGTCAGGTACTGCTCGGCGAAGCGCTTCATTGCCTGCTGGATACTGCGGTTGACGTAGGCGTAGCCCTTCAGGTCGATGCGCGCTTCGCCTTTGGCCAGTTCGTCGAAGTCTTCGATATTGTCGTTGGCAGTGAGCGCCCGCTGCACATGCATGTCCAGCCAGATGTAGATGCCCTCGTCCTTGAGTGCTTTGATCCACAGGTCCAGCTTGCGCAGCGATTCGGCGCTGAGCTGCTGGGTGTCGCGCACCAAGGTACCGTCGCCAAACACATTGGGGCTGACCCAGGGTGAATCGTGATGATGCAGGCGGACCAGGTTGAAACCCAGGGCCGACAAGCGTTTGGCCTGCTGGCGGATCTCCTCGTCGGGGCTTTTGAACAACGCATAGGCCGACAGGTTGGTGCCCCAGAACCGCACGGCGGTGTTGTCGGCAAACACCAGTTGCTCGCCGACCGCCTTGACGAAGCCACGCTTGCCAGCGGGTTTTTCTGCTGCATTGAGGAACGACAAGTCTACCGGCGCGCTGCGCCAGTCCAACTGGTCGTCTGGCCAGCTGGCCGGGTCGGCCAGGCCGAAGCGTTCGGTGGCGGTGGGTGCGAGCTCGATGTCCCCGGTCAGGTTGAGCACGGCCTTGAGCTGTTGCTTGCCGGCAGTGATCGGGTCCTGGTACAGAAACGCGCGCAGCTCAGACGGGTTGCCACGCTCGAAATACACTTTGGCCAAGGGCGGCTCGAAGCGCATTTCGATGCGCCGGCCCTGCTCGGCGTTGCCCCACCACCAGCCGCGGTTGCTTGGCAGCAATTGCGGGGCGCCCATGGCCCCGGTGACCTGCGCAGGGTCGAACTGGAACACCATGCCGCCCCCCATCACCCCGGCCTTGCGGCTGTGTGCATCGAGGTCGAAGGTCCAGCTCAGCGTTTGCGCCTGCTCCTTGCGGATATCCGCGGCCAGGTCGAAGTCCAGTTCCTTGTTCTTGCCCAGCAGGGTGTAGTGGTACGGCCCGTTGACCTTGAGGTCGGTGTAGAAGCCGGTCCAGCTCCAGTTGGCGGCCCAGAAATCGAACTTGGCTTTCATCACCGGGCCGCCACCACGGCTTACGGTGGGCAGGCCAGTGTGCTCGTCGACACTGACCTGCCAGGCAGACGCCCAGCCCGGCAATGGCAGCAAGGCCAGGCTGGCGAAGGCCGAAAGGCGGATGAAACCACGCAGGGCGAGCGCATTCATGAACATTACCTGGGTTGGAGGTCGGGTTCGGCCAGTGCCACCGCGGGGCTGGCATGCAGCCGCCGCACCATCTGGGTGTAGGCCACGCCCAGACCGGCGATCGACCAGTACACCACGGGGATGAAGGTGATGCTGCTGACGGTGAAGATGATCACCAGGATGCCGATCAGCGTTGCCAGCAACACGCGGCCGAGCTGTCGTCGTTCGTCGTCCTTGTCCGGGAAGCTGCGCATCGCCTTGCGGATACCGTGCAGCACCACGGCAAAGAACGCCACGAACAGGCCAAGCCCGACCAGCCCCACGCGCAGTGCCAGGTTGATGTAGGTGTTGACGATGTCGATGATGCCTTCACCCTGGATCATCGCCTGCATTTCCGGGGTGTTGCGGAAGTCGAACGAGCCGAACAGCGGATTGCGCTGGATGACGATCCACGAGTTGTCCATCAGCCGCTCGCGGTAGGTGATGTTTTCCTTTTCGATATTGCCGATGTAGGGCAGCAGGTCCAGCACCTTGTCACCGCCCGGCACCACCGTCAGCAACGGCAGCGCCAGCATGCCGGCCGCCCCCAGCAGCGCCAGGCGCCTGACCGCACCTTTGCCCAGCGCGATGAACACCACCACGATGACCACTGCGCCAATCCACGGCCCACGGGACAACGGCGCGAACAGGCCGGCCGCCAGCAGCAGGGCGCCCATGGCCCTGTGCAAGGGCCGCTGCACGTAACCCTGCACGAACAGGAACAAGCCGATCGCCACGCTCATCACATAGCCCAGTGCGATCGCCTGGCCGGTGGTGACACTGGCGCGCAGGGCGCCGCCACGGCTCAGGTAGCCGGACATGCTCCAAGGCACGCCCATGGCGTCGACCAAGGCGCTGTACAGCAACCAGTGGCGCACGTATTCGGCAACCGCGATCAGGGCCATGACGAAGGAGGTGAGCACGAACGCCAGCATCGCGTCCTTGAAGTCGCTGAGCTGGCGCAGGCCACGGCTGGCCACGTAGTACGGCAGGAATACGTCGACATACAGGTACAGGGCCTGGCGCAAGGTATCGGTCAGGGTGGTTTCGCGCAGGTACAGCACACTCATCAGCACCAGCCCGGCGGCCAGCAGCCGGTCGGCCCAGGTGCGCCCAAAGCGCACGCTGTCGGGGTGCCGGCGCAGCTCCAGCGCAGCCGGCAGCAGCACGCACAGCGTCAGCAGGCGAATGTGGTTCAGGTCGACCAGGTAATTGACAACGCCGAACCCCGGCACTTGCACCGAGGCCGGCGGGATCAGGAACAACAGCATGTAGAACAGCGCCATGGGGTTGTGCTCGCGGCGCCGTGCCAGCAACAGGATGGCCGCACCCGCGCCCAGGTACAGCCAGAAGCTGTGCGAGACGAACGCCAGCACGGTAAGCAGGAACCACAAATTGCGCCGGCGCTTGTAATCGCTGAGCGGAATCAGGTCGGTGGCCGGCCGCCGCGCCAACAGGAAGACCACGCTCGCCAGAAACAGAATGACGATCAACGCACGAAAATGTTCAGGCATCGGCTATGTGCACCTTTCCTTCGGTGGGCAAACGGCGGCTGCCCTGTCGCGCAACTACGCTGTCTTCGGGCGAGTGGCAACGCCGGCCGGGCTCCCAAGACGCCGCCAGGCAGTGAGGCGCTGAGTTGCGGGCCAGGGCACTAGCATCGTGGCTAATTGAAACTATAGTGACTTTTAGCCAATCAGTCAGAGAATGAATTCATGCCGTCGATTGATGTGTCAGCCTCCGCGAGCCTGCGCAAGCGGGCCATGCGGGCCGGGTCGTGGAACCTGGTCTCGCAGGTGGCTTCACAGGTCATGCGCCTTGGCGGCAACCTCATCATGGCGCGGCTGTTGCTGCCGGAAATGTTCGGCGTCATGGTCATCGCCACCACCGTTTCGGTCCTCCTGCATCTGCTGTCCGATGTTGGCCTGCGCCAGAACATCATCCAGAGCCACCGTGGCGACGACCCGGACTTTCTCAATACGGCGTGGACCGTGCAGATCATCCGCGGCTTCGTGCTGTTCGCCCTGACGCTGCTGCTGGCCCTGGCGGCCTGGGTGGCGCAGTACCAGCAGTTGTGGCCGGCAGACTCCACCTATGCCGCCCCTGTGCTGCCGATGGTGCTTGCGGTTACCGGCCTGTCGGCGCTGATATGGGGCTTCCAATCCACCAAGATCGATGTTGCGGTGCGTACCTTCCAGCAGAAGCGCGTGGTGCTGGTCGACCTGGCCTCGCAACTGGCCGGGCTGGTGGTGATGCTGGTACTGGGCGTGCTGACCCACTCGATCTGGGCCCTGGTCATCGCGGGCCTGGTCTCGGCGGTGGCCTGGACTGTGCTGGGCCACACCGCGCTGGAGGGCCCGCGCAACCACTTGCGCTGGGACCGTACGGCACTCACCGAACTGATCGTGTTCGGCCGCTGGATCCTGTTGTCGTCGATGGTCGGGGTACTGGCCATGTACGGTGACCGTATCTGGTTTGGCGCCAGCATGTCGGCGGCGCAATTGGGGGTGTACTCCATTGCCGTGCTCATCCTTGGCGCGGTTCAGACGGCGCTGATGAAGATCGTCGGCGCCGTGGCGCTGCCAGCGTTCAGCGAGGCGGCCAGGGCCGACGACAAAGCGCGGCTGAAGACCCTGTATTACCGCTTCCGTTTGCTGGTCGACCTGCTGGTGCTGTTCATTTGCGGGGGCTTCCTCACAGCCAGCCCACTGCTGATTGGCTGGATGTACGATGATCGCTACCAGGAAGCTGGCCAAATGCTGGCGATTCTTTCGCTGTCCTTCATCGTATTGCGCTATACCTTGGCTCATCAGGTATGGATTGCGTTGGGCCTCACCAAGTACCAGGCCATGGACAACATCATCCGCCTGGTTTCGCTGTGGGGGCTCCTGCCGCTGTTGCTGGCGCTGGGAGGTGTGCAATGGGCGATCTGGGGGGTGGCCCTGCACACGGTGCCGACGCTGGTACTGGTTGTTCATGTCAATCGCAAGCTGGGCATCTTCAGCCTCAAACGTGAGCTGGTGGTGCTACCGATGCTGCTGGTGGGGGCGCTGTGCGGGGCGTTGCTGACGGCCTTCTTCAACTGGCTGTAGGGCTGCGTGCTGGGTGTAACTTTCATGGGGACAGGTCACAGGATCATGGGGAAGCTCACTTTTTGTACTGCGCAGTTGGGTCGTAGAGGCTTTCTCCAGAGTTGCGTGCTGCTGGGCGTGGGCAGCGCGGCGTTCGGCGCCACGGCGGTCTTTGCTGGCAACCCGGTTGAGAAACCAAGATTCGTGGTGATCAACGGCTGGGTACTGCCGTCCCGCTACTTTCGGAACCAGCCAGCATGATCCAGGACTATGAGCAGCAGAAAACGCTGCGCGACAACTACGATTTCTGCATCATCGGGGCTGGCCCTGCGGGGATCACCCTTGGCCTGCGCCTGGCGGCAGCCGGCTGGAACGTGTTGCTGGCCGAAGGTGGGGGGCGTGAGTACGCCCCGCATTCGCAAGCCCTGTACGCCTGCCCCTCGACCGGCCTGGAGCTGTATGCCGAGGAAACCCGCCTGCGTTACCTGGGCGGCACGTCCAACCATTGGGCCGGCCGGTGTCGGCCCTTCACGGCTTCCGACTTCGCTGTGGCCCCACCGGGTGAGTTGCCGGGTTGGCCGATTGCCTATTCGGAGATCGAGCCCTACCTGCCGGTGGCCATGGATATCGTCGACCTGCCCGCCGGGGCAGATTTTCGGGCACTGAACACTGCGCTCGAGGGTGGCGACTTCGAAGCTGACCGTTTCCTGCTCAGCACCCCGACCCGCTTTGCCCAGAAATACGCCACGGCGCTGGAGCAGACCAAGGGCCTGGACCTGTTCATCAATTGCAACTGCGTGGACCTGGAATTCGACCAGGCATCCGGCCACCTGGCGGCGGTGGTGCTGTCGGACTACCAGCGCAATCGCCAGCGTCTGGTGGCCCGCAACTTCATCCTGGCCACGGGGGCCATCGAGAATGCCCGACAGCTGCTGAACAGCCAGTCCCTGGTGGCTGCGGGGGTGGTCAACAAGGAAGGCCTGGTTGGCGCGTGCTTCATGGAGCACCTGAACATCGAGATGGGCACCTTCATCCTCAAGTCCGGGCAAGACCCGGAGCCGCGCCAGTACTACACCACCGATGCCTTCCTCGCCGAATACCAGGCCGGCAAAGGCAACGTCACCACAGCCCTGTTGGCCGATGTGCAAACCTATGGCCGCACTGCCGAGGTCAAGCATTTTCTCGAGAACCTGGCCTGCGACATGGGGATTTCCAGCAAGATCGAGTTCGTGGCCAAGTTCAGCTGCCCCGGTGACGGCGTGATCAGTACCATGATCGAGCAGTTCCCCAACCTGCACAGCCGCATTTCGCTGCTCGACGAGCACGACGCGCTGGGGGTGCCGAAGGTCAGCGTGAACTGGGTGCTCAGTGCCGATGACCGCCACACCATCAAGTGCATCGGTACCGAGCTGGCCAAGCAGTTCGCTGACACGGGCCTGGGCTTCGTCAAACTCAACGAGTTTGTCTATGACACCTCGATACCGCTGAAAATGGCGCCCCATGCCCACCACATGGGTACCACGCGCATGGCCGCGTCTGCGCAAACGGGCGTCGTGGACGGCAACTGCCGTGTGTTCGGCACGCAAAACCTGTATGTCGCCGGCAGCAGTATTTTTGCCAAGGGCGGCGCCTCCAACCCGACCATGCCGCTGTTGCAGTTCGCCGTGCGGCTGGCCGACCACCTTGACGCGAAAATGAGGACGGAAAGCGGCGCCGCCGCGTGAACCATGTTGTACACAGGTTGAGTGCGTAGTGGTCAGCATCTAGAAGAACGAGACCGCATCGCCTCAGGGCATTCGAGCCGTATTGATCGCGAGGCCAGGAAGGATGATGGGATGGATACGCAAGGCAGTGGCACATTACGCACATGCAACCGGGCGCGGAGGCACGTTCTACCGCCGGTTCTGCAGGCCGTCGGGGCTGGAGTGGGGCGCCTACCTCAAACGCTGGGGCAACTTTCACTCGGTAGGCGACAATTTCTTCGTCAATGCCGGCTGCAAGTTCCTCGACCCGTCACTGGTGCGTATCGGCAACAGCGTGGGGTTGTCCGACTGCACGTTGATCGGCCACGACGGGGTGGTCTTGCTGATCGAACACCGGTTTGGCAAGCACCTTGATTCGGTCGGTTTCATCGACATCAAGGACAACTGCTTCATCGGCCACGGTGCGATCATCATGCCGCGGGTGACCATCGGCCCCGAGTCCATCGTCGCGGCAGGGGCGGTGGTCACCAAGGACGTGCCACCGGGCACCGTCTACGGCGGCAACCCGGCCGTGTTCATCTGCACCACCGAGGCGCTGGTCAAACGGGTCGAGGCACGCTGCGAAGCCTACCCGTGGATCGACCTGATCAAACAGCGCGACGGCGCCTACGACCCCACGGTTGAGCCGCAACTGATGGCGCAGAGGCGCCAGTACTTCTTCGGGGATGGCAATAATGGCTAGCAAACCGGTCGACGTGATGGTGGTCAATTTCAACACCGCCGGGTTGCTGCAGCCAATGTTCGATGCCTTGCGCCGCGCAGGCAGCGAACACCTGGCCAGTTACCTGGTGGTGGACAATGCCTCCGTCGACGACTCGCTGCAGCGTATGGCCGAGGTATGCCCAGAGGCAGTGTTGCTCAGCAACAAGCACAACGTAGGTTTTGGCCGTGCCAACAACCAGTTGCTGGCCCACCTGCAAGGCAAGTATGCATTGTTGCTGAACACCGATGCGTTCGTGGCTGCCGATTCCCTGCAAAAAACCCTCGACTACATGGATGCCCACCCGGACTGCGGTGTGCTGGGGGTACGCCTCGAAGGCCGTGAGGGTGACCTGCAACCCAGCTGCCGCTATTTTCCCACGCCGCTGAACGTCTTCGTCGGGCGTACCGGCCTGGGGCGCCTGTTCCCTGGGCTGAAAATGGTCGACGACATGGACTGGGACCACGCTTCGGTCCGCGAATGCGACTGGTTGCCCGGGTGCTTCTACCTGGTACGCCGCGAAGTGCTGGACCAGGTAGGCCTGTTCGATCCGCGCTACTTTCTTTATTACGAGGAAGTCGACCACTGCAAGCGGGTCAAGCAGGCCGGCTGGAAAGTGGTGTTCTACCCACATACCACGGTGGTCCACATAGGGGGTGAAAGCTCCAAGTCAGTCACCGAGCTGGAAGCTGCCAGCCGGCAGATTTCCGCCTACCAGATCGAGAGCGAGCTGCTGTATTTCCGCAAGCACCATGGCTTGGCCGGGCTGGCGTTGCATATGCTGCTGGTGACCGTGGGCGACCTGGTGCTGGCACTCAAAGCGCTGTTGAAACGACGCGGCCGGGGCGCGATACAGGCCTGCTGGCGTCATTGCCGGGCGACCTGGTCACTGCTGTTGCAGACCCGTTACGCCAGCCAACCGACAAGGTAGCTACCGTCATGTTCGAGAATATTCGCGCCGACCTGCGGGCCCATGGTGGCGACTGGGGCGCCCAGGGCTTCTGGGTATTGCTGGTGTACCGCTTCGGCCGCTGGCGCTACGGCGTGCGCCCGGCGCTGCTGCGCAAGGTGTGCTCACTGGTGTACAAGGTGCTGTTCAAATTCGTGCAGATCATCACCGGGGTGGAATTGCCTTGCGAGGCGGTGATCGGCCGCAATTTCGTCATCGACCATTTCGGTGGCATCGTGGTCAGCGGCTACGCCCGGTTCGGCGACGACTGTCGCATCCGCAATGGCGTGGTAGTCGGCCTGAAAAATGTCGACGAGCCCATCGCCCCGGTGTTCGGCAACAACGTCGACATCGGTACGGGCGCCAAGATACTGGGCAGCATTCGCATCGGCAACAACGTGATCATTGGTGCCAATGCCGTGGTGCTGGTGGATGTGCCAGATAACTCCCTGGCTGTCGGCGTACCGGCAGTCATCAAGGCCCGGCACCTGGTCGCCCCGGCGGCGGTCGAGTGAGGCCCTTGGCGATGCAGACCGGCGTGGTGGTCATTGGCCGCAACGAGGGCCAGCGTTTGCAGCGCTGCCTGCGCTCGCTGGCCCATGGGGCCGACAAGGTCGTGTATGTAGACTCGGGCTCCAGCGACGGTTCGCAACAACTGGCCGCTGCCCTGGGCGTCGAGGTGCTGGCGCTGGACATGGGCACCCCGTTCACCGCGGCAAGGGCGCGTAACGAAGGCTTTGCCGTGTTGCAGCGGTTGCTGCCCGCCATGCACTGGGTGCAGTTCGTCGATGGCGACTGCGAAGTGGATGCCCGCTGGCTGGCCACCGCCCAGGCGTTTCTGGCCACACACCCCGCGGTGGCGGTGGTGTGTGGCCGGCGCCGCGAACGCTTCGCGCAGCGCTCGGTGTACAACCTGTTGTGCGACCTGGAATGGGACACCCCGATCGGCGAGGCCAAGGCCTGCGGCGGTGATGCGTTGATGCGGGTAGACGCTTTCACCGCCGTGAGCGGTTTTCGGCCTGACCTGATCGCCGGGGAAGAACCGGAGCTGTGCGTGCGCTTGCGCGCCAAGGGCTGGAAAATCTGGCGCCTGGATGCCGAGATGACCTTGCACGACGCCGACATGACCCGGTTCAGCCAATGGTGGCGGCGCAGCCTGCGTGCCGGGCATGCCTACGCCGAGGGCGCCTATCTGCACGGGCAGCCGCCCGAGCGGCACTGGTTGCGCGAGTCGCGCCGGGCCTGGGTGTGGGGCCTGGGCATTCCGGTGTCGATCGTGCTGGCCTGCCTGCTGGTGGGCGGCTGGGGCTTGGGGTTGTTGTTGATCTACCCGTTGCAGGCCATGCGCCTGGCGCAGCGGGGCAACAGGTCGCCGCGCGAAAACTGGCTGCAGGCCGTGTTTCTGGTACTGGGCAAGTTCCCCGAAATGCTCGGCCAGCTGAAGTTTCTGCGCCACCGCCTGGCGGCTGGCAAAGCGGCTTTGATCGAGTACAAGTGAGAGAGGCCCATGATGCTCGGCACCCTCGTGAAAAGCGTGTTTACCCTGCAACCCGGTTACTCGTTGCGGGCATTGCACAACAAGTACAAGCTGAGCCTGCAGATGGCCAGGCATTGGCCGCAGCTGGACACCTTCATGCAGCGCCTGACCGCGGCACTGGGCCAGCCGGGGGTGCAGCAGTTGGGCGTTGACTGCATCGGTGTCGTGCAATGGCCCTATATCAGCCAGCACTGGGAGGCGCCGCAGCGCCTCGATGCAGTGGCCTCGCACTTCGAGCTGGTGGCCCGGCATTTTCCTGGGCTGTTGCTGTTGGGCCGGGACGACAGCCTTGCCCTGTGTGACCTGGGTAGCTATTCGCCGGGCTGCTGCCTGGTGCTCGACCGGCCGATCTGGTTCAAGCGCGAAGGCGAGCTGGTGGTTAACCTGTTCCAGGGTGACCTGCGTGTGGCGTCCCTGGCGTTCACCCTGTGCCAGGGGCCGGCCGGCATCGGTTTGTACATCGGCGCAGTGCAGGGCATCCATAAAGGCATCGACAGCGACACCTCGCTGGCCATCTACCGCGACCTGACCAAAGACTTCGAGGGGTTGCGCCCGCGCAGCTTGCTGCTGGAGGCGTTGAAGTGCCTGGCCAGAACGTTGGGGGTCGCCCGGTTGTATGCCGTGAACGATGCCAGCCGGCATCACCGCCACGCTTATTTTGGCCGTGACAAGGGCCAGGAGCTGGCGGCCAACTACGATGCTATCTGGCAGGAGCATGGTGCCAGCGCTTCGGAGCATGCCGATTTCTACAGCCTGCCATTGGCGCCGGCGCAGCGTGCCGAGGCCGACATTCCGGCAAAGAAACGGGCGATGTATCGCCGTCGCCAGGCATTGCTCGACGATGTATTCACCCGCTTGCAAGCAGCTTTGCCAAGCAATGGTGCCAACCTTGGACTACAAGGAACACAGGGGGATGCATTTGCTGTGAGTGCATCGGCAGTAGGCAGGCCGCCGGTAGTCGACAGCCTGAAGTAAAGGTTGCCTGGGGCGGTTGGTCATCAAGCGGGTTTGGATCTGGGTTCATATGCGCATTGCTTATTTCATCAATCAGTACCCGAAGGTCAGCCACAGTTTTATCCGCCGCGAGATCCTGGCGCTGGAGCGCCAAGGGGTAGAGGTGCAGCGCCTGGCACTGCGTGGTTGGGACGCCGAGGTGCAGGATGCCGAGGACGTGGCCGAGCGGGGCAAGACCCGCTACGTGCTGCAAGGCGGGCTGAAACAGCTGTTGCGGCCCATGTGGCAGGTGTTGCGCGCGCAGCCACGGCGCTTTGGCCGGGCGCTGTGGCTGGCACTGCGGCTTGGCCGCCGGGCGGACCGCGCCTGGCCCTACCACCTGGTGTATCTGGCCGAAGCCTGCCAGGTGCTGCAGTGGCTGCAGGCAGGGCAGGCGCAGCATGTGCACGCGCACTTTGGCACCAACTCTACCGAAGTGGTCATGCTGGCCAACATGCTGGGCGGGCCCGCCTACAGTTTCACCGTGCACGGCCCCGAAGAGTTCGACAAGCCGCAGTTCCTGCACCTGGGGGAAAAGGTCCGGCGCGCCGCTTTTGTCGCGGCGGTCAGCTCGTATGGGCGCAGCCAGCTGTTGCGCTGGGTGGCCCACGAGCACTGGGCCAAGGTCAAGGTGGTGCATTGTGGGCTGGAGCGCGCGTTCCATGCGGTGCCTGCGGTAGAGGCGCCCGCGGCGCCACGCCTGGTGTGCGTTGGGCGCCTGTGTGAGCAGAAAGGCCAGTTGTTGCTGCTGGAGGCCGCGCGCCGGCTGGCGGCCCAGTCGCAGGCTTTTGAGTTGGTGCTGGCCGGTGACGGTGAAATGCGCGAGCAGATCGAGGCCTTGATTGCCCGCCACGGCCTGCAGCAGCACGTACGCATTACTGGCTGGATCAGCAGTGCACAGGTGCGCGACGAGATCCTCGCTGCCCGCGCTCTGGTATTGCCCAGCTTTGCCGAGGGCCTGCCGGTGGTGATCATGGAGGCCATGGCCTTGCGCCGCCCGGTGCTGACCACGTTTGTTGCCGGGATCCCGGAACTGGTCAGGCCCGGCGAGAACGGCTGGCTGTTCCCCGCAGGCGCGGTGGACGAGCTGGCAGCGGCCATGGCCGAGTGCCTGGCGCAACCTGCCGAGGTGTTGCAGCGCATGGGCCAGGCGGCCTACGAACGGGTACTGCAACGGCACGACATCGACACCGAGGCGGCCAGGCTGGCCGGCTACTTCAAGGCATTCGCATGATAAGTGTATTAGCGTGGTTGCTGGGCCTGCTGACGGTCATCGTCCTGGTGCCGGTGTTGGTGTTTTCGCTGCAGGTATTGCTGGCTTGCCTGCCCGCACGCAGGCCGCCACCGTGCACCACGGCGCGGCCAACGCTTGCGGTGCTGGTGCCGGCGCACAACGAGGCCTCGATCATCCAGGCCAGCCTGGCGAGCATCGTGCCGCAACTGCTCGAGGGTGACCGCTTGCTGGTAGTGGCCGACAACTGTTCCGACACCACGGCGCAGCTGGCCCGCGAAGCGGGGGCCGAAGTGGTGGAGCGGTATGACGCCCAGTTGCGCGGCAAAGGCTATGCCCTGGACTTCGGCGTGCGCCATCTGGCGCGCCTGCCCCCTGAGGTGGTGATCGTGGTGGATGCCGATTGCCAGGTCGGCGAGGGCGCTATCGATATCCTGGCTCGGCGTTGCCGTGAAACGGCGCGCCCGGTGCAGGCGCTGTACCTGATGCGGGCACCTGCAGGTGCCGGGCTGAAAGTGCAGGTCGCCGAATTTGCCTGGCGGGTGAAGAACCTGGTTCGCCCGCGTGGCTGGGCGCGGTTGGGCTTGCCTTGCCAGCTGATGGGCGCCGGTATGGCCTTCGGCTGGCACGACCTGCGCCAGGTCAACCTCGCCAATGGCCATCTGGTCGAGGATGTGAAACTCGGGCTGGATCTTTGCCAACAAGGCAAGCCACCGCTGTTCTGCCCCGAAGCCTTGGTGACCAGCCAGTTCCCGCTCAGCCCGCAAGGCCTCAACAGCCAGCGTACGCGCTGGGAGCACGGCCACCTGGGGTTGATGCTGACCGATGGGCCCAAGCGGGCGCTGGCTGCCATCACCCAGCGCAATGGTGCCCTCGCGGCGATGACCCTGGACCTGGTGGTATCACCCTTGGCGTTGCTGGTGTTGGCGCTGCTGGGGTTCAACCTGCTGACCTGGCTGCTTTACTTGGTAACCGGGCTGGCGGCCCCTGCAGGGTTCGCCCTGTTGGGGCTGGGGTTGCTCGGCGTGGCGGTGGTGGTGGCCTGGGCGCGCTTCTGTCGGGAGCTGATCCCGTTCTCTGTGTTGCTGTACGCACCGTTCTACGCAGCCAGGAAAATCCCCCTCTACCTGGGCTTTCTGATCAAGCGCCAGGTCGAATGGGTGCGCTCTAAACGGGATGACGACTGATGAGCCAGCGGCAATGGCAGCAACGCTGGGGGCGCCTGGTCGGGCAGCTGCATGTGGTCGCCGACGAAAACGCCGTGCAGCGCCTGCTTGAGCACCTGACAACCCCGAGCAAAGCGACGGTGCTGGGGTTCGTCAATGCCCACGCAATGAACCTGGTGGTGCGCGACGGGGCTTATTGCCAGGCACTGTCGGCAGCCGATGTGTTGCTGCGCGATGGCTCCGGCATGGCGATCCTTTACCGCCGCCTGGGCCTGGAGCCTGGCCTGAACATGAACGGTACCGATTTCATTCCCAGGCTGCTGGCGGCGTACCGGGGGCGCAAGGTGGCCTTCTGGGGCACGCGGCAACCCTACCTGCACCAGGCGGTGCAGCACTGCGCCGACACCTTCGGCGTGGCGCCGGTGTCGGTTCACGACGGCTTTGCCACTGTCGATACCTACTTGCAACTGGCGCGCGAGCATCAACCCGAACTGATCGTGCTGGGCATGGGCATGCCCAAGCAGGAAGCGGTCGCCGCACAGTTGGCCGGCATCAGCGGCCCCTGCCTGATCGTGTGTGGCGGGGCGATCCTGGACTTTCTCGGCGGCAAGGTCAGCCGCGCCCCCGGCTGGCTGCGGGCGGTTGGCGGCGAGTGGCTGTATCGGCTGTGGCGTGAGCCCAGGCGCCTGTTCATGCGCTACGTGGTGGGCAACCCGCTGTTTCTGCTGCGCACGTTGCTGTATCGGCGGGCGAGCGCTGCGGCCAGGCGCACGCTGTGAATCGGCCAAAAGCTGTGGCAGCACGTATTCCGGGCCCGCCTGTGGCAGCTGGCTGCTACAGTGATATCAATGGTTTGGATGCTGCGCGCTTCGCCGCGTGCGGCGCTGCATGGCTGTGATTCAAGACTGGTTGTTGGCTGTAAGGCACTTGCCACGCTCCAATTGATGAGGTCTGAAATGGTTTTCGAACCCAGAAGCAGTCGTTCCTTACTCCAGCGCCGAAGCAGTGTCAGCAACGCCATCCAGGCCGGCCTCGACGGCATTGCGGTGACGGGTATCGCCTGGTACCTGATCTATGACCAGTTCGGCTATATCACCTCCGATTACGTGATCATGCTGCTGTTGCTGATCGGCGCACTGGCGGTCATTTATGATCATTACGCAATCTACCGGACCAACGTCGGGCTTTCGATCAAGGCCTTCCGCCTGTTCAAGGCCTGGTCGGCCACGTTCTGCTTTCTGGTGGTCATGGCGTTCCTGACCAAACAGAGCGAAACCTACTCCCGGCTGCTGGTTGGCCAACTGTTCGTCATCGGTTACTTCGCCCAGCTGTTCCTGCACTTCGCCGTGCGTGAGCTGCAGAAGCGTTTCACCGCACATGCACGCCTGGACAATGCCCTGATCATTGGCAATGGTGACCTGGCCAACTTCCTTTATCAGAAAATCAGCAGCAACCCGTGGTTTGGCGAGCGGGTGCTGGGGTGTGTATTGGTCGACAAGGTTGAGCCGCAAGCGGGCGAGGGCGCCGAGGGCAAGCAGCGCCTGCCGGTGCTCGGGCATATTGCCGAGCTTGACGAACTGGTCGCCCGCCACGGCATCCGCACGGTCTACCTGGTGACCCCGCTGGGCGGCTCGGAAGTGATCAACGACGTATACTTCAAGCTGCTCGACAAGTGTATCGCGGTGAACTGGGTACCGGATATCTTCTCGTTGCGCCTGATCAACCACAGCGTGCGGGAAATTGCCGGCATTCCGGTGCTGACCTTGTCGGAAACCCCGCTCACAGGCATGAGCCTGTTCCTGAAAAACCTCGAGGACCGGGTGCTGGCCGCGCTGATCCTGCTGTGTGCGTCGCCGGTATTGCTGGCCGTTGCCCTGGCCATCAAGCTCGACAGCCGCGGCCCGGTGTTTTTCCGCCAGGAGCGTACCGGCTGGACGGGTGAGGCGTTTCGTATCTGGAAATTCAGAAGCATGCATGTGCACCAGCCCGAAGGCGGTGTGGTGCAGCAAGCCCAGAAGAACGACCCGCGGTTGACCCGGGTTGGGGCCTTCATCCGCCGTACCAGCCTCGATGAACTGCCGCAGCTGTTCAATGTGCTGACCGGCGAAATGTCGCTGGTCGGGCCACGGCCGCATGCCTTGCAGCACGACACCTTGTATTCCCAGGACATCGTGGATTACTTCGCTCGCCACAACATCAAGCCGGGCATGACCGGCCTGGCCCAGGTGCGCGGGTTCCGCGGCGAGACCAAGGACATCGAACAGATGATCCAGCGGGTGGACTCCGATATCGAGTACATCAACAACTGGTCGTTGTGGCTGGATTTCGTGATTCTGGTACGCACGTTGAATGCGTTCACCGGTAAACAGGCCTACTGATTGTCATGCCACAGGTGCAGAACAGGCCTCATGGTGTGTTCAACGGGTGCAATTCGCGAAACCCCCGTGCTTCTTCCACCAGCCAGTCATGTACCGCCCGCGCGCCCGGCTGGGTCAACCCGCCGGGCGGGTAATGCACCACGTAGCGTTTGTGGTTGGCGATCGGTACGCCAAACGGCACGATCAGCGCGCCGCGCTCCAGTTCATCGTTGAGTAGCGTGCGCCGGGCAATGGCCACACCGATACCGGCAATCGCTGCTTCGATGGTCAGGTGGTTGCGGTTGAAGGTGTGCCCGCGGCGTACGTCCAACCCAGTGGCGCCGATCCCGTCCAGGTAGAACTCCCATTCGGCATATTCCGAACTGCCACGCCAGGCGGTGATGTCGTGCAGCAGCGGGTAGTGCACCAGGTCGGCCGGCCCGTGCAGCGGGGGGCGCCCACGCAGCAGTGAGGGCGCGCATACGGGAAAGATCTGCTCGTCCAGCAGCGGCGTGGAGAGCATGCCCGGGTAGCTGCCGTCGTTGAGGTCGATGGCCAGGTCGAAGTCGCCCGGGGTCAAGGCCTGGGCACTGTCTTCGGCCACCAGGCGCAGTTCGATGTCCGGGTAGCGCTGCTGGAAACGTGGCAAGCGCGGTGTCAGCCACTTGGCCAGGAACGAGGGGATGGAGCGCACCCGCAACGTGCCACGAATCTCGCCGGCATCCAGGCGCAGCAGCTCTGCCTCGATGCTGCCGTAGGCGTCGGTCACGGTCTGCGCCAGTCGCTGGCCTTCGGCGCTCAGTTCCACGCCCCGTGCCCGGCGCAGAAACAGCCGGTAACCCAGGCGCTCTTCCAACTGGCGCATCTGTTGGCTGACCGCCCCGGGGGTGATGTGCAGTTCCTCTGCACAGCGGGTAAAGGACAGGTGCCTGGCGGCGCAGGCAAAAACGTGCAGCCAAACAAACATCTGGCCGTTGAGTTGGCGTCGCATCGTTTAGCCCTACTAAAGCCTTGCTTAGGAAGTTTCGTTGGTCATTTCAATCGCACAGCGTCAGTATCGCGCAAAATCGCAGCAGCGCCCAATTTCTCCAGATACCCGTGCACTGGCTACCTATCAGCGCATGGTCAGGCATTAGTATGGCTATCAGTGTATTCGACCTTTTCAAAATCGGCATCGGCCCTTCCAGCTCCCACACCGTCGGCCCGATGCGCGCGGCTGCGACCTTTGCCCAGGCCCTGCGCGAGCAGGGCTTGCTGGGGCGGGTGACGCGCGTTGAAGTGCGCCTGTATGGCTCGCTGTCGGCGACCGGCGTTGGTCATGCCACCGACCGTGCCTGCCTGTTGGGCTTGATGGGGCAATGGCCAGACCGTATCGACCCGGCCACCATCGAATCGCGCATCGGTCAGGTGCTGCAGGAACACTGCCTGATGCTGGACGGCAGCCACCCCGTGGCGTTCGAGTATGCGCAAGACATGCTGCTGCTCGACCAGAACCTGCCGTACCACCCCAACGCCATGCGCGTAGAAGCCATGCACGGGCAGGATCGCCTGTTGTGCCAGACCTATTATTCGGTAGGCGGTGGGTTCATCGTCGAACAGGCCGAAGTCGATGCGCCGAAAACTGCAGAGAACGCCGCCGTGCTGCCCTACGAGTTCGGCAGTGGTGCCCAGTTGCTGAAGCTGTGCCAGGCCCACGGCTTGAGTGTGGCGCAATTGATGATGGCCAACGAGTGCGCCTGGCGCCCGGAAGCCGAGGTGCGCGACGGCCTGCTGCGCATTTGGGCCGCGATGCGCGAGTGCGTGGACAACGGCCTGCGCAACGAGGGCATTCTGCCCGGCGGTTTGCACGTAAAACGCCGTGCGGCGCGGCTGCACCGTAGCTTGCAGGAACTGGGCAAGCCTAATGTGATCGGGTCGACGCTCGGCGCCATGGAGTGGGTCAACCTGTACGCCCTGGCGGTCAACGAAGAGAACGCCGCTGGCGGGCGCATGGTCACTGCGCCTACCAACGGTGCAGCCGGTATCATCCCGGCAGTACTGCACTACTACATGAAGTTCAACCCTGGTGCCTGCGACGCGGATGTCGTGGACTTCCTGCTTGCCGCGGCTGCGGTTGGCATCCTGTGCAAAAAGAACGCCTCCATTTCCGGCGCCGAGGTCGGCTGCCAGGGGGAGGTCGGGTCTGCCTGCTCGATGGCGGCCGCCGGCCTGGCCCAAGTACTGGGCGCGACACCGGCGCAACTGGAAAACGCTGCCGAAATTGCCCTGGAACACAACCTTGGGCTGACCTGTGACCCGGTCGGTGGCCTGGTGCAGGTGCCGTGCATCGAACGCAATGCCATCGCTGCCGTGAAAGCGATCAATGCGGTGCAAATGGCACTGCGGGGCGATGGCGAGCATTTCATTTCGCTCGACCGGGTAATCCGCACCTTGCGTGATACCGGGGCGGACATGCATGCCAACTACAAGGAAACCTCGCGCGGGGGCCTGGCGGTTGCATTCGTTGAATGTTGAGCTACTGCGGGGGGTAGGGGGCTGCTTTGCAGTTCATCGCCGTTCAAGCCCAGCTCCCGTAGGGATCGTATGAGGGCTGACGCGTGTTTGACACAAGATGTGCAGCGCCTGGGAGATCG
>NZ_BLJG01000126.1 GCF_009932375.1 Pseudomonas juntendi
CAGTTGCTTGAGCGAATCGCCGAACTGCAGGCTGCGCAGGCCCGGGGTGTTCGGCGAACTGACATTGACCGTGATATAGCTGGCAGCGGTGTACACCTTGTCCAGGCAGATCAGGTAGTCGTCGACCGCGCGCTCGACCGGGGTGTCGAAGTTCTTGCCGATGTTGATACCCAGCACACCGTTGTAACGCGACGCACGAACACGACCCAGCAGGTGGTCGACCCCCAGGTTGTTGAAGCCCATGCGGTTGATGATGGCGGTGGCTTGCGGCAGGCGGAACAGCCGTGGCTTGGGGTTGCCCGGCTGCGGGCGCGGCGTGACGGTGCCGATTTCGACGAAACCGAAGCCCAACTGGGCAAAGCCGTCGATGGCCGCGCCATTCTTGTCCAGGCCGGCGGCCAGGCCGACCGGGTTGGCGAAGTTCAAGCCCATGACCGAAACCGGCAACGCCGCCGGTTGCTTGCACAGCATGCCGTTTAGGCCAAGACGGCCACCGGCACCGATCAGGTCCAGGGACAGGTCGTGGGAAGTTTCCGGGGAAAGCTTGAACAGCAGCTGGCGGGCCAGGGTATACATGGGCGGGCAAGGCTCAGGGTGAGTGAGGGGGCGATTATAGCCAGCGCGGCGCCGGCATGACAGCACATCGTGGGGCCATGGGGCGAGGTGGTCGCGTAAATGGCACATCGGTTGCACCCCAACTGCCCACAGCCTTATCAGTATGGGCGAGGAACCTTGTGAACACCGCACCCCGAGCAACGCCCCTGGCCTGGGTCAACGGCAGCGACGCGCCGGAGAAACCCAGCCTCAACATCGGTTTCATGGGCCTCACCGACTGCGCCTCGGTCGTGGTCGCCGCCACCCAGGGCTTCGCCCAGCAGCACGGCCTGACCCTCAACCTCAAGCGGCAGGGCTCGTGGGCCGGCCTGCGGGACAAACTGGTCAGTGGCGAACTGGACGCCGCGCACTGCCTGTATGGGCTGGTCTACGCCGTGCACCTGGGCATCGGTGGCGTGCCGGGCAGCGACATGGCCGTGCTCATGGGGCTGAACCAGAACGCCCAGGCCATCAACCTGTCCCCAACCCTGCAACGCAAAGGCGTGACCAACCCTGAAGCACTGGCGCGACTGGTGCACCAAAATGGCCCACGGCTGACCTTTGCCCAGACCTTCCCCACGGGCACTCACGCCATGTGGCTGTATTACTGGCTGGCCAGCCAGGGCATCCACCCATTGCGTGACGTCGACAGCGTAGTCGTACCGCCTGCCCAGATGGCCGCACACATCCAGGCCGGGCGCATCGACGGCTTCTGCGTCGGCGAGCCGTGGGCCGCTGACGCGGTAGCCAAAGGCCAGGGCTTTACCCTGGCCACCAGCCAGTCGATCTGGCCCGACCACCCGGAAAAGGTCCTGGCCTGTGCCCGCGCCTTCGCCGAACAATACCCCAACAGCGCGCGCGCATTGATCAAGGCGATCCTCGCTGCCAGCCGGTTCATCGAGCAAAACCCGGACAACCGCCGCAGCGCCGCGCAACTGCTCAGTGGCAGCGCCTACTTGGACACCGCGCTGGCTAGCATCGAGCCACGCCTGCTCGGCCACTATCACGACGGCCTGGGCAATCACTGGCAAGACCCGCACGCCCTGCGCCTGTTCGACCAGGGCCGAGCCAACTTCCCATACCTGTCCGACGGAATGTGGTTCATGACCCAGTTTCGCCGCTGGGGCCTGCTGCGCGAAGACCCGGATTACCTCCAGGTCGCGGGCCAGGTCCAGCACCTGGCGCTGTACACCGAGGCCGCCCAGAGCCTGGGCGTGGCATGCCCGGCGCACCCCATGCGCAGCAGCCTGCTGATAGACGGTAGCCGCTGGGACGGCAGCGACCCCTACGGCTATGCCCGTAGCTTCAGCCTGCATGCGTTGGGCGAGCTGCCCGACGCCCAGGTTGGCAGGTAAGGGGGGACGACCATGCTGCGCATCCTGCTGATCGACGACACCCAGAGCAAACTAGGCCGCCTCAAGGCCGCTTTGACCGAGGCCGGCTTCGACGTCACCGAAGCCCCAGGCCTGACCATCGACCTGCCCGCCTGCGTCGAAACGGTGCGCCCGGACGTGGTGCTGATCGATACCGATTCACCGGACCGCGATGTGATGGAGCATGTGGTGCTGGTCAGCCGTGACCAACCCCGACCGATCGTGCTGTTCACTGACGAACACGACCCCGGGGTGATGCGCCAGGCGATCCAGGCAGGGGTCAGTGCCTATATCGTGGAAGGTATCCATGCGGCGCGGTTGCAGCCGATTCTGGACGTGGCCATGGCTCGCTTCGAAAGCGACCAGGCCCTGCGCGCCCAGTTGCTGGCGCGCGACCAGCAACTGGCCGAACGCAAGCGTATCGAGCAAGCCAAGGGCCTGCTGATGAAAATGAAAGACTGCAACGAAGAACAGGCCTACACCCTGATGCGCCGCCAGGCCATGAGCCGCCAACAGAAGCTGATCCAGGTGGCCGAGCAGATCATCGCCATGCACGAGATGCTCGGCTGAGGGGGCCGGTGCACTGCCTGGCCCCCCTGACCAGGCACAGTTGGCCCATCTCTTGCTCAACAAAACGCACCGGTAACCAACGGCGGTTGCCCCACTTAAATTCCGACAAAGACGTCGCTCGCCCCTCCACAGCCGTGGAGCGGGTGGCGGCGTCTTTTTCGTTCCGTTGCATGACCGAGTGAGGTGTTCGATGAGTACCAGCTTCTGGAAATCCGGGCATGTGCCCACGCTGTTCGCCGCGTTCCTGTACTTCGACCTCAGCTTCATGGTCTGGTACCTGCTGGGCCCGCTGGCGGTGCAGATTGCCGCCGACCTGCAATTGAGCGCACAGCAGCGGGGCTTGATGGTGGCGGTGCCGATCCTGGCCGGGGCCATCCTGCGCTTTGCCATGGGCGTGCTGGTGGACCGCCTGTCGCCCAAGACCGCCGGGCTGATCGGCCAGGTAGTGGTCATCGTCGCGCTGGCCGCTGCCTGGCGCCTGGGCGTGCACAGCTATGAACAGGCACTGCTGCTGGGCGTGTTCCTCGGTTTTGCCGGCGCCTCGTTCGCCGTGTCGCTGCCACTGGCTTCGCAGTGGTACCCGCCACAGCATCAAGGCAAGGCCATGGGCATCGCCGGGGCCGGCAACTCGGGCACAGTGTTCGCGGCCCTGCTCGCCCCGGCACTGGCAGCCGGCTTTGGCTGGAACAATGTCTTCGGCTTTGCACTGCTGCCACTGTCGCTGGCGCTGGTGGTCTTCGCCTTGCTGGCACGTAACGCCCCACAACGGCCCAAGCCCAAAGCCATGGCCGACTACCTCAAGGCACTGGGCGACCGCGACAGCTGGTGGTTCATGTTCTTCTACAGCGTCACGTTCGGTGGTTTCATCGGCCTGGCCAGCGCCCTGCCCGGCTACTTCAGCGATCAGTACGGCCTGAGCCCGGTCACCGCCGGCTACTACACGGCGGCCTGCGTGTTCGCCGGCAGCCTGATGCGCCCGCTCGGTGGCGCCCTGGCCGACCGCTTTGGCGGCATCCGCACGCTGCTGGGCATGTACAGCGTAGCGGCCGTCTGCATTGCTGCCGTCGGCTTCAACCTGCCCTCCGCGGCCGCCGCCCTGGCCCTGTTCGTCAGCGCCATGCTCGGCCTGGGTGCCGGCAATGGCGCAGTGTTCCAACTGGTGCCGCAACGCTTCCGCCAGGAAATCGGCGTGATGACCGGGCTGATCGGCATGGCCGGTGGTATGGGCGGCTTCCTGCTGGCGGCGGGGCTGGGCACCATCAAGCAGCACACTGGCGACTACCAAATGGGGTTGTGGCTGTTCGCCAGCCTGGGCCTGCTGGCCTGGTTCGGCCTGCACGGGGTGAAACAACGCTGGCGCACCACCTGGGGCTCGGCGGCCGTGACCGCAGCGCGGGTCTGAGGCACACCCATGAGCCTGCAACTGAGCTTTGCCCAGGCCAGCGCCACCGGGCCGCGCGCGGAAAACCAGGATGCCTTGCGCCTGGTCACCCCGGCGCCCGAACTCGCCGCCAGCAAAGGCTACCTGTTCGCCCTGGCCGACGGGGTCAGCCAATGTGCCGACGGCGGCCTTGCCGCGCGGGCCAGCCTGCAGGCGCTGGCCCTGGACTACTACGCCACGCCGGCCACCTGGGGCGTGGCCCAGGCCCTCGACCGCCTGCTGCTGGCACAGAACCGCTGGCTGCGCGCCCAAGGGAATGGCCAGCCGTTGCTGACCACCCTCAGCGCACTGGTGCTGCGCGGGCGGCGCTTCACCCTGGCCCACGTAGGCGACTGTCGGGTGTATCGCTGGCACGCCGGCCAGCTGCAGTGCCTGAGCGAAGACCATGTCTGGGACCAGCCCGGCATGCAGCATGTACTCAAACGCGCGCTGGGCCTGGACCAGCATCTGCTGGTGGATTACCTGGAAGGCGAATTGCAGCCGGGTGAATGTTATCTGCTGGTCAGCGACGGTGTGTGGGCCAGCCTGGGCGACCAGCACATCCAGGCGGTGCTGCGCGAGCAACCCGACCTGCAGCTGGCCGTGGACACGTTGGTTGCCAGCGCCCACCTCAACGGTAGCCAGGATAACGCCAGCGCCATGCTGGTGCAGGTCGAACAACCGGGCACGGCGAACCTTGGCGACACCTTGGCCCAACTGCAGCACTGGCCCGTGCCCGAGCCGTTACGGGCAGGCCAGTCGATCGATGGCTGGCAGGTCGAACAACTGCGCGCACACAGCCGTCAGTCGTTGTTGTACCGGGTGCGCGATGGCCAAGGCCAGGCGTGGCTGCTCAAGACCTTGCCGCCCGAGCGGCGGCAGGAGCCTGGTGCGGCGCAGGGCCTGCTGCTCGAAGAATGGTTCATGCGCAGGGTCGCCGGCCGGCACTTTCCCGAGCTGCACGCCTGCAGCCAGCGCCAGCAGTTGTACTACGTGATGCGCGAATACCCGGGCCAGAGCCTGGCCGCACTGCTGGCCGAAAATGGCCCACTGCCGTTGGCCCAGTGGCTGGAGCTTGCCCGGCAGTTGCTACAGGCGGTAGGGGTGCTGCACCGGCGCAACCTGCTGCACCGCGACATCAAGCCCGACAACCTGCACCTGGGCTGCGATGGTCAGTTGCGCCTACTGGACTTCGGCCTGGCGTACTGCCCCGGGCTCTGCGAAGACCCGCAACATGCCTTGCCCGGCACCCCGTCCTACATCGCCCCGGAAGCCTTCGACGGCCAGCCGCCCAGCCCCCGCCAGGACCTGTATGCCGCAGGCGTGACGCTGTATCACCTGCTGACCGGTCACTACCCGTATGGGGAAGTGGAAGCCTTTCAGCGGCCGCGCTTCGGCCAACCGGTCAACCCGGCGCGCTACCGGCCCGACCTGCCGGAGTGGCTGCAGCACAACCTGCAGCAGGCCGTGGCCGCCGACCCGGCGCAGCGCTTCGAAACCGCCGAACACTGGTTGCTGCTGCTCGAACGGGGCGACCGCCAGGAATTGCCCGGCCGCCCGCGGCCATTGCTGGAGCGCGAGCCACTGAAAGTCTGGCGCACCTTGGCCGTGCTTTCGCTACTGATCAACCTGATATTGCTGCTCACCCTGCTCAAGGGCTGAATGCACCTTGCCAATGAGGAAACACGAATGAATGCAAAAGTGTGGCTGGTTGGCGCCGGCCCGGGTGACCCGGAACTGCTCACCCTCAAGGCTGTACGCGCCTTGCAGGAAGCGGCAGTGGTGATGATCGACGACCTGGTCAACCCGGCAGTGCTGGCGCATTGCCCGCAGGCGCGGGTTATTGCAGTGGGCAAGCGTGGCGGCTGCCGCTCGACGCCGCAGGCGTTCATCCAGCGCCTGATGTTGCGCCACGCCCGCCAAGGGCGCTGTGTGGTGCGGCTCAAGGGTGGCGACCCGTGCATCTTCGGCCGCGGCGGCGAGGAGGCCCTGTGGCTGCAGGGGCATGGTATCGAGGTGGAAATTGTCAACGGCATCACCGCAGGCCTGGCAGGCGCCACGCAGTGCGGTATTTCCCTGACCTCGCGGGGCGTCAGCCGCGGGGTAACGCTGGTGACCGCGCATACCCAGGATGACAGCGCACTGAACTGGGCAGCATTGGCCCAGGCTGGCACCACGTTGGTGGTGTACATGGGCGTGGCCCGGCTGGAGCAGGTCCGCCAGGGGTTGCTGGACGGGGGGATGGCACCCGGCATGCCGGTGGCCATGATCGAGAATGCCTCGCTGCCCGAGCAACGCGAGTGCAGGAGCGATGTGCAGGGGATGGTCGAGGATGCGCGTGGGTTCGCCTTGCGTAGCCCGGCGATCCTGGTGATTGGCGAGGTGGTTGGAGCGCAGGTGGCTCAGCAGTGGGTGGCCGCTACCGGCTGACAGCCACGGCCCGCCGGCCGGTAAAACCCAGCCAAAGAAAAACCCGGCCGAGGCCGGGTTTTTCGTGAAGCATCAAACCAATTACTTGGCCTGGGCTTCTACCTGAGCTTCAACGCGACGGTTGATAGCACGGCCTTCTTCGGTGGCGTTGTCAGCAACCGGACGGGTTTCGCCGTAGCCAACCGAGTCAACACGGCTGGATTCTACGCCGTACTGCTGGGTCAGGACTTGCTTGACAGCGTTGGCACGACGCTCGGACAGCTTCTGGTTGTAAGCGTCTGGACCCACGGAGTCAGTGTGACCTTCAACCACGGTGGTGGTTTGTGGGTACTGCTTCATGAAGTCAGCCAGGTTCTTGATGTCGCCGTAGCTGTTTGGCTTGACGACCGACTTGTCGAAGTCGAACTTCACGTCCAGCTCAACACGAACGACTTCGGCAACAGCCGGGCAGCCGTCGGCGTCAACGGTAACGTTGGCCGGGGTGTCTGGGCACTTGTCGACGTTGTCGCACACGCCGTCGTTGTCGGAGTCGGAGCAAACTTCAGCAACAGGTGCTGGAGCAGGGGCTGCGGTTTGCTTCGGGCTACCGCCGAAGTTCAGACCAACACCAACGCTTGGGGCCCACTCGGTGTCGCCCTGGTCGATGTTGTACTGGGCTTCAACGCCAGCACGGGCGTAGAACATGTCGGTGATGTACCACTTGGCACCAGCGCCAACGTTGGCGAAGGTGGAGTGGTCACGACCGCCACGGCCGGTCTGGCCCAGCGACTGGTGCGAGAAACCAGCGGAAACGTACGGACGGATAGCGTCGTACGGGTTGTTGAAGTGGTAAACGGCGTCCAGGGCGGTGTTCGAGCCCTTGATGTTCTTGCCGTCATCGCCACGAGCGTTGTGCACTTCGTCGTAGCCCAGACGCAGTTCAACGTCGTCGGTCAGGAAGTAACCGATCGAACCGCCGAACAGGTTGCCGTCGTTCTTGAAGTCGCGCTGGCTGTCGAAGAATTCTTTCTTGTAGAAGATTTCAGTCTCGACGGCGCCTTGACCTTGTGCCATAGCGCCAATCGAGGTGGCGGCTACGAGCGAACCAATGGCCAAGCCCAAGGTGTTTTTCAATTTCATCCGTTAAATCCCCATCTGGTGATAGTTAAGCAGTCCCACCATAAACAAGGGGGACAACTCGACGGCAAGTCTAGCAGAACTCGCCGATTCGTTAGAGATATTTGCAGACGACTAAGTTTCATCGAGGCCCGCAAATTTCTCACGAAGCTTGTCTAGCGCACGCTTGTATCGCATCTTCGTCGCGCTCAGGCCCATGTGCATGATGTCGGCGATCTCCTGGAACTCCAGCTCTGCGACAAAACGCAGCACCAGGATCTCGCGGTCGATCGGGTTCACATGCACCAGCCACTTGTCCAGCCCGCCTTTTTCTTCCGGCTTCGGTGCCTTGTCCTCGGACGCCTCTTCAACAGGGTCCAGGCTCAGGGCATCCATCAACCGGCGTTTGCGGCGCTCCTTGCGGTACTGGGTAATGCACTCGTTGTAGGTGATGCTGTAGAGCCAGGTCTTGAACTTGGATTTACCCTCGAAGTTCTTCAGACCGTACAGCACCTTCAGCATCACTTCCTGACAGACATCGTCCGCGTCACGGTCGTTCCCTAAATAACGTGCACAAACGTTGAACAGGGTCCGCTGGTAGCGCCGCATGAGTTCCTCATAGGCACGGGTGACGTGGTACAGCTCCTCATGCGAACGCGCCACCAACTCTTCGTCGGTGAGCTCGCGAGGGTCATAACGCATGGGCGGCGTAGGAACTTTATTCAAAACGGATCTGGCCGACAGTCAGGTCAATGTCGCCGCGCGACCCCGTGGGTCGAATTTCGCGGCGGCATACATTAACAGCTTTCACGCGGTTAGCGGCTATTGACTCGCTGTTCCAGCAGCTCGCGATTGGACAACGACACCAGCTCCCCCTCATCGGTCAGCAGGGTGGTTTTCACCGTGCCGATCTCCTCGATGAGCCCTTCGACCTCTCCAATCCGCACCTGCTGGCCTACCTGGTACAACTCGCGAACATAAATGCCGGCCAGAATCTGCCCGGCAATTTCGCGGCTGCCCAGGCCCATGGCCAGGGCAACCGCCAGACCAACGGTAATCAGGCCGATGACGATCACATGGTTGAGCAGGTCGGTTTTCACCTCCAGCTGGCTGATGGCCACCGAAATGCTGATGATGATGACCAGCCCTTGCGCGATACGCCCCAGGCCTGCCGAATACTCCAGGCCAATGCCTTCTGCAGCACCGCGCACCAGGCCATTGGCCACCTGTGCCAGCAGCACGCCGGCCAGCAACACCAGGGCCCCGCCGAACACTTTCGGCAAGTACAGGGCAAGCATGTCGAGGGTCGCCGAAACCCGCTCCAGGCCCAGCGATTCCGCGGCGGAAACCAGGAAGATGAGCAGTACGAACCAGTAGACGATCTTGCCGATGAGGGTGGAAATGGGCACCTGTATGCCGACCCGGCCCAGCATTTTGGTCAGGCCGGTACCGGCCATGAGGCGGTCCAGGCCGAATTTGGCCAGCAGTTTGGAGAGCAGTGTATCGAGCAGCTTGGCTACCACGAAACCGAGCAGCACCACGACCAGTGCGCCGAACAGGTTAGGGATGAAGTTCGCCACTTTGGTCCAAAGGGCGGTCATCGCGGTGACCAGGCTCTGGGTCCAGAGATCGAGTTCCATATTCAATCGGCCTTATCTGCTTTGCTGCCAGTGGCAGCGTTGCGGGAAGTGTGTCGACGCACCGGCGCGACATGCGCCGAGCCATTGTTCACGGCGATCAGCAGCGCCTGGCTCCAGCGGCCAAGCAAGCTGAACAGATCACCCGCACCGACCTGGCGGTTGGCGGTTTTCAGCACGCGGCCCAAGCAGGCAGCGTCATCCCGGTCGTCCCGATCGTTGCCGGAGGGTGACGCCTTGAGCAGGTCGCGCAGGGATTCTTCAAACGGATCGTGCATGTGCACCTCGCGCAGTGTCAGCTAGAGACGAGATGGCCCGGCGATGGGTCACACATCCGATTGGCACGAATGTTTCGAATGGTGTGATGTTCGCCTGCAGCCCACCCACGCTTCATACCCACCGTAACCGGCGGAACAACCACCACTGCCCCACCGCCAGCCCCAGCACCACAATGCAGGCGAACAGGAAACCGTAGGGGTTTTGCGCCCCCGGAATGCCACCAACATTGATGCCCAGCAGCCCGGTGATGAAGCTCATCGGCAGAAAGATGCAGGTGATGATGCCAAAGCGGTACATGGTGCGGTTCATCCGCTCGCTACGGCGCCGGTCTTCGCTCTCCAGCACCAGCGCGGCGCGCTCGCGGGTCAGCTCCAGCTCCTCCAGGTAGCGGATCAGGCTGTTGTTAAGCTCGTTCCAGTAATCGGCATCGGCATAGGCGAACCAGCCCCACTTGCTGCGTGACAACTGGGCATAGATTTCCCGTTGCGGGGCCAGGAACCGGCGCAACCCGGCGGCCCGCCGACGGATCTGCTGCAGGCTGCCCTGTTCGGGGGTATACCGCTCGTCGGATTCAACCTTTTCTTCTTCCAGGTCGACCAGTTCGGCGAGGTCACTGACCAGGCCCTGCACCTTTTCGGTCAGCAGTTCCCCCATCAGCAACAGCAGTTCGGATGCGGATGTGGGCCCCCTGCCCTGTTCCAGTAGCTGGAGCACCTCGTCGCTGGCGCGCAGGGGCCGCAAGCGCAGCGAGATGACCCGCTGCGCCTCGGCGAAAATGCGCACCGAGACCATGTCTTCCGGCTCGGCGCCCGGGTTCAGGTTGACCCCACGCAAGAACAACAGCAGCTGTTCATCGGCCATGGGCAACAAGCGCGGGCGGGTGTTTTCCTCCAGCAGCAATTCGCAGGCGAACTCGCTGAGGCCGCTTTCATTCAGCAACCAGGTACGGGTTTGCGGGTGGCTCCGGTCCCAGTGCAGCCACAGGCTCTGCTGGGGCTGCAATTGCAGGTCGGCCAGTTCGGTACGGGCAATCGGGCGCGCGCCGCCTTTGCCATCGAGCACTAGGGCGTGCACCAGCCCCCACTGCGCGTTGTCTTCCTCGAACATCAAAGCTCCATCAGCGCGTGCGGCGCATCACTCCGGCATTTTCAGCGGGCTTGGCGAGACCAGCACGCCATTGTTGTCGGCGTACACATACTCGCCCGGGCGGAACGTCACGCCGGCGAAGGTCACTGCCACGTTGAGGTCGCCGATGCCGCGCTTGTCGGTCTTCATTGGGTGGCTGGCCAGCGCCTGCACGCCGACGTCAGTCTGGATCAAAACATCGACGTCGCGTACGCAGCCGTAGATCAACAAGCCTTCCCAGCCGTTCCTGGCAGCCTTTTCGGCAAGCATGTCACCCAACAATGCGCGACGCAGCGACCCACCGCCATCGACTACCAGCACCTTGCCTTTGCCGTCGAGTTCGACCTGCTCCTTGACCAGCGAGTTGTCCTCGAAGCACTTGATGGTGACGATCTGGCCGCCAAACGAATCACGGCCACCGAAATTGCTGAACATCGGTTCCAGCACCTGAACCAGGTCCGGGTAGGCGTCACACAGGTCGGGCGTTACGTAATGCTGCATGGGAAGCTCCTGTCAGTCACAACGAAAGCGGGTATCGGCCAAGGCTACACCGTAGAGCCCATTGCAGTCATCCGGGACTAGGTAGTCATGTGTGTTTTGCCTGTGCCGGCCCTATCGCCGGCAAGCCGGCTCCCACAGGATTGTCACAGGTTCGCAGGCTTGTGCAGTACCTGTAGGAGCGGGCGCGCCCGCGAAGAGGCCAGCACAGGCGACACAAACTCAGCTGACCGGCACAGGCTCTGCAACCACTGTGGACGCATGCACCGGCAACAGCGGGTTACGCAGCCAGCGCTCCACCAGCGGCCACACCTGCACCTGCGCAGCCTTGCTCACCAGCATGTCGACGTGCCCGAAAGCTTCAAAACCTTCTTCACGCCCCAGCCGCAGGAACTGCTTGCGCTCGCCCCCCACCTGCTCGAACAGCTTGCGACAGGCCCACACCGGGTCCTGGAAGTCGCCGGCGCCGGCCACTGCCAACAGCGGCACATCAACCTCGGCCAGCCCTGCCCACCAATCCTGCTTCTTGTCGCCAAAACGCCCGAACAAGCCATGCCAGCGCAGGCTTTCCAGGGCCAGCCCCAGGGGTTCGTCCTCTGGCCCACGCTTGAAGCGCGGCCCGGAAATCTGCCCCCAGCGCTTGAGCAGCCACTTCGCGCCCCAGGCCACTGGCGGGACTTTCAACGGCCAGTACATACGGCTGACCTGTGTGCCGAACAGGGCCACGCTCGCGACCTGGTCGGCGGTCAGAAAACCGCCACCCAAGGCTGCCACCAAGGTTGTTCCACCCAGTGAGTGGCCCACCCAGTGCGGCGCCTGGCCGGCTTTTTCGCGCACGAAGGCGTTGATGGTTGGCAGGTCGTCACGGGCATAGCCGGCTACGCTGTTGTGTCGCCAGGCTGCATTGCGTGGCGACAGGCCGTGGCCACGCATTTCCGGGATCCATACGTCGAAACCGGCCCGAGCCAGATAGGCCCCCAGGCCGATGCCTTTGGGCGAATACCAGAAACGCCGGTTGGAAAAACTGCCATGCAGCAGAATCACCGGCACGCCCTGGGCGTGCTCCTGGTCGGCCAGCCCCAGGCGGGTAACGGCCAATTCCACACTGGGATCAGGGCTGTTGCCGGCCTTGATCCGGTACACGTCTTCACTGAGGTCGCCGCGGCGCTCGGCACTGAGCAAGGCCACGGGAAATAAACGGCTACTGCTTTGCATAAGGTTGCTTGGTGCACAAAAAAGGGCGGGATCCATTGCTGGAACTCGCCCTGGAAAAAACCAGGCGGGGGCACGCCAGACGCCCCCCGCGTTTTATTGCGTCAGGCTGCGCCCTGGCCTTCGGCGAGGAAGAACCAGGTTTCGAGTACCGAGTCGGGGTTCAGCGACACGCTTTCGATGCCCTGCTCCATCAGCCACTTGGCCAGGTCCGGGTGGTCCGAAGGGCCCTGGCCGCAGATGCCGATGTACTTGCCAGCCTTGTTGCACGCGGCAATGGCGTTGGCCAGCAGCTTCTTCACGGCCGGGTTACGCTCGTCGAACAGGTGGGCAATGATGCCCGAGTCACGGTCCAGGCCCAGGGTAAGCTGGGTCAGGTCGTTGGAGCCGATCGAGAAGCCGTCGAAGTACTCCAGGAATTCCTCGGCGAGAATGGCGTTGGACGGCAGCTCGCACATCATGATCACGCGCAGGCCGTTGTCGCCACGGGCCAGGCCGTTTTCGGCCAGCAGGTCGACGACCTGGCTGGCCTCGCCCAGGGTACGCACGAAGGGCACCATGATTTCAACGTTGGTCAGGCCCATCTCGTTGCGCACGCGCTTGAGCGCGCGGCACTCGAGTTCGAAGCAGTCACGGAACGACTCGCTGATGTAGCGCGAGGCACCGCGGAAGCCCAGCATCGGGTTCTCTTCTTCCGGCTCGTACAGCTTGCCGCCGATCAGGTTGGCGTACTCGTTGGACTTGAAGTCCGACAGGCGCACGATGACCTTTTTCGGGTAGAAGGCCGCGGCCAGGGTGCTGATGCCCTCGACCAGTTTCTCGACGTAGAAGCCGACCGGGTCGTTGTAGCCGGCAATGCGCTTGTCGACGCTGTCCTTGAGGTCGGCAGGCAGGCCTGCGTAGTTCAGCAGTGCCTTGGGGTGCACGCCGATCATGCGGTTGATGATGAATTCCAGGCGCGCCAGGCCCACGCCTGCGTTGGGCAACTGGGCAAAATCGAAGGCCCGGTCAGGGTTGCCGACGTTCATCATGATCTTGAACGGCAGCTCGGGCATGGCATCGACCGAGTTCTGCTTGACGTCAAAGCCCAGTTCACCCTCGAAGATGAAGCCGGTGTCGCCTTCGGCGCAGGAAACCGTGACGCCCTGGCCGTCTTTGAGCACCTGGGTGGCGTTGCCGCAACCGACCACGGCCGGAATACCCAGCTCACGGGCAATGATCGCCGCGTGGCAGGTACGCCCACCGCGGTTGGTGACAATGGCGCTGGCGCGCTTCATTACCGGTTCCCAGTCCGGGTCGGTCATGTCGGAAACCAGCACGTCGCCTGGCTGCACCTTGTCCATTTCCGATACATCGTGGATCACGCGGACCTTGCCGGCGCCGATGCGCTGGCCGATGGCACGGCCTTCGACCAGTACCGTGCCCTTTTCCTTCAGCAGGTAGCGCTCCATGACATTGGCGCTGGAGCGGCTTTTCACGGTTTCAGGGCGGGCCTGGACAATGTACAGCTTGCCGTCGTCACCGTCCTTGGCCCATTCGATGTCCATCGGACGCTGGTAGTGCTGCTCGATGATCATCGCCTGTTTGGCCAGTTCGCTGACCTCGGCGTCGCTCAGGCAGAAGCGCGCACGTTCGGCGCGGTCGACTTCCACGGTTTTCACCGAACGGCCGGCCTTGGCTTCGTCGCCATAGACCATCTTGATCGCCTTGCTGCCCAGGTTGCGGCGCAGGATAGCCGGGCGGCCAGCCTGCAGGGTGTTCTTGTGCACGTAGAATTCGTCAGGGTTGACCGCACCCTGTACCACGGTTTCACCCAGGCCATAGGCGCCGGTGATGAACACCACGTCGCGGAAGCCCGATTCGGTATCGAGGGTGAACATGACACCGGCGGTGCCGGTTTCGGAACGAACCATGCGCTGCACACCGGCAGACAGGGCGACCAGTTTGTGATCGAAGCCCTGGTGCACGCGGTAGGCAATGGCACGGTCGTTGAACAGCGAAGCGAACACTTCCTTGGCCGCGCGGATCACGTTGTCCACGCCACGGATGTTGAGGAACGTTTCCTGCTGGCCGGCGAACGAGGCGTCCGGCAAGTCTTCAGCAGTGGCAGAGGAGCGCACGGCAACGGCCATGTTGTCGTTGCCAGCGGCCATTTCGGCAAACGCCGTACGGATTTCCGAATCCAGACGCGCCGGGAAGTCGGCTTCCATGACCCACTGGCGGATCTGCGCGCCGGTCTTGGTCAGGGCGTTGATGTCATCCACGTCGAGGGCGTCGAGCGCCGCATGGATTCGGTCGTTGAGGCCACTCTGCTCGAGAAAATCGCGGTACGCCTGCGCCGTAGTGGCAAAGCCGCCCGGCACCGATACACCAGCACCGGCAAGGTTGCTGATCATCTCGCCCAGGGATGCGTTCTTGCCCCCCACATGCTCCACATCATGGACGCCGAGCTTATCGAGGGAAACTACGTACTCTACCAAGGTGATCTCTCCACTAACTGTGTTGGAAAAGCTCAAAGGGCGCCCGCCTGTCCGCTATGACTTGGCCGGGCGTTTGTGGCCTGTACCTGGAAAATAGGCTTTGCAAATGTGGCAGAATGTCGACAGCCGCATTCGGCAAACCGAACTTATCATATCCAAGAATCTTCATCAGCTTAAGGCCCAGGTCGCAAATGAAACGAACCGCGTTCTTCATCTCCGATGGCACCGGTATCACAGCCGAAACCCTGGGCCAGAGTCTGCTCGCGCAATTCGAGAGCATCCCGTTCAACAAATTCACCCGGCCGTACATCGATTCGCCCGACAAGGCGCGGACCATGGTCCAGCAGATCAATGCCGCGGCCGAGCGTGACGGGGTGCGCCCGATCATCTTCGACACCATCGTCAACCAGGACATACGTGAGATCCTGGCCACGTCGAATGGCTTCATGATCGACATCTTTTCGTCGTTTTTATCCCCCCTTGAGCAGGAATTGACCGCCCATTCGTCTTATTCCGTGGGTAAGTCCCATTCGATCGGCGGCAATTCCAACTACATGGAACGCATCGAGGCGGTGAACTTCGCCCTGGACAACGACGACGGCGCGCGCACGCACTACTACGACAAGGCCGACCTGATCCTGGTGGGTGTGTCGCGCTGCGGCAAGACCCCAACCTGCCTGTACATGGCCATGCAGTTTGGCATCCGCGCCGCCAACTACCCCCTGACCGAAGACGACATGGAACGCCTGCAGTTGCCGGCAGTGCTGAAAAAGCACCACAACAAGCTGTTCGGCCTGACCATCGACCCTGACCGCCTCACGGCCATCCGCCACGAGCGCAAGCCCAACAGTCGTTACTCAAGCTTTGCCCAGTGCGAGTTCGAGGTGCGCGAGGTGGAGAGCCTGTTCCGCCGGGAGAACATTCCCAACATCAATTCCACGCATTTTTCGGTGGAAGAGATTTCGGCGAAGATCCTGGTGGAGAAAGGCGTGGAGCGGCGGTTCAAGTAGGAAAGCTTCAAGCTTCAAGCTTCAAGCTTCAAGCTTCAAGAAAAAGCGGGGGCTGTGTACACGATCTAAACGGTGCTAAAGCCAGAAGCTGCAAGCGAAACCAGTGAGGTCCGCTTGCAGCTTGTAGCTTGCAGCTTGCAGCTTAAGAAGGCACCACCGCTGCCTGCCCGCTCATGGCCAGGTCGACCAGCTCGCGGTTGGCCACCGCATACATCGCATAGTCGTTGCCGCTGGCATTGCGCAGGTCATCGAGCATCGCGCGCCAGCGCTCTACCATCACCCGGTGCTGCTCGGCCCACAGCGCCACACGGGCGTCCATGTCTTGCGGCCCGTCGGCCATTTGCAGGACCGAAATGGTGATCGCCCGCTGCTGCAAGTCGATGTCGTCACGGAAGGCCTCGCGGGCCAGCGCCTGCCAGTTGTTTTCCACCGGCAGGTTGCTGATTTCCTGCAGGTACCAGGTCAGGTCCAGCGCGCTGCCCACGGCGAAGAACGCCTTGGCCACCTGCGCCGGCTCATGCCCGGTAACGTCAGCCGCTTCGATGATCGGCAGCAACGTGTACAGGTGGCTGGTACCGGCCACCATGCGCGCCAGCAGTTCCGGCACGCCAGCCTCGACGAAGCCCTGGTAGCGCACCATCCAGCGTTCGCGGGTCGGGCCTTCGAGCAACTCATCCAGCTTGAGCCCGAGCTGCGCGATTTTCGGCCCGAAGTGCGCGGTGTCGCGCCCGGCGTCCTGCTCGTTGCGGCGGCTGCGCAGGAACCAGCGGGTCGCGCGGCGGCCCAGGCGCATCAGCTCGTCCATCAAGGTCAGCTGGACCTCCGCCGGCACCTGGTAGTCGAGCGCCTCGATCTGGCGGAACCAGTGCGGCAGGTGGAAGATGTCGCGCACGATCACGTAGGCCCCGGCCACGTTGGCTGGGCTCATGCCAGTCGACTCCTTCAGGCGCTGGACGAAGGTGATGCCCATATTGTTGACCAGGTCGTTGGCGATCTGGGTGCTGACGATTTCACGCTTCAGGCGGTGGCGGCGCATGGATTCGGCGAACTTGCTGACCAGCGACGGCGGGAAGGCGGTTTCCATGTCGCGGGTCAGGTAGTCGTCGTCGGGCACCTGCGACTTCAGCAACTGCTCCTTGAGGTCGATCTTGCTGTACGAGATCAGCACCGACAGCTCGGCACGGGTAAGGCCATGGCCGGCGGCCAGGCGTTCGGCCAGTTGCTCCTCGGACGGCAGGAACTCGATGGCACGGTCCAGTTTGCCCCGCGCCTCCAGGTCAGCCATCAGGCGCTTGTACTCGGCAATGCGTTCACGGGCGCGGCGGGCGGCCAGCGACAGCGCCTGGGTCTGCTTGTAGTTGTTGCCCAGCACCAGACTGGCGACTTCATCGGTCATGCTGCCGAGCAGCTGGTTACGCTGCTTCTCGGTCATGTCGCCACCCTGCACCACTTCATTGAGCAGGATCTTGATATTGACCTCGTGGTCAGAGCAGTCCACGCCGCCGGCGTTGTCGATGAAGTCGGTGTTGGTCGCCCCGCCGTGCAGGCCGAACTCCACCCGGCCAAGCTGGGTCATGCCCAGGTTGCCACCCTCGCCCACCACCTTGCAGCGCAGCTCGTTGCCGTTGACCCGCAGCGCGTCGTTGGCCTTGTCGCCGACGTCGGCGTGGCTTTCGCTGCTGGCCTTGACGTAGGTGCCGATACCGCCATTCCACAGCAGATCGACCGGGGCCTTGAGCAACGCGTTCAGCAACTCGGTCGGGGTCAGGCGGTCGGCTTCGATGGCGAAGCGTTCCTTCATCTGCGGGCTGATGGCAATGCTCTTGGCGCTGCGCGGGAAGATGCCACCGCCTTCGGACATGATGCTGGTGTCGTAGTCGGTCCAGGCCGAGCGCGGCAGGTCGAACAGGCGCTTGCGTTCGGCGAAGCTGGAAGCCGGCTCGGGGTTGGGGTCGATGAAGATGTGCAGGTGGTTGAACGCGGCCACCAATTGCAGTTTGTCGGACATCAGCAGGCCGTTGCCGAATACGTCGCCGGCCATGTCCCCCACACCGATGACGGTGATCGGGTCTTCCTGCACATTGATGCCGCGCTCACGGAAGTGCCGCTGCACGCCGACCCAGGCGCCGCGGGCGGTAATGCCCATTTTCTTGTGGTCGTAGCCGGCCGAACCGCCCGAGGCAAAGGCGTCGCCCAGCCAGAAACCGTAGTCGATGGCAATGCCGTTGGCGATGTCGGAGAAGGTCGCGGTGCCCTTGTCGGCCGCCACCACCAGGTACGGGTCGTCATCGTCGTGGCGCACCACGTTGGCCGGCGGCACCACGCCGCCATCCTTGAGGTTGTCGGTGATGTCGAGCAGGCCGGAAATGAAGATGCGGTAGCACGCCACGCCTTCGGCCGCGATCTCGTCACGGCTGCCGCCCAGCGGCAGGCGCCGCGGCAGGAAGCCGCCCTTGGCACCCACCGGCACGATCACCGAGTTCTTCACCTGCTGGGCCTTGACCAGGCCGAGCACTTCGGTGCGGAAGTCTTCTTCGCGGTCGGACCAGCGCAGGCCGCCACGGGCTACGTTGCCAAAGCGCAGGTGCACGCCCTCGACCCGCGGCGAATAGACGAATATCTCGAACTTGGGCACCGGCTTGGGCAGCTCGGGAATCAGCCGCGGGTTGAACTTGAAGCTGAAATACGACTTGTTCTGGCCGTTGGCGTCCGGTTGGTAGAAGTTGGTGCGCAGGGTGGCCTTGATCAGGTCCAGGTAGCGGCGCAGGATGCGGTCTTCGTTGAGTACCTGCACCTCGTCCAGCGCGGTCAGAATGGCCTGTTCCAGGCGCTGCTGCTTGTCGTCCAGGTCGTCCTGGGTCAGCTTGCGCGCCAGGTAGAAGCGGGTCTTGAACAGCCGGGTCAACTCACGGGCGATGTCGGTGTGGTTGTTCAGGGTGCTGGCGATGTAGCCAAGGTCGAAGCCCAGGCGGATCTGCTTGAGGTAACGGGCGTAGGCACGCAGCAGTGCCACGTCGCGCCAAGGCAGGCCGGCGGTCAGCACCAGGCGGTTGAAGGCATCGTTCTCGGCATCGCCGCGCACGATATGGATGAACGCGTCCTGCAGGGTGTCATTGAGCTGCTGGATATCCAGGCTAAGGCCTTCGCTGTAGGTGAAGGCAAAGTCGTGGATCCAGTACTCACGGCCACTGGCATGGCGCAGCCGGTACGGGAACTCGCCGAGTACGCGCAGGCCGAGGTTTTCCAGAATCGGCAACACATCGGACAGCGCCAGCGGCGTGTCCACGTGGTACAGCTTGCAGTGCAGGATGCGCTCGCCGACCTGGGTCAACGGCTGGTAGAAGCTCATCGCCAGGGGCTTGCTTTCCGACAGGTTGAGCACGTGCTGCAGGTCGACCACCGCCGAGTGGGCGGCGAAACGCTCGCGGTAGCCCGCCGGGAAGCCGGTGGGGAAGTCGGCCAGGATGTTGGTGCCCTGGGCTTCGCCGAAGTTCTCCACGACCAGCGCCGAATAGTCGTCGCGCCACGAGCGGCAGGCCTGCACCACTTCGCGCTCCAGCTGCTGCGGGTCGATGTCGATGCGGTTTTTCGGGTCGACCCGCAGAATCAGCTGCACGCGGGCCAGCACCGACTCGGAGAAGAACGTCCAGAACTCGCAGTCGCTGGCCTTCAGGCGCTCCATCAATACCTGCTGGATCTTCTGCCGCACTTCGGTGGAGTAGATTTCCCGCGGCACGTAGGCCAGGCAGTAGCAGAAGCGGCCGTACGGGTCCTTGCGCAGGAACACGCGGATCTTGTTGCGCTCCTGGATCTGCACGATCGCCATGACTGTGGTGAACAGCTCGTCGATCGGCGTCTGGAACAGGTCGTCGCGCGGCAGCACCTCAAGCACCTGGGCCAGCTCCTTGCCCAGGTGAGCCTTGGGATCGAAGCCCGAGCGGCGCTCCACTTCCGCGACCTTGCCGCGGATGTACGGAATGGCATGCACGCTTTCGCCGTACACCGACGAGGTGTACAGGCCCATGAAGCGGTGCTCCTTGATGACCTTGCCGTCGGCGTCCAGCTGGCGGATCGAGACGTAGTCCGGGTAGGCCGGGCGGTGCACGCGGCTGGGCAGCGCGGCCTTGGCGAACGACAGCAGCAGCGGCTCGTTGAGGTAAGCCACGGCGTAGTCTTCGATGCGCAGTTCGTCGGCCGTCAGGCCCACACGCAGGCGGCGCGGCAGGCCGAGGAACGACTGTTCGTCGTAGACCATCTGGCCGCCATCGGCGGTGCTGGCAACGGTGAACTCCTCATAGCCGAGGAAGGTGAAGTGGTTGTCCAGCAGCCACTCGAGGAAGGCCTTGACCTCGCCCTTCTCGTTTTGCGCCGGGCCGAACGCGGTTTGCTCCACCTTGGCGAGCACTTCCTGCAGCTTGGCTTTCATCGGCTCGAAGTCGGCAACCGCCACCCGTACCTCGGCCAGCACCTGTTCGATCTCGCGGGTCAGCACGGCCAGTTCGGCGGCGTTGGCGCAGCGGTCGATCTCCAGGTACATCAGCGACTCGTGCTGCACCCCCTCGCCCCGGCTGCCCTTGGGCAGCAGCTCCAGCAGCTCGCCGTTGGCACCCCGGCGCACGCTGAGCACGGTGGTTTGCAGGGTGTGGATGCTATAGCCGCGGCGGTTGAGCTCGGTACGTACTGAGTCGACGAGGAACGGCAGGTCGTGGTGCAGCACCTCGACCACGGTGTGGGTCGACTGCCAGCCGTTGCGTTCGTAATCGGGGTTGTACACGCGTACTTGCGGGGACTCGGGGTCGAAACGCTCGATGATGCGCCAGGCCGACAGGGTGCAGCCGGCCAGGTCGGAAAGCCTGCGCTGGGTGAGTTCGTCCAGAGAGATGATGCCGAAGAACTGATCGGCGAACAGCGCCACTTGTGGCAGGGACTGTTCGCTGATGTGCTGCGCCAGGGCCGCTTGCAGTTGGTGCTGGAAGTCGGCTTTGCTGGCTGCGGTGAAGAACGCCATCTGTGGTACTCCGCTTGGGCTTTGTAATAGTTGAAGCGTCGCTGCGTGCGCCATTTACGGATCAACGATAGCCAACCCGTGGCAAGGCGGACGGTAAAAACCAGAGGTGGAACGTGCGCAGGCACGCCCGGGCTTGGCGAAGCTTAACGACTGATCGGTCATCAAGGCTTGCAGCGCTGCGACAATTTCGGTCAAGGGGCGGTAACTTTACGTTTATGCATGTAGCCAAGACTGTCAGAATTCCCTTCCGTTTCCTTTGATCCGAGCCTGCTCATGCAAATCAACACCGCCCTGCTGTTCGCCACCCCTTGCGATGACGAGGAAGACAACATGGCGACCCTGTGCTGCCACAGCGACAAGGGCCAGATGTTCCTGCTTACCCGCTACCCGGACGAAGACACCGTCGACCTGACCCTGGATGACGAGCCGTCGACGCTGGACGGGCTGAAAGTGACCTTGAGTGCCAAGCGCCTGCTGATCGAAGTGGCCGCCGGTGACCGCGATGCGCTGAAGGGGGATGAGGTGCTGGAAATCAACCTGACCAGCGACCTCAGTGACCTGGATGAGGTGAAGGAAACCCTGGCGAACATCCTGGCCGGCACTGGCACCTTCGTCTGCGAGCTTTAGGGCTTCATACGCCGCGCGTCGCCCCTGCTCATGCCAGCGCTTGTTGCATTGCTTTAGCCTGCGCCCGCAATGCCTCACAAAACGGCTCCACCGCAGCCGAAGCCGGCCGATGATCCGGGCGGATCAGCATCACCTGGTACGGCACCGACACCCGCAACGGCCGGATCGGCAGCCCGCCCTGCGCGGCCTCCAGCCCGCTCAGCGGGTTGATGATGGCAACCCCCAGGCCCTGGCGCACCATGGCGCAGACCGAGGCCGCACTGGTCGTCTCGATCACCGTGCGGCGGTTCACACCCGCCGCGCGAAAGTGCTGGTCCAGTTGCTGGCGGTAGGTGTCGAGGCTGGCCAGGTTGATGAAATCGACTTCGTGAAAATCGCTCAACGCCAGCTCGGCCTTGGCCTGCAACGGGTGGTGTTCGGGCAGCACGCACACCATGTTGGCGCTGAACAGCCGCTCCCCATACGCCCCGCGCGGTATCTGCTCGACCTCGGTCAGGCCCAGGTCGTGCTGCTGGGCCACCAGGGACTCCTCCAGCAACGGCGATTCCTGGGCCAGAATGCTCACACTCACCCCCCGGTGCTGCTGGTGGAAGCGCTGGCAGGCCTTGGGCAGCAGGGTTTGCGAGAACAGCGGCAGGCAGGTGATGGCCAACCGGCCTTGCTCGAAATTGCGAATGGCCTGGGCAAAGCGGTCGATCCGTTCCAGCCCGACATAGGCGCGCTCCACCTCCTCGATCAACAGCAGTGCCTGGGCTGTCGGCACCAGCCGCCCACCTTCGCGCTGGAACAGGTTCAGCCCGGTGACCTGCTCCAGCCGGGCCAGCTCGCGGCTGACGGTGGGCTGCGAAGTGAACAGCAGGCGAGCTGCGGCGGTGACGCTGCCCGCCGCCATGATGGCGCGGAACACTTCGATATGGCGGACGGACAATTTCACGGCAACGCCCTGCGTAATGACAATGGCCATATCAGATATGAATGGCCGACAGAAAAAAAGCTATTTTTCTGAATTCCTGCTTTATCGCATCCTGCTTTCATTCCTGGTATCACCTGAGCGAGTAGCGCCAACATGACAACACCCTTCACCCTCCTGGCCGAGGCAGTGCGCCAACATGGCTCGCCGTTGTGGGCCTACGACACCGGCACCATCGCAGAGCGTGTCGAACAGCTGAAGGTGTTCGACACCGTACGCTTCGCCCAGAAAGCCAACCCCAACCTGCACGTGCTGCGCCTGATGCGCGGCCACGGCCTGGTGCTGGACGCCGTGTCGCTGGGCGAGATGGAGCGGGCCTTCGCTGCCGGCGCCAGCGTTCAGGGCGACCCGGCCGGCGTGGTGCTGACCTGCGATGCACTGGACCGGCCTACCCTGGAGCGGGTGGTGGCAGAAAAGATCGAAGTGAACGCCGGCTCCATCGACATGCTGCGCCAGCTGGGCGAGCGCTCCCCTGGCCACCGCGTGTGGGTCCGCATCAACCCCGGCTTTGGCCACGGCCACAGCCGCAAGACCAACACCGGCGGTGAAAACAGCAAGCACGGCATTTGGCATGAGCAGTTGGACGAAGCGCTGGGCGTGATCAAGGCACACGGCCTGCACCTGGTCGGCGTGCACATGCACATTGGCTCGGGCGTGGATTACCAGCACCTGGAACAGGTAGCCCGCTCGATGATCGAACTGGTCGGCCGCCTGGGGGTGGACATCGAGGCGTTTTCCATCGGGGGCGGGCTTTCCACCCCCTACCGCAGCAGCGACAAGCCGGTCGACCTGCAGCGCTACGCCCAGACCTGGGCAGTGGCACGCAAGGAAATCGAAGCGATGCTCGGCCACCCGGTGCGTATGGAGATCGAACCCGGCCGCTTCCTGGTGGCCGAGTGCGGCTACCTGGTGGCCGAGGTACGGGCGGTGAAACAGGTGGGGCGCAATACCTTCGTGATGATCGACGCCGGCTTCAACGACCTGATGCGCCCGGCCATGTACGGCGCCTACCACGGCATGACCCTGCTCGATGCCAACGGCCAGCCGGTGGAGCGCCCACGCCAGCCAACCGTGGTGGCCGGGCCGCTGTGCGAGTCGGGTGACGTATTCACCCAGGACGACCAGGAACTCACCCCGCAAGACCTGCCGCAAGCACAGGTGGGCGACCTGCTGGTAATTCACGATGCCGGGGCCTATGGCGCATCGATGTCGTCCAACTACAACAGCCGGCCACTGCTGCCAGAGTTCCTGATCGAGAACGGTGCACTGCGGATGATCCGCCGGCGGCAGACCGTGCAGGACCTGCTGGATCTGGAAGCGGGCCTTTAAGCACCCTTCTGCCGGCTAGGCCATACCGCCCATGTAGTGCTCGAGGCGGCCGCGCAGCCAGCGCTCGGCCGGGTCATTGTCGGTAGTGCTCAGCCAGACCATGGCCAGCTCCAGCGCCGTGGCGGCGAACGGCAGTTGCTCGGCCTGCAGGTTGCCCCAGCGCTCCATCCCCTGGGCCGCGTAGTCGGGGCAGCAGGCCAGCAGTTCGGTACCGGCCAGGATCGCCGGCAGCGTACTGAATTGCGGCACCGACAACACCACCTGGCGTTCGCGCCCCAACTCCTTGAGCCAGTCATCGACTACACCCTGGGTATTGGCCGTGGGCGAGCACCGACAAGCACCCTGGTCGAGTCAACGTTGGTAGATAACCTGGCAGGGCGGCCCTTGGCGGCGACCCGATTGCCCGACAGCGGACAGTCCGGTTACCCTTGCTTCTCGTCCCCTCACGGCCGCCCCAGCCGTGCTCCGCCCAGGCTCCCACCGCGATGAACCGTAGAGCTGACCCGCCACCGTCCGACTGGGTAATCCGCAGCGACCAGCCGGGCGGCATCGAGCGTATCGAGGCCTGGTTCGGCAGCCACGGTTACGACCCGCATCGCCACGATACCTACTCGGTCGGGCGAACCCTGGCCGGCGTGCAAAGCTTCCATTACAAGGGCTCGCTGCGCCACGGCATACCCGGCAACACCCTGGTGCTGCACCCGGACGAGCTGCATGACGGCATGGCCGGCACCAACGCAGGCTTTCGCTACCGCATGGCGTACGTAGACCCGGCCCTGATCCAGAACGTGCTGGGTGGCCAGCCGCTGCCCTTCATCGCTGGCGGGCTGTCCAGCGACCCACGGCTGTACCAGGCTAGCGAGGCGCTGGTACAGGCCGTGGACCACCCATTGGAGCCGCTGGAGCAGCAGGACGCCCTGTACGACCTGGCCATGGCCTTGTTGGCGGTCGGCGGCAAACCACGCGGGCGCAAGCGCCTGGACTACCAAGCCGCCGAACGTGCCAGAGCTTTCATCATGGCGCACCTGCACCAGAGCATTACCCTGGACATGCTCGAACAGGCCAGCGGCCGCGAGCGCTGGAGCCTGTCGCGTGATTTCCGCACGCTGTACGGCACCAGCCCCTACCGCTTCGTCACCTTGCGCCGCCTGGACTGTTTGCGGCGCATGGTGGTCGACGGGTTCAGTCTGGTCGATGCGGCGCTTGCTGCCGGCTTTCATGACCAAAGCCACATGACCCGGCATTTCACCCGTTGCTATGGGGTGCCGCCCTTGCGCTGGCTGGAGCGCCTGCGCCCCACCCGCTGACTTGCAGGATCGTACAAGATGCCCATGTTGCAGACCGTTAGGCTGGCCACTCCACTCAACGAGGAATTGTCATGTCTGAAGCCCGTATCCCCTCCCAGCCTGCCAACCTGCTGCACAAAGCGTCGCTGATCGAGCAGCAGTGGAGCCCCAGGGTCGTTGCCGAAATGAACGACTACCAGTTCAAGGTGGTGCGCATCGAAGGCGAATTCATCTGGCACGCACACCCGGAAACCGACGAAGCGTTTCTGGTGCTGGAGGGTGTTTTGCGCATCAATCTGCCCGATGGCTGTGTGTACGTCAACCCCGGTGAGCTGTACGTCGTGCCGCGCGGTATCGAACACAGGACAGCCGCAGAGGGCGAAGCGAAACTGATGATGATCGAGCCCCGCGGCATTCTGAACACCGGGCATGAAGGCGGCGAGCGCACCGCGGTCAATGATGTCTGGATCTGACAAGAGAAGCCGCGCTATTTGTTGTGCGTAGCACTCGCCTGGCAATAATTCACCACGTTCAACTGCCAAACAGCCATTTTGCGTCTTGCTCACCCCTTTTCCATGCCTACCATCGCAACCCGATGAAAATCCACCGCCGTATAATTGGATCCAATATCGAGGGTGCCTTGAATGCGAACACTGGAAATGGACTACTGCCACGGCGACCAGGTCGCCAGCCATTGCCACGCTGAAGACCAGCTGATCTATGCCGCCAGCGGGGTAATGCGCGTCAGCAGCGCGGGAGGCGACTGGGTGATCCCCGGCGGGCATGCACTGTGGGTGCCTGCCGGGGTCAGCCACGCCATCCGCATGCAGGGCGTGGTGAGCATGCGCACGTTGCTGCTCGACGCCGGCATCGCGTGCTGCCAGGTCATCGTGGTATCCGGCTTGTTGCGCGAACTGATCCTGGCCGCGTCACGCATGCTCGACCGGCGTTACGGCGAGCATGCGCGGGCATTGATCCTGAACGAGTTGTCCGCCGCTCGGCGCATCCATGCCTTCGTGCCCACGCCCTCGCACCCGCGCTTGCGTGCCTGGTGCGAGGGCTTTCTCCAGGACCCGGCCCAGGACCTGACGCTGGCGCAGTGTGGCGCGCAGTTGAACCTGAGTGCGCGCAGCGTGGCGCGGCTGTTTCAACGCGAACTGGGCATGTCGTATGGCGAGTGGCGCGCCCGCGCGCGGGTAATGCTCAGCCAGCAATGCCTGGCGCAGGGGCAGCCGATTCTCAACGTGGCGCTAGAGCACGGTTACCAAAGTGCAAGCGCGTTCACCGCCATGTTCAAGCGCATCCTCGGCTACGCGCCGAGTGACTGGCAGCACAACCTCACACGCGGTCACTGAACAGCAGGTTGGCCCGCTTGCGCGCAGGCTTGTCCTGCTTGCGACAGCGCCGCTTCCCCATCCCTGGTTAACCTCGCATCACTCCCTTCAAGTGACCTGTGTGATGCCTTTACTGCACTTTTCTCCCTTTGCTGCCCGGCTGGGCGCCACGCTCGCCGTGCTCGGTGCCCTCACGGCGTGCACGCGGCAGCAGGCCCCCGCCGCGCCGCCACCCGTGCTGCAGGCAAACCCGTTGACCGACCTGCCGGCGGGGGTCAGCCAGCAGCCGTTACCCGCGCAATGGTGGGCGCTGTTCCAGGACCCGCAACTCAACCACTGGGTACAGCTGGCCCTGGCACATAACCAGGACCTGGCCCAAGCAGACGCCACTGTGCAGGCCATGCTGGCGGGTATCGGTGAATTCGACGCGCGCCGCTGGCCCGCCACTGCCGTGGAGGTTGGCGCAACCTATGGCAAGAGCGCCGATGACCAGACCCTGGCCGAGGCCACTGACAGCCATGCGCCGTCACAATGGCAATTCAGCCCCGGCATCGAGCTGGCCTACCAGGTGGATGTCTGGGGCCAGGTACGTGCGGCCATCGAGCGTGCCCGCGCTCAAGCCGATGCCAGCGCTGCAGCACGGGACCTGGTACGCCTGCAGGTGGTCACCCAGACCAGCCGCGCCTACCTGGCTCAATGCGTGTATGGCGCACGCCTGGCCCAGGCCAGGCAGTCGTTGCAAAGCCTCGAGCACAGCGTGCAACTGAGTGAACGCCAGCAACAGGCCGGCGTGGCAACGGCGCTCGACAGCGAGCGCCTGCTGGGCTTGCGTGAGCAGGTGCGGGCGCAACTGCCGATGCTCGTTGCCAGGCGGCAGATGGCGCTTTACGAACTGGCCATGCTCAGTGGCCAGGCGGCTGCGGCACCGGTAGGCGACTGCAGCGCCATCCCCACGGTGTCGGTGCCGCTACCGCTTGGCGATGGGTGGCGCCTGCTTGAGCGAAGGCCGGATCTGCGCCAGGCAGAACGGGAACTGCGGGCTGCTGCGCTGGAGACCGAAATCGCCCGGGCGGACCTGTACCCGAAGGTCAGCTTCGGCGCCTCGTTGACCTCCTCCGCCGCTCACCTGGCCGACCTCGGCGACAGCCGCGCGGTGATGTTCGGTATCGGCCCGCTGATTCACTGGCAGTTCCCCAACCTGAAGGCCAATCGCGCTCGGGTTGGCAAGGCCCGAGCATTGCAGCAGGCGCAGGTCGCCCGCTACCAGGGCGTGGCATTGAATGCGCTGAAAGACGTGCGCCAGGCCCTGGCGCGTTACGCCGGTGAGCGGCAGCGCCTGCAGGCACTGGAGGCAGCGCTTGGCCATAGCCAGCGGGGCTTTGCCCTGGCCCAGAACAACTACCGCGCCGGCACGGTGGACGGCCTGGCATTGCTCGACAGCGAACGCGAACTGATCCGCCTGCGCGCCAGCCAGGTCGAGGCCCAAGGGCGCCTGGCGCAGGCACAGGTCAATCTGTTCCGCGCGCTGGGTGGGCGGTGGTAGCGCGCAGCAACAACCCACAGGGACCGCGCTGGGCCGAGAGCCTTTTCAATGATCAGGGAGTGGCTGCCCTGTAACAAACGCCAAGGCCAGCGCGGTCCCTGTGGGAGATTCTAT
>NZ_BLJG01000127.1 GCF_009932375.1 Pseudomonas juntendi
TGCCGGTGATCACCGGCAACAGGATCGGCGTAAGGATCAGGATCAGCGGCGCCATGTCCATCACCGTGCCCAGCAGCAGCAACATGAAGTTGATGCACATCAGGATCACATAGCGGTTGTCCGACAGGGTGAGGAACGCCGTGGTGATCTTCGAGGGGATCTGCATCAGCGTCATCACGTAGCCAAAGCTGGCCGCGAAGCCGATCAATATCATCACGATCGAGATGGTGCGCACCGTGCGATGCATCAGCTTGGGCAGGTCGCGCCACTTGTAGTCACGGTAGATGAACATGGTCACGAAGAATGACCAGACGACCGCCACGGCTGCCGACTCGGTCGCAGTGAACACGCCCGACAGGATACCGCCCAGGATGATCACCATGGCCATCAGGCCCCACAGTGCCTCACCGGCAATCTTCAGCGCCTGGCGCAGCGGGATGACCTCACCCTTGGGGTAGTTGCGCTTCTTCGCGAACAGCAGGCACAGGCCCATCATCACCGCGCTCAGCAGCAACCCTGGCATCACCCCGGCCATGAACAGCGAGGCGATCGAGACCGTGCCGCCCGCCGCCAGCGAGTACAACACCGAGTTGTGGCTGGGCGGGGTCAGCAGCGCCTGTACCGAGCCGCTCACCGTCACGGCGGTAGAGAACTCGCGCGGGTAGCCTTTGCGCTCCATCTCCGGGATCAGCACCGAGCCCACCGAGGCGGTGTCTGCCACCGACGAGCCTGAAATTGCACCAAAGAACGTCGAGGCCATGATGTTGACCAGCGAAAGGCCGCCGCGCACGAAGCCCACCAGCACCCCGGCAAAAGCCACCAGCCGCCGTGACATGCCGCCTTCGGCCATGATGGCCCCGGCCAGCACGAAGAACGGAATGGCCAGCAGCGAGAATTTGTTAACCCCGCTGGCCACCTGGATCATCATCGCCTGCAGCGGTATGTCGATCCACCAGGCGCCGATCAGCGCCGAAAGGCCCAAGGCATAGGCCACGGGCATGCCCAGCAGGATGAGCGCGATAAAACTGCCCAACAGAATGAACGCATCCATTTACGCCGCTCCTTCGTTTTCTTCCAGTTGGTCGAAGCGCACCACCTTGCGGTGGCTCTGGTCGCCCAGCAGGAGTTTTTCCAGCACAAACACCAAGGTCAGCACGCCACCGATTGGGATCGGCGCATAGGTCATGCCCACGCGTACACTGGGCAGGGAGGCCAGAAACTGGTTCCAGGTGGTGATGCACAGCTGGGTGCCGTACCCGGTCATGAACAGGCACACCAGGACCATCAGCACCTGCACCAGCAGGGCCACCAGCCGGCGCTGCAGCGGCGGCAGGCGGTCGGTGATCATCGCCACCGCCATGTGCGCCCCGGCGCGGTAGCTGGCGGCGGCGCCAACGAAGGTGAACACCACCATCAGCAAGATGGCCACCGGCTCTGGCCAGCTGGCCCCGGTGCCGAGTACATAGCGGGCGAAGATGCCCCACGGGATGATCAGCGACATGCTCAGGATCGACAGGCCGGCGACCCAGATACAGGCGCGGTACAACGTGTCGTTGGCACGCAGAAAGAGGTTTTTCATGGGCATCACCAAAGCGGCAGGGCGGCTGACGCGGCCCTGCCGAGGTCGGGAGGAAAGGTCGCGCTTACTGCACCGCGTCGATACGTTTCATCAGGTCGGCGTATTGCGCGCCGTATTTTTCCCGCACCGGTGCGGTCGCGTCGTAGAAGGGTTTCTTGTCGACGGTGATGAACTCGACACCGGCGGCCTTGAGCTTCTCTTCGCTGCTGGCCGTTTTCGCATCCCACAGCACCCGCTCTTCCATCTGCGCCTCACGCGCTACCTTTTTCACCAGCGCTTGCTGTTCGGGGGTGAGCTTGTTCCAGGTGGTCTTGGACATCACCACCGGCTCGGGCAGGATCAGGTGGTTGGTCAGGGTGAAGTACTTGGCACTCTGGTAGTGGTTATGTTCGAGCAGGGTCGGCGGGTTGTTTTCGGCGCCGTCGATTACGCCGGTCTGCAGCGCGCTGAAGATCTCCCCGGTGTCCATGGCGATGCCGTTGCCGCCCATGGCGTTCATCATGTCGATGAACAGCGGGTTGCCCTGCACGCGAATCTTCATGCCCTTCAGGTCTTCCAGGCTGCGCACCGGCTTTTTCGTGTAGAGGCTGCGCGAGCCGCCATCCATCCAGGCCAGGGCCACCAGGTTGAAGTCGGAGTTGGTGATCTTGTCGAGGATTTCCTGGCCGATCTCGCCATCGATGACCTTGCGCATGTGGTCGTGGTCGCGGAACACGAACGGCATGTTGAACACGTTCACATCCGGCACCACCGGGCCGACGATCCCCAGGCTGACGCGGGTCATCTGCACGGCGCCGATCTGCGCCTGTTCGATCACTTCCTTCTCCGAGCCCAGCACACCGCCGGCAAACATCTTGAAGGTGATGTCGCCATTGCTGGCCTGTTCCAGTTTCTTGCCCATGTTCTGCTCGGCCACCACCGTGGGGTAGCCGGCGGGGTGAATTTCCGCGAACTTGATGTCCAGCGCCGAAACGGGCATGGCCACGCTGCAGGCGAAGGGGAGTACGGCAAGAAGCAGCTTGCGTTTGAACGTCATGATGAAACTCCGTGGTTTTTATTATCTGGTTTCGGGCGTGCAAAGGGTGTGGTGCGCGTCGCGGGGCTCAGCCCCGCCAGGCTGGCTCCTCCAGGCCCTTGGTGCCTGGGTTGAGGGCAAATACCCCGCCGGCCAGCGGCTGGTCGCCAAGGTCGAGCCCCGCCGGGCGGATCGAGGTGACGTACAGGGTGTCGAGGTTGGCGCCACCGAAGGCGCACATCGCCGGCTTCTTCACCGGCACGCTGAGCGAGCGGTCCAGGCGCCCGTCAGGGGTGAAACGGTGGATCTGCCCGGCGTCATTGCCGCATATCCAATAGCAGCCGTCCTGGTCGATGGCGGCACCGTCGGGGCGGCCGGGGTAATTGCGCATGTCCACGAACAGCCGCGGGTTATGGGGTGTGCCCGTGTCGGTGTCGTAGTCGAACGCCCAGACCTTCTGCACGCTGGGGTGCGAATCGGACAGGTACATGCGCGTGCCGTCGGGGCTGAAAGCCAGGCCGTTGGGCACGATCATGCCCGCTTGCTGCAGGTGCAAATGGCCCTCGCGGTCATGCCGGTACAGTGCACCTACCTGGGCGCCTTGCTGCATGTCCAGCAGCATGCTGCCGGCCCAGAAACGCCCTTGGCGGTCGCAGCGGCCATCGTTGAAGCGCATGCCCGGCTGCGCATGCGCCACGCCGCTGAGCACACGGCTGGCCAGGCTGCCGTCGGCCTTGGTTTGAATCTGGAAGATGCCGCTTTCCATGCCGGCCACCCACCCGTCGCCACTGCGGGCGATACAGGCCAGCATCTGGTCGCCCTGCCAGACCTGGTGCGTGTTATCCACCGGCCGCCAGCAGTGCAACTGGCGCGCGGGTATGTCGACCCAGTACAAGGCCTGCTCGCCAGGGTGCCACACGGGGCTTTCCCCGGTGCCGTTGCGGGCGTCGACGATCAGTTCACAGTGCATGGCCGTGCCTCCTGGCGCGTGCGGTCAGTTGAACGGTCCGGCCACGGCAAATGCGCCGCCCTGATAGACCATGCTCGGGTCATCGGCGGCAGGCGCCGGCTCGGCTTCCACCGCTGCGCGGAAGGGCTCCGAGCTGTCCTTGGGCACGTAACCCAGGTGTGCGGCATGGCGGTTGTCCCACCATACGGTGCGGTTAGCCGAGGCACCGTAGACAATGGTGTGGCCGACGTTCGGCGTGAACAGGCCGCGCTCGATCAGTTGCACCAGGTCGTCGTAACTTAACCACGTGCAGAGCATGCGGGGGTTCTGTGGCCGGGGGAACGAAGAGCCGATGCGGATGCTGACGGTTTCGATGCCGTAACGATCGAAATAGAAGCTGGCGACATCTTCGCCATAGCACTTGGACAGCCCGTAGTAGCTGTCGGGGCGGCGCGGGGCATGCGCGTCGATGCGCTCGTTCTGGCGGTAGAAGCCGATGGTATGGTTGGAGCTGGCGAAGACCACCCGTTGCACCCCATGCTTGCGTGCCGCCTCGTAGACATGGAACACGCCGCAGATATTGGGGCCGAGAATCTCTTCGAACGAATGCTCGGTAGACACCCCGCCGAAGTGCACGATGGCGTCGACGCCTTCGACCAGGGCATGCACGGCTGCCTTGTCGGCCAGGTCGCAGGTGACCACTTCTTCGTGTGGGCCAGCGGCTGGGGCCATGGCGTTGATGTCGGAAAGGCGCAGGACCTCGGCGCAGCCTTGCAGGCGTTCGCGAAGGACCTTGCCCAGGCCGCCTGCGGCTCCGGTGAGCAGCAGGCGTTTGAGGGGGGTAGTGGTCATGACCGGCTCTTGTTGTTAATTGTTGTAGGTTGTCGTATGACTTTTGTGATTATTGGCAGTACGATTCAGTGTTGTCAATGACAACTCAATGTCAGCCCTGTGTCATGCGCGTGCCCTGTAGGAGCGGCCTCGTGTCGCGAAAGGGGTGCGAAGCGCCCCGCACCTTAGCGGCATGATTCGCCAAGGGAGGTTCGCCCTCCTTACGCGACACAAGGCCGTCCCTCCAAAGGTCTGCATCAACCCTTACAGCAACGACAATGGATAATTGAAAATCAACCGGTTCTCATCGAACTCGTTATTGCTGTAGTCCCGCCGAATCGACGAATTGCGCCATTTCACACTCAAATCCTTGAACGCTCCGCTCTGGATCACATACGCCAGTTCAGTCTCACGGACCCATTCCTTGCCATCTGTCACCACCCCGCTGTGCACGTCGCGGCCGCTGATGTAGCGGTTCATCAAGGTCAGCCCCGGCACGCCGACGGTGACGAAGTTGAAGTCATGGCGCACCTGCCATGAGCGTTCGTTGGCGTTGTCGAAGCTGGCGTTGTAGCTGTCATTGGCCAGGGTTCCGCCACTGGTGCCATTGACCCGCATCCAGGTATCGCCATCGACCTTCTGCAGCCCGACCCAGAAGGTGCTGCCGCCGTATTTGGCGGAGAACATCCCCGAGTACGTCTTGTTGTCCAGCTCGCCAGCGCGCCTGGAACCGTCGTCATCGCCCTGGAAATAGCCCAGGTTGGCGCCCAGGGTCCAGTCGCCGAGCGGCTGGCTGTGGCTCAGCTGCAGGTATTGCTGCTGGTACACGTCCTTGAGCACCGCATTCCACAGCCCCACCAGGGTGCGCTCCTGGTTGAACCTGTATTCGCCCCCGACGAAGTTGAAGCGGTCCGACACCGCGCCGCCGTAGCTCATGTCCTCCATGCTGGCGTCGTTGCGCGGGCTGTTGGCGCGGAACTGGCCGCCGTACAAGGTCAGCCCGGCAATCTCGTTGGACGTGACCTGCCCGCCACGCAATGTTTGCGGCAGTGAACGCCCGTCGTCCGCGCGCAGAATTGGCAGTACCGGCATCCATTCGCCGATCTTCAGCTCGGTTTTCGAAATGCGCGCCTTGCCCGCCACGGCAAGCCGGCCAAAGTCATCCGCCGGCCGCCCATCGTCGTGGCGTGGCAGCAGCCCTGTGCCATAGGTGCCGCCCCCGCCATCGAGCTTCACCGACCACAGCCCCAGCACGTCCACGCCAAAACCCACCGGGCCCTCGGTGAAACCGGAACGGGCATCGAGGATCACGCTCTGGGTCCATTCTTCGGCTTTGCCTTGCGGGTTGGCGGGGTTGGTGAAGTTGCGGTTGATATAGAAATTGCGCAGGCCCAGCACGGCTTTGCTGTCGTCGATGAAACCTTGGGCAAGGCTGGTGCCCGGCAGGCAGCTGAGCAGGCTGGCGCCAAGCAGCGCACAGGGGAGGGGGGTGTGGCAGATTTTCGACATGGGTTGCTTCCGCTGATGTTGTTTTTGTTATGTGTTGTCGTACAACTGCGGCTTTTTTAACAAGTGAAAAACCCGCTGTCAACGGCGTTGGCCGCCAGCATTCAGCTACTTTCAGCGGTGAGCGCTCAAGCGCAGGCTCTAGCTCGGGGCTCGCAATAACAGTTGGTCATACTATGACTTCCGGCGAATTGTTGCATTTGTCGCAACGCACTGCCTCGGGTGCGTCGGTTTGTCGCAGAATTATTTAGTAATACTATTCTTCGTTGCTGAATGTCTTATCGATTCAGACCTATGGAAACGGAGATTTCACCGATGAGCACCACCCGTGCTTCGCACCCCTCACGCTTGCTGCCCAGATTGCTAGGCGTGGTTTTTTTGCTGATGGGCCTGGCCTTGCTGGCCGGCGGCATTAAACTGGCAACCCTTGGCGGTTCGCTGTATTACCTGCTGGCCGGCATTGGCTTGGCGATTACCGCAGCCTTGTTGCTGGCTGGCCGACGTGAGGCATTGAGCGTTTATGGCGTCGTGCTGTTGCTGAGTTCGCTCTGGTCGTTGGTCGAGGTGGGCCTGGACTGGTGGCAACTGGTCCCCCGGCTGGCCCTCTGGTTCGTCCTTGGCCTGGTGTTGTTATTGCCTTGGCTACGCAGGCCATTGACGCAGGGCCAGCCTTATCCCCTCGGTACAGGGGTATTGAGTGTGGGCGTGGCGGCCGCGGGCCTGATGGCGCTGGCCAGCCAGTTCACCCAGCCCGACACCGTGGTCGGCCGCCTGGACCGTGACACGGCAGGTACCACCAGCACGGCACCGGCAATGCCTGACGGTGACTGGCAGTCCTACGGGCGTACCGAGTTTGGCGACCGTTACTCGCCACTCAAGCAGATCACCCCGCAGAATGTGGGCAAGCTCAAGCTGGCCTGGACCTACCGCACCGGTGATATCCCCGGGCCGAACGACCCGGGCGAGACCACGGCGGAAAACACCCCGCTGAAAGTCAACGGCAAGCTCTACGTGTGCACCCCGCATAGCCAGGTGATTGCCCTGGACCCCGACAGCGGCAAGGAGATCTGGCGTTTCGATCCCAAGCTCAGCACGCAGAATGCGGCCAACTTCAAAGGCTGGGCGCACATGACCTGCCGCGGCGTGGCCTATTACGACACGGCCAGCTCGCAAGCGAGCCCCGTGCAAGGGCAGGCCTGCGCCAAGCGCATCTACGTACCCACCGCCGACACCCGCCTGATCGCGCTGGATGCCGATACCGGCCAACAGTGCGCCAGCTTTGGCGACAACGGCCAGATCGACCTTACCCTCAACATCGGCAGCTTCGCCCCCGGTGGCTATTACTCCACTTCGCCACCCACCGTGGCCGGCGGCCTGGTGATACTTGGCGGTCATGTCACCGACAACGTTTCCACCGACGAGCCGTCCGGCGTAGTCCGCGCCTATGATGCGATCACCGGCCAGCTGGTGTGGAACTGGGACAGCGGCAACCCCGACGCCACCGCGCCGATCGGTGACGGCCAGTTTTACACCCGCAACTCTCCAAACGTGTGGTCGGTGATCAGCGCCGATGAGAAGCTCGGCCTGCTGTACCTGCCCATGGGCAACCAGATGCCCGACCAGTGGGGCGGCAACCGCACACCAGAGGCGGAGAAATTCAGTGCCGGCCTGGTAGCCCTGGACATCGCCACTGGCAAGGTGCGCTGGAACTACCAGTTCACCCATCACGACTTGTGGGACATGGATGTCGGCGGCCAGCCGAGCCTGGTCGACATCAAGACCGCCGAAGGCATCAAGCCTGCGGTAATGGCATCGACCAAGCAGGGCAGCATCTACGTGCTGGACCGCAGCAACGGTCAGCCGCTGGTGCCCATCCACGAAACCCCGGTACCGCAAGGCGCCGTGGAAGGTGATCACACCGGACCGACCCAGCCGATGTCCGAGCTCAATTTCATGCCGCCCACCCTGCGTGAGCAAGACATGTGGGGCGTAACGCCGTTCGACCAGATGCTGTGCCGCATCGACTTCCGTTCGCTGCGCTATGACGGCATCTACACCCCACCATCGCTGCAGGGCTCGCTGGTCTACCCAGGCAACTTCGGGGTGTTCGACTGGGGTGGCATTTCGGTCGACCCGGTGCGCCAGATCGCCTTCGTCAACCCCAGCTACATGGCCTTCAAGTCGCAGTTGGTGCCTGCCTCGAAAATCGCCGGGCAGCCGGCGCGCAAGAGTGAAACCGAGGGCATCCAGGCCAACAAGGGTGCGCCTTATGGCGTGATCATGGGCGCTTTCCTGTCGCCGCTGGGGCTGCCTTGCCAGGCACCGGCCTGGGGCTATGTGGCCGCAGTGGACCTGACCACCCACAAGGTGATCTGGAAGCACAAGAACGGCACTGTGCGTGACAGCTCACCCATTCCGATTCCGCTGACCATGGGCGTGCCCAGCCTGGGCGGAAGCTTCACCACCGCCAGCGGCCTGGCGTTCCTCAGCGGCACCCTCGACCAGTACCTGCGTGCTTATGACGTGCGCGATGGCAAGGTGCTTTGGGAAGGGCGCCTGCCGGCAGGTGCTCAGACCACGCCGATGACCTACACCGGCAAGGATGGTCGCCAGTACGTGCTGGTGATGGCCGGCGGGCATGGCTCGCTGGGGACCAAGCAAGGGGACTACGTTATGGCGTTTGCCTTGCCTGAATAAACGCCTTTTTCAGGAATTCGCGGGCACGCCCGCTCCCACAGGTGTTCTGCGCGATGCATAACCTGTGGGAGCGGGCGTGCCCGCGAATGGCCTGACAAAAATACCAAGCCTTAAATATCCCTATATATGGGATTGTATTTTACATATTGGAATTTACACCTACCCAGGTTTATAGTCGCCCTCACTCACTGCCAAAAACAGAACAGGTGAAGCGATGCAGGCGCAATTGATCGCGCTCGACTGGGGAACCACCTCCCTTCGTGCTTATAAACTCGCCGCCAATGGCCAAGTGCTGGACCTGCGCACACTGCCCAGCGGCATCATGCAATTGCCAACGTCCCCGCGCCTGATCAACGGCCAACCCTGCAACGACGGTTTCGAACTGGCGTTCGACGACGCCTGCGGCGACTGGCTCGACGCCCAGCCCGGCCTGCCGGTGATTGCCTGCGGTATGGTCGGCAGTGCCCAGGGCTGGCGCGAAGCGGCCTATCGCGACACCCCGGCCAACGTCGCCAGCCTTGGCGCCTCCCTGCAGACGGTGCGCAGCCGGCGCGGCGTGGGCGTGCACATCGTGCCGGGCGTGATCCAGCGTTCGCGCCTGCCCAATGTCATGCGTGGCGAAGAGACCCAGGTGCTCGGTGCACTGCCCAGCGTGACCACCGATGACCTGCTGATCGGCCTGCCCGGCAGCCATTCGAAGTGGGTGCAGGTGGCCGAGGGCTGCATCGTTCAGTTCGATACCTTCATGACCGGCGAAGTGTTCGCGGTGCTCAGCGAGCACAGCATCCTCGGCCGTACCCAGCAACGCGGCGCCGCCTTCGATGCACCGGCTTTCGACCATGGCGTGCAGGTTGCGCTCGGCAGCGAAGGCGAGATCGGCCCGCTGTCCACCGTGTTCAGTGCCCGCAGCCTGGGGCTGACCGGTGAACTGAGCGCCAGTGCCCAACCCGATTACCTCTCCGGCCTGCTGATCGGTCATGAGCTTTCGGCACTGGCCAAGGTGCAGCGCCAGCGCCGCAACAGCATGCACCTGCCGGCCATCCTGCTGATCGGCAACGGCCCACTCTGCATGCGCTACGGCCGCGCCCTGCAGGCGTGCGGCTTCGGCCACGTCAGCGTTGCCGAACAGGCCACCGAACGCGGCTTGTGGCAGTTGGCGCTTGCCGCTGGCCTCATCCACTCATCCTGAAGGGAGCTCGACATGCTTGAACAAGCACTGGCACAGAACGGCCTGATTGCGATCCTGCGCGGTTTGCAGCCGCATGAAGCCGCCGCGACGGGGGAAGTTCTCTATGGCGCCGGTTTTCGCGTCATCGAGGTGCCGCTCAATTCCCCCGACCCGTTCGAAAGCATCCGCACGCTGCGCCGTTGCTTGCCTGCCGATTGCCTGATCGGCGCAGGCACCGTGCTGACCCCGGCGCAGGTGGCACAGGTGAAAGAGGCGGGCGGGCAATTGATCGTCATGCCGCACTGCGACCCGCAGGTGCTGCGCGCGGCCAAGGCGGCAGGGCTGTACCTGGCGCCGGGTGTCGCCACGCCGACCGAAGCGTTCGCCGCCCTGGCCGAGGGTGCCGACTTGCTCAAGCTGTTCCCAGCCGAGCAGATGGGGCCGGCGGTGGTGAAGGCCTGGCTGGCGGTATTGCCCGCTGGCACCGTGCTGGCGCCGGTTGGCGGCATCACCCCCAGCAACCTGCAGCAATTCTTCGACGCTGGCGCCAGGGGCTTTGGCCTGGGTTCCGGCCTGTACAAGCCGGGCATGACGCCTGAGCAGGTCGCGGTCTCTGCCAAGGCTTACGTGACCGCTTGGCAAGCCCTGCGCTGACCCATTACTGCGCTGCATCCCAACAAGAGAGACAAGCAGATGAAAATTACCAAGCTGACCACCTTCATCGTCCCGCCACGCTGGTGCTTCCTCAAGGTCGAGACCGACCAGGGCGTTACCGGTTGGGGTGAACCTGTGGTCGAAGGCCGCGCCCACACGGTGGCCGCTGCCGTCGAAGAACTGTCCGATTACCTGATCGGCAAGGACCCGCGCAACATCGAGGATATCTGGACCGTGCTCTACCGCGGCGGCTTCTACCGCGGTGGTGCCATCCACATGAGCGCCCTGGCGGGTATCGACCAGGCGTTGTGGGACATCAAGGGCAAGGCGCTGGGTGTGTCGGTCAGCGACCTGCTCGGCGGCCAGGTGCGCGACAAGATCCGCGTGTATTCGTGGATCGGCGGCGATCGACCCGCTGACACCGCGCAAGCGGCAAAAGAGGCCGTGGCACGTGGTTTCACCGCCGTGAAGATGAACGGCACCGAGGAACTGCAGTTTCTCGACACCTTCGACAAGGTCGACCAGGCGTTGGCCAACGTCGCTGCCGTGCGCGATGCGGTAGGGCCGAACGTGGGCATTGGCGTGGACTTCCATGGCCGCGTGCACAAGCCCATGGCCAAGGTGCTGATGAAGGAACTCGACCCTTACAAGCTGATGTTCATCGAAGAGCCGGTGCTCAGTGAAAACTACGAAGCGTTGAAAGAACTGGCGCCGCTGACCAGCACGCCGATTGCCCTGGGTGAGCGGCTGTTCTCGCGCTGGGACTTCAAGCGCGTGCTCAGCGAAGGCTACGTCGACATCATCCAGCCCGATGCGTCGCATGCCGGCGGCATCACCGAAACCCGCAAGATCGCCAACATGGCCGAGGCCTACGACGTCGCTCTGGCGCTGCACTGCCCGCTGGGCCCGATCGCCCTGGCGGCCTGCCTGCAGCTCGACGCTGCCTGCTACAACGCTTTCATCCAGGAGCAGAGCCTGGGCATTCATTACAACGAGAGCAACGACCTGCTCGACTATGTGCGCGACCCCGGCGTGTTCGACTACCAGCAGGGCATGGTCAAGATCCCCAACGGCCCTGGCCTGGGCATCGAGATCAACGAGGAGTACGTGATCGAGCGCGCCGCTGTCGGCCACCGCTGGCGCAACCCGGTGTGGCGCCACGCCGATGGCAGCTTTGCCGAGTGGTGACTGCCTGGCCCCAACTGCGTTGAAACGACCTCAATAACCATAACAAGAGGCACTGCTCATGCACCCGCATACCCTTACCGGGCAGGCGACCCTGTCGGCGCCCAGCCGCAAGCGCTTTTTCATCATGGTGCTGCTGTTCATCACGGTGGTGATCAACTACCTGGACCGCAGCAATCTGTCGATTGCCGCACCGGCCTTGACCAGCGAGTTGAGCATCGACCCGATTCACGTCGGCCTGGTGTTCTCGGCGTTCGGCTGGACCTACGCTGCCATGCAAATCCCAGGCGGCTGGCTGGTCGACCGCGTACCGCCGCGCATCCTGTATACCGTGGCGCTGGTGCTGTGGTCGCTGGCCACGGTGATGCTCGGTTTCGCCGCCAGCTTCATCGCGCTGTTCGTGCTGCGCATGGCGGTCGGCGCCTTGGAGGCGCCGGCCTACCCGATCAACAGCCGCGTGGTCACTACGTGGTTCCCCGAGCGCGAGCGGGCCACGGCCATTGGCTTCTACACCTCCGGGCAGTTCGTCGGCCTGGCGTTCCTGACCCCGGTGCTGGCCTGGCTGCAGCATGCGTTCGGCTGGCACATGGTGTTCGTCGCCACGGGTGCGGTGGGCATTCTCTGGGGCGTGATCTGGTACGCGGTGTATCGCGAACCGCGCGATTTCAAGGGTGCCAATGAGGCCGAGATCGAACTGATCCGTGAGGGCGGCGGGCTGGTGGATATCCAGCAGGAGCAGGCCAAGACCAAGGCCAGGTTCAGCTGGGCCGACCTGGGCATCGTGCTGACACAGCGCAAGCTCTGGGGCATTTACCTCGGCCAGTTCTGCCTGAATTCGACACTGTGGTTCTTCCTCACCTGGTTCCCGACCTACCTGGTGAAGTACCGCGGCATGGACTTCATCAAGTCCGGCATGTTGGCCTCGCTGCCGTTTCTCGCCGCCTTTGTCGGCGTGCTGTGCTCGGGCTTTTTCTCCGACTGGCTGATCCGCCGTGGGGCCAGCGTGGGCCTTGCGCGCAAGCTGCCGATCATCAGCGGCCTGTTGATTTCCACCGCCATCATTGGCGCCAACTTCGTCGACTCCACCCCGCTGGTGATTGCTTTCCTGGCGCTGGCGTTCTTCGGTAACGGCCTGGCCTCGATCACCTGGTCGCTGGTTTCTACCTTGGCTCCGGCGCGTCTGCTCGGGCTGACCGGCGGGGTGTTCAACTTCATCGGCAACTTGTCGGCGATCGTCACACCCATCGTGATCGGCTTCCTTGCCAGCGGCGCTTCGTTCGCCCCGGCGATCACTTACATCGCCGCGCTGGCCCTGCTTGGCGCGCTGTCGTACATCCTGCTGGTCGGCAAGGTCGAGCGCATCGAGTTGTAGCCGCGCCCTGCGGGTGAACATAATGTCGCCCGCCCATTCGCACTTCGATAAAGGCCGCACATGCAGGAAGACCCTACCAAAACCGCCCCTACCGGCACCCAGACCCTGCTGCGCGGCCTGGCCGTTGTGCAGGCCGTGGCCGCAGGCGCGCGCGACCTCAAGGACATCGCCCAGCACATCGGCACCACCCGCAGCACCACCCACCGCCTGGTCAGTTGCCTGGTGGACGAGCGCTACCTGCGCGTGGTACCCCAGGTCGGTTACCTGCTTGGCCCCAAGCTGATCGAACTCGGCTTCCAGGCCCGAGAAGAGCTGCCGCTGGTGACCCTTGCCGGGCCATACCTCGACGAGCTGTCGGCGTTGACCGGCGACACCATCCACCTGGCGATCCGCGAAGGCGATGAGGTGCTGTACCTGCACAAGACCCCGGGGCGCAACGGCCCGGAGATGCGCTCCCGGGTCGGCCACCGCATGCCGCTTGCGCGCACGGGTATCGGCAAGGCGCTGATGCTCGACGACACCCCGGCCGAGTGGCAGAGGTTGTATGAAACCAGCCTGCCGGCAGGTGGCAAAAGCCCGTTCTGGCCGCACCACGCCGAGCAGACCTGGGCGCAGTTCGAACAGCGCATGGTCGAGTATGTGAAGGGGGGTTATGCCTTCGACCTGGAGGACAACGAGCCGTCGATCCGCTGCGTGGCTGCGGCGGTACGCGATGCCAGCCGGCGGATCGTGGCGGGAATCAGTGTGGCCAGCACAGTGCCCTATATGCCCGAGGAGAAGATGCGCGAGCTGGTACCGGTGGTCAAAGGTGTGACCGCGCGGCTTTCGGCAGAGCTTGGGCTAAAGCACTAGCCTGAACCTCGTGGGCACTGAACTGCGCGCTCCAATTGGTGTCTGAGCGCCAACAATGACATGACGTCCATTTCCCCAAGCAAGGAAGCTTCACCATGCAACCCACCCCAGTCACGTCCGCCGGCAAGCTGCTCGGCAGTTTTGGTTATGGCAAGGCGCTGATCGTCAGCTTGATCACCCTCGGCATCATCTGTGTGGGCCTCGCGGCTTTTGTCGGCTACCTCAGCACCATCGTCTCGACGGACGTTAGCGGCCCGGTCGACCTGCAAACACGACGTGGCACCACGCTGCATTTCAGCGGCCCGATACAGATCTTCTACTTCACCATTGGTTTGCTGCTGGCCCTTGGGTTGAGCATGTTCGGCCTGGCCCTTTGGCAGAAGAAGCTGCGCGGCGCCCGTTATGAGGTGTATGAAAAAGGGCTCTGCCAGGTGATCGGCAGCGAGCGCGATTACTTGCCGTTCAGCGAGATGGAAGACCTGTACCTGTTCGCCTCTGGTCAGACAGCTGCTGCCGGCCTGGTCAACAACCTGGCGTACCGCCGCAACGACAGCGAAGCGTTCCGGCGCGTCAATGCCCACCTCAAGGGCCTGTACAAGTTCATTGACCTGGTGCGCGAGCTGCACCTGAACGAACGCCTGCCCCAAGCCATGGCCACCCTTTCGCAGGGCGGTACAGTGCAATTCAACTACATCGGCACTGGCCAGGTGTGGGGCAAGCGTGTCAGCGGCAACTTCCTCAATGTCACGACCAAACCTCTCCGGGTCACCCGTGATGCCCTGGAAGTCGAAGGCATCAAGGTGCCCATGACCAGCCTGCGCAGCATCGATCTCAGTGCCTGGACCGAACTGGTGGTGATCAAGGACGAAAGCGGCAGGACCGTGCTGTCCACCGCGGGGAGCGGCATCATGAGCTTCGACCTGTTCCTCAATACCCTGCATAACCTGCTTGAAGCAAAGCAGGCCTCTGCCACCGCCTGACGTCCTGGCAGGATCCCTTTCAGGAGCGGCCTTGCCGGGCGCCGGACCGGTCGGAAAGGGGCGCATCGCGCCCCCAGCCCGCCGTTGATAATTTCCGTATTTCCATTATCAAGTCGGTTTTTGATTAATGATTGTTTTTTTGGGAGCTACGGACGCTGAGCCCAGCTGGTGAGTCTTCGGCGACTTTTGCAAAGGATTGGTTTTTTCCTGAATCAATCGATACTCAAACCGATCTCGTCCACGACCACTCAGACTGGCAAGTCCAGTCCCGGCACATGGCAACTGAGTGTGCCGTACCCCTCCTGTCGGCGTGGGCGAGGTCTCTTGTCACTCGGTCTTATCTCGGCAGAATCAAGTGCGCAGCTTATCAGCGCCTATGGCAACCAATGCCTGGTCCAGTTCTGCCGGCTGCAAGTACCGCCGATAATGGGCCGTCAATTCAGCTTCCCATCCAGCCACCTCATCAATGATGGATTCCGCCTGAGCGTGAGACAGGCCATAGTGGCCTACCTGGCTGAGCAGATTGCGCCGCGACAGTTCCTTTCCGAAACTCCCGATGCCCATGGCCAGGCTGGAGGGCGCAGCCCCTTCGGTCGTTGGCAGCACGTCATACATGGGTGACAGCCGCCAACTGCCATTCAAGAAAAGCACGGCTACATTCTTGGGGTGGTCATCATCATTGCCGACCAGAATGTTGAAGCAGATGCGTTTGAAAAGCTCCTGAAGGTCACAGTGAGGCACGCCGCGCCGGCTCATTTCGTCTGCCAGCAAGCCATAGTGCCATTCCTGTGCCCAGCTCATCTGGTTGTTCCAGTCACTGTCGAGTAACGTCAAACCGCTCAACATGGGGACGCGGTAGAAATGTCCGTCGCCAGCTGGCGACCGGTCGAAGCGTTCGACCAGCAATGTGTTGACCCGCCCCCGATGCAACTGCACCTGCGCTACGTTCATGCCCTTGCTCGCTGCGAATGTCATGCATGCATGTTCGAGTGCCGGCACATCGTAGGTATCGTAGCGGTCGCGCGGCTTGGCCAGCAGCAGCCTGTTTTCATTCATCAGCGTGCATTTGGGACGAGCCCCGCCCAGTGACGAGCGCTGCTGCAAGGTTGCTTTGGTGGCTTTATCGGTGTTGTGCGGGAATCCACCCTGCACGCCATCCGCAAATTGTATGAAGGCGTCCAGCTGGGTGATCTTACCCAGGCCGGCCTGGCCGATACCTGTAGGAGGTTTACGGCCGGCGCCAGCCATGAGGTTGCCCGTGCGGTCATGGTTTGGTGATCTCAAAATGAAGCCAATGGCATCTTTCTGGTCACCATGCTCTCGCGCAACCAAGCGCTCGCCCCAGCCATCAGGGGCCGCGTCCCGGATAAACCCAGGGATACCCCGGTTCTTGGTAATGCGTTCATAAGGTTGCGTTCGAAGCGGGTAGCGCGACGCATCAGGTACCCAACCACCTGCTTCGACATGTGCCGGGTTGTAGACGAACTCGCCTACGTTGTTTTCTACGCTCAACCGCCCGATGGTGCGCACTTCCAGCGAGCCTGGCATCTGCATGTAAAGGTAGATGACAGTCATCAGAAGTCATCCCCGGTCACGCTCTTGAGGCGTACCCTGTGCTCGGTTGCGAAGGAAGCGGGTGCGGACATCGGCACGTCCTGGAATACCTCGTCCAGCAAGCCCAGGTGCCACAGCGCGATCATGTAGCTGCGCATCTCTACGGTAGGCGTACCTGATTCGATCTTTGCAAGGGTAGTAATGGACAATCCGGATTGGGCTGCCAAGTCTTTTTGGCGAATTTTACGTTCAAGACGCCTTGTTTTCGCCAGAAGCCCTATCTTCATTAGCCTGTCGGCACATGACAAAGGAAAAACATTCATTTTAAGACCTGCTAAGACAGTGCTTATACGGTTTAAAAACCACTATAGCAGCTCTTATGATTCGAAGAGCGTCCGATTTCGAGGTGGTGAATGAGTAGAGGCTCGCTGATGGCGCGCGGCGTAACCAACCCCCACAGTGTCGGCACATCCATGCCTTGGGCGATACGCAAAACCTGTGGGAGCGGGCGTGCCCGCGATGCAAGCGACGCGGTGTCTGGCGAATCGGCTTCACCATCCACCTGTCCATGGGCGGTCTTAAGTGCCCTGAAACGTTATCGTGATGGACAGAGAGGGACAATGCCGGGAGCTGTATAAGCCTTCCGCAGGCAACAAAAAAGGCTGCCATTCGGCAGCCTTCTCGATGCTCAGCCCGGACGATCAATCCCAGCTCAACGCCCCACCAGTCTGATACTCAATCACCCGCGTCTCGAAGAAGTTCTTCTCTTTCTTCAAGTCCATGATCTCGCTCATCCACGGGAACGGGTTGGTAGTCCCTGGGTACTCTTCCTTCAGACCAATCTGGGTCAAACGACGATTGGCGATGAACTTGAGGTAGTCCTCCATCATCGCTGCGTTCATGCCCAGTACGCCGCGTGGCATGGTGTCGCGGGCGTATTCGATCTCCAGCTGGGTCCCTTGCAGGATCATCTGGGTCGCTTCTTCCTTCATCGCCGCATCCCACAGGTGCGGGTTCTCGATCTTGATCTGGTTGATCACGTCGATACCGAAGTTCAGGTGCATCGACTCGTCACGCAGGATGTACTGGAACTGCTCGGCAACGCCGGTCATCTTGTTGCGGCGGCCCATGGACAGGATCTGGGTGAAACCGCAGTAGAAGAAGATGCCTTCCAGTACGCAGTAGTAGGCGATCAGGTTGCGCAGCAGCTCCTTGTCGGTTTCGACGGTGCCGGTGTTGAACTCCGGGTCGGAAATGGCGCGGGTGTACTTCAGGCCCCAGGCGGCTTTCTTCGCGACCGACGGGATCTCGTGGTACATGTTGAAGATCTCGCCTTCATCCATGCCCAGCGACTCGATGCAGTACTGGTAGGCGTGGGTGTGGATCGCCTCTTCGAAGGCCTGGCGCAGAATGTACTGGCGGCACTCGGGGTTGGTGATCAGGCGGTACACGGCCAGGGCCAGGTTGTTGGCAACCAGCGAGTCGGCGGTGGAGAAGAAGCCCAGGTTGCGCATGACGATGCGGCGCTCGTCTTCGGTCAGGCCGTCCTGGCTCTTCCACAGGGCGATGTCGGCGGTCATGTTGACCTCTTGCGGCATCCAGTGGTTGGCGCAGCCGTCCAGGTACTTCTGCCAGGCCCAGTCGTACTTGAACGGTACCAGCTGGTTAAGGTCGGCGCGGCAGTTGATCATGCGCTTTTCGTCAACGGCAACACGGGCCGAGGAGCCTTCCAGCTCGGCCAGGCCTTCGGCAACGTCGAGGGCGTCGAGGGCTGCCTTGGCACGTTTGACCGCGTCGGAGTCAGCAGCGGTGGCCGCACGGGCTTCCAGGGCGGCGGCACCGCCGGCGCTGTCGAGCTTGTCGAGGGTGGCGGCGGCAGCGGCCTGCGCAGGGTTATTGCCTTTGGCGGCTACTTCGCCGTCTTCTTTGTCGAATTCGTCCCAGCTCAGCATGGTTTGGCTCCTGCTTGAGGGTTGCCCTGGGGCAACCGCTTGGATTTAAAGAATGTGATGCCTGACGCAAGGCCGTAACGGCGAATGGACAGCTCGAGAGGCTGACTCTCGTTTACATCTGAATGTGTTCTGGCTTGTACCTGGCCAGGCCTCGGGGAGGGGCCAGGACAATTGAATGGTGCTCTTTTCAGAGGGGGCGAAGTATATCGGATTTCGCCTTGGATCGGGGCGCGTCTCTTGCGGGCGAGGGTAACTTTTTCGACCGGAAATGCGTGCGTCCGTTCACCGGGTATGTGTGGCTTGCTATGGGAAGGGAGTGTAGCGGCAAAACGCGGATGACACTACATGTTGTGGATTTTTATTTTTAAGCCACATTATGTGGTGTTGGCGTGATTTTTGTGGGAGCGGCCTTGTGTCGCGAACGGGCCGCAAAGCGGCCCCGCGAATCATGCGGCGAAGCTGCAATCTTGGGGGCGCTTCGCACCCCAATCGCGACACAAGGCCGCTCCCACAGTGACCGCGTTTTGTGAGAAGTCCTGTTCTTTTGCCGAGCCGCGTGAGCGCTGGGGAAAGGGCAAGGTTTCTCCGGGGGGCAGATACAAAAATGCCGCGCGGGGCACCCAAGGGCACCCCGTGCGGCATTCAGGCCTTACTGGCAGGCTTCGCAGTCTGGCTCGTCGATCGCGCAGGCCTTCGGCACTGGCGCTGGGCCGGCTGCCTGAACCGGGGCGCTGTCGCCACCGCTGGAAACGGCATTGAGCTTGCCGGTGTTGATGGTCGACTTCTCGGTGCTGGTCGCGGCCAGGGCACGGAGGTAGTAGGTGGTTTTCAGGCCACGGTACCAGGCCATGCGGTAGGTCACGTCCAGCTTCTTGCCCGAGGCGCCGGCAATGTACAGGTTCAGCGATTGCGCCTGGTCGATCCACTTCTGACGACGCGAGGCCGCATCGACAATCCACTTGGTTTCGACTTCGAACGCGGTGGCGTACAGGTCTTTGAGCTCTTGCGGAATACGCTCGATCTGCTGCACCGAACCGTCGTAGTACTTCAGGTCGTTGATCATGACCGAGTCCCACAGGCCGCGGGCTTTCAGGTCGCGCACCAGGTACGGGTTGATCACGGTGAACTCGCCCGACAGGTTGGATTTCACGTACAGGTTCTGGTAAGTCGGCTCGATCGACTGCGACACGCCGGTGATGTTGGCAATGGTTGCAGTTGGCGCGATGGCCATGATGTTCGAGTTACGGATACCTTTCTTGACGCGCTCGCGCACCGGGGCCCAGTCCAGCGACTCTTCCAGGTTGACGTCGATGTACTTCTGGCCACGGGCCTCGATCAGGATCTGTTGCGAGTCCAGTGGCAGGATGCCCTTGGACCACAGCGAGCCCTGGAAGGTCTCGTAGGCGCCACGCTCGTCGGCCAGGTCGCACGAAGCCTGGATGGCGAAGTAGCTGACCGCTTCCATCGACTTGTCGGCAAACTCGACGGCCGCGTCGGAGCCGTATGGGATGTGCTGCAGGTACAGCGCATCCTGGAAGCCCATGATGCCCAGGCCGACCGGGCGGTGCTTGAAGTTCGAGTTACGCGCTTGCGGCACCGAGTAGTAGTTGATGTCGATCACGTTGTCGAGCATGCGCACGGCGGTGTTCACGGTGCGTTGCAGCTTGGCGGTGTCCAGCTTGCCATCATTGATGTGGTTCGGCAGGTTGATCGAGCCCAGGTTGCAGACCGCGATCTCGTCCTTGTTGGTGTTCAGGGTGATCTCGGTGCACAGGTTCGAGCTGTGGACCACGCCCACGTGCTGCTGCGGCGAACGCAGGTTGCACGGGTCCTTGAAGGTCAGCCATGGGTGGCCGGTCTCGAACAGCATCGACAGCATCTTGCGCCACAGGTCTTTGGCCTGGATGGTCTTGAACACCTTGATCTTGTTGTACTCGGTCAGGGCTTCGTAATACTCGTAGCGCTCTTCGAAGGCCTTGCCGGTCAGGTCGTGCAGGTCGGGCACTTCCGATGGCGAGAACAGGGTCCACTTGCCGTCATCGAAGACACGCTTCATGAACAGGTCAGGGATCCAGTTGGCGGTGTTCATGTCGTGGGTACGACGGCGGTCATCACCGGTGTTCTTGCGCAGCTCGATGAATTCTTCGATGTCCAGGTGCCAGGTTTCCAGGTAGGCACACACGGCGCCTTTGCGCTTGCCACCCTGGTTCACGGCAACGGCCGTGTCGTTGACCACTTTCAGGAACGGCACCACGCCCTGGGACTTGCCGTTGGTGCCCTTGATGTACGAACCCAGTGCACGGACCGGGGTCCAGTCGTTGCCCAGGCCACCGGCGAATTTCGACAGCATGGCGTTGTCGTGGATCGCGTGGTAGATGCCCGACAGGTCGTCTGGCACGGTGGTCAGGTAGCAGCTGGACAGCTGCGGGCGCAGGGTACCGGCGTTGAACAGGGTCGGGGTCGAGGCCATGTAGTCGAACGACGACAACAGGTTGTAGAACTCGATCGCACGGGCTTCCTTGTCTTTCTCTTCCAGCGCCAGGCCCATGGCCACACGCATGAAGAACACCTGTGGCAGCTCGAAGCGCACGCCATCCTTGTGGATGAAGTAGCGGTCGTACAGGGTTTGCAGGCCCAGGTAGGTGAACTGCTGGTCGCGCTCGTGATCGATGGCCTTGCCCAGACGCTCCAGGTCATAGCCTTTCAGGGCAGGGTCCAGCAGCTCGAATTCGACGCCTTTCTCGACATAGGCCGGCAGCGCCTTGGCGTACAGGTCGGCCATTTCGTGGTGGGTGGCGCTTTCGGCGACGTTCAGGAAGCCCAGGCCTTCGGCGCGCAGGGTGTCCATCAGCAGGCGGGCAGTGACGAACGAGTAGTTCGGCTCGCGCTCTACCAGAGTACGGGCAGTCATCACCAGGGCGGTGTTGACGTCCTTGATGGCTACGCCGTCGTAGAGGTTCTTCAGGGTTTCGCGCTGGATCAGGTCGCCATCGACTTCGGCCAGGCCTTCGCAGGCTTCGCTGATGATGGTGTTCAGGCGGGCCATGTCCAATGGTGCCAGGCTGCCGTCGGCCAGGGTAATACGGATGCTCGGGTGTGGCTCGACCACGGCGTCGTTGTTGGCGCGGGTCGCACGCTCCTTGGCACGCTGGTCGCGGTAGATCACGTAGTCGCGGGCGACTTTCTGCTCGCCGGCGCGCATCAGGGCCAGCTCGACCTGGTCCTGGATTTCTTCGATGTGGATGGTGCCACCCGATGGCATGCGACGCTTGAACGTGGCGGTAACCTGCTCGGTCAGGCGCGCGACGGTGTCGTGGATGCGCGACGAGGCGGCGGCGGTGCCGCCTTCAACTGCGAGGAACGCCTTGGTGATGGCAACGGTGATCTTGTCGTCGGTGTACGGGACGACAGTGCCGTTACGCTTGATCACGCGCAGTTGGCCAGGGGCGGTAGCAGCCAGATCCTGCTGGGAATCGGCGGCCTGCGGCACCTTGGCCTGCGGGTTCTCGCGAGTTGTGTCGGTTTGCATGGGTGGGTGTCTCCACAGTTTCTATATTGTACAGGCGCCTTTTGAGCGCCCACCGTTCCGTCCACTTGCTCGATAACCTCACGGGGATGCGCACTGCATGCGCACCCGCCCGCGCGGGCGTACCGACTTCGGGACAGACTCAGGAATAAGGGGCAATGGCTTGCCGCTCCCTGGCCGAAGTCAAAGGTTCTGGGCTGGGCCCAAAAACTGTTGCTGATGAGTGCCAGGCTGACCTGCAACACCCATGCCCGAACAAGGCCCTGGGTGGGCTTGCCTCGGTCGCCTCCGCAGGAGCGGTTTGGCTGCTGAAATCACTTGAAGTTCCACCCCGAAGATCGTTTGATCTAGCGGGTTGACTTTTGTGTGTGATTTTGCACGAACCCCTATATCTAGTGGTTCGCTGCGATCGGGATACAAGATAATGCGGTATTGGGGTGTTTGCAAGGCGAGCGTCTGTGGATAACGTGTGGGTACTTTGTGGGTGAAAGGTGAGTATTCGCTGTAGGCCTTGTGCCAAGTGGTTTGCAGTATTTTTCGGCCGTTCGCCGCCCCGTCGCAGTTTTTGCGGGCGCGCACCCTACCACAAAAAACGCTCGAGCCAAGGGGGCAGGTGCGTGGCTGTAGCGGGTTGCTGCCTGTCAGATCGAGCACCGTGCGGGCCCCGCTCGATGTCATGGACAGCAAAGATCTACAGTCATACGCTCAAAGGCCAAGATTGCGATCCAGAGAATAAAAAGGCCAAAGCCATGGACCAGACCCAACCCCGCATTCTGATCGTCGAGGACGACCCGCGCCTGGCCGAGCTGACCGCCGAGTACCTGCAGGCCAACGGCTTCGAGGTCGCGGTCGAGGGCGATGGCGCGCGCGCCGTGCGTCGGATCGTCGACAGCCAACCTGATCTGGTCATTCTCGACCTGATGCTGCCGGGCGAGGACGGCTTGAGCATCTGCCGCCGGGCGCGCAACCAGTACCCTGGGCCGATCCTGATGCTCACCGCACGCAGCGACGAACTCGACCAGATCCACGGGTTGGACCTGGGCGCCGACGACTATGTCTGCAAACCGGTGCGCCCGCGCCTGCTGTTGGCGCGCATCCAGGCCTTGCTGCGCCGTAGCGAAGCCCTGGACAGCAAGCGCCAGGACCTGGCGTTCGGTGCCCTGCACATCGACCACCGGCTGCGCGAGGCGCGCCTCGGTGAGCAACTGATCGAACTGACCGGCGCCGAATTCGACTTGCTATGGCTGCTGGCCAGCAATGCCGGGCGGGTGCTTAGCCGCGAACAGATCTTCACTGCGCTGCGTGGTGTTGGCTACGACGGCCAGGACCGTTCCATCGACATCCGCATTTCCAGGATCCGCCCCAAGATCGGCGATGACCCGCTGCAGCCGCGGCTGATCAAGACCCTGCGCAGCAAGGGCTACCTGTTCGTCGGCGAGGCGCCATGAACAATTCGATTTTCCTGCGCATCTATGGCGGCATGCTGGCGGTGCTGGTACTGGTGGCGCTGCTGGGCGTGCTCAGCCTGCACCTGGTCAACGAGGTGCGCGCCGCCCAGCACCGTGAGGGCCTGGCGCAAGGCACCTTCAGCCTGATGGCGGACAACCTGGCGGTGCAGAACGCAACCGAACGCAAGCGCTCGCTGTTGATCTGGGAGCGCCTGCTCGGCGTGCCACTGGCGCTGCAGCCGATGAGCGCCCGCCGGCTTGATGGCACCCAGCGTGCGCGCCTGGCCCGTGGCCTGGTGGTGGTGGAAAAAACCGGCCCGCATGCGGCACAGGTGCTGCGCAAGGTTGGCCAGGAAGACCTGATGCTGGTGGCGCAGATCAACCAGATCAGCGAGCAGTTGGCACGCGCGACGCTTTATCTGCTGGCCGATGAGCTGGTGCGCTACCCGGTCACCGAACAACAGCAGCGCCTGGCCCAGTTGACGCAGGAAAAAGGCTTCGGCTTTGGCGTTGCATTGCAACGGATCGAGCGCGTCAGCCTGGACGATGACCAGCGGCGCAGGGTCGAGGAGGGCGACACGGTGATGGCGCTGGGCAAGGATGGCGATTCGATCCGGGTGTTCGCCGGGTTGACCGGCTCGCCCTGGGTGCTGGAGATCGGCCCGCTGTACCAGCTCAACCCGTATCCGCCGCAGTTGCTGGTTCTGATCGCGTTTCTGGGCCTGTGCCTGATCGGTCTGGTGGTCTACTTGCTGGTCCGCCAGCTGGAGCGCCGCGTGTCGGGCCTGGAAGTCGCCGCCACACGCATCGCCCAGGGCAGCCTGGACACGCGCGTACCGGCTGGCGACACCGACTCGGTAGGGCGCCTGGCCGCCGCATTCAATGGCATGGCCGAGCACTTGCAGCGTTCGCTGACCATGCAGCGTGAGCTGGTGCGCGCAGTATCCCACGAGTTGCGCACGCCGGTGGCGCGCCTGCGCTTTGGCCTGGAGATGATCGAAAGTGCCAGCACCGAGCAGGCGCGCGCCAAGCACCTGGCTGGCATGGACGGCGACATCCAGGACCTCGACAAGCTGGTCGACGAAATGCTCACTTACGCGCGCCTGGAGCAAGGCGCGCCGGCCTTGCAGTTCCAGCGGATCGACATCGATGCCTTGCTCGACCGGGTTATCGACGAGTTGGCGCCGCTGCGTGCGGATGTGCGCGTCGAGCGGGGTGAGTGCCAGGGGGCCGATGCCGATGGCGCCTGGGTCGAGGCGGAGCCGCGCTACCTGCACCGGGCGCTGCAGAACCTGGTCGGCAATGCCATGCGCCACGCCGAGTCGCAGGTACGCCTGAGCTACCAGCTGGGGCAGCAACGCTGCCGCATCGATGTGGAAGACGATGGCCCAGGGATCCCGGAGGGGGTATGGGACCGCATTTTCACGCCGTTCACCCGCCTGGACGACAGCCGCACCCGCGCCTCGGGCGGGCATGGCCTGGGCCTTTCGATTGTGCGGCGGATCATCTACTGGCATGCCGGGCGAGCCACGGTAGGGCGCAGTGCGGCGTTGGGGGGCGCCTGCTTCAGCCTGAACTGGCCGCGCCAGCAGGCACCGCTGTAGGCGTCAGACGCTCACCAGGCTAAGCAGATGGCCGTTTTGCAGGCTGAACTGGCCGTGCAGCTCTGCCCCGCGTTGCCACTGTGGCGACAGGTCGGTGAGCAGGCGCAGGCGCGCCAGCCCCTCGCCAGACCAGTCGAGCACTTCGGCGTGCTCGAAGTAGAAACGCTGGCGGGTCAGGGGGTAGAGGGTCTTGAACAGGCTTTCCTTCAGCGAGAAGGTCAGGGTGACCGTCAGCCCAAGCTGAGCGCGGTCCAGGCGCTCCAGCTCGGCCGGGGTGAGAATTTCGCCCATCAAGCGCTCGGCGCGTTCGTCATCGAGCAGGGCTTCCTGATCCAGGCCCAGGCCCTGGCAGCTGTGGGCGCCAGCGACCACCGCGGCGGCCCAGCCTTGGCCATGGGTGATCGAGCCATGGATGCCGGCGGGCCAGATGGGCGAGCGGTCTTCATGGGTGCCAGGCACGTAGTTGCGACCGTCCAGGCGTTGCAGCGCGGCCCGTGCGCATGCACGGCCGGCCAGGTACTCGGCCTGGCGCTTGGGCACCGAGCGCAGCAGGCTGGCGCTTGGCACTACCCCCGCGCGCTGGAAGTCGTCGGCCCCTAGCTGGGCGGGGTCGAAGGCGCAACTGACCAGCACCGCACCGGGTAATGGGCGGGGCAGGGGCCAGTGGTACTGAAGTGGGGCGCAGCAGGCGGGGAGCGTGTTCATGGCGGCTATTGTGCCAGCCGCGGCGACGGTGTGGGAGATGCAATAGCCGAGGCTGCCGTGCAGCCCATCGCGGCAAGCCTGCAGGCCCGACGATCTATGCAGTGCCTGTGGAAGCTGGCTTTCCGACGATGGGCCGCAAAGCGGGCCGTACAATCGCTATTTGAATACCTTCTTGAAAAACGCCTGCATATCCGCCCAGGAGCTTTCATCCGCGGCCTTGTTATAGCCAATGTCCGGCCCGCCATGCTCGCCATGGCTCAAGCGGTCTGCATCCGGGTTGGTGAAGCCGTGCTTGGCGCCTTCGATGCTGACGAACTGATAGTTCACCTTGGCCGCATCCATCTCGGCCTTGAAGGCCTCGACCTGCTGCGGTGTGACCATGCTGTCGGCCGCGCCGTGCTCGACCAGGATATCCGCGCGTACCACGCCCGGTTTGGCCGGGGTAGCGGTAGCCAGTGCGCCATGGAAGCTCACTACGCCGTCGAGTTTCTCGCCACGGCGCGCAGCATCCAGCACCACCTTGCCGCCGAAGCAGTAGCCAACCGCACCCAGCTCGTGCTTGTTGGTGTTCGGTTGCAGTTTCAGCAGCTCCAGGCCTGCATCGAAACGCCTGGCCGCAGCGGCAGGGTCTTTCAGGGCGGCCGCCATGAACGCCTGGGCATCCTGCGGGTGCTCGGTGTGCTTGCCGTCGCCGTACATGTCGATGGCCAGGGCGTTATAGCCCAGCGCTGCCAGGTCACGGGCGCGGCGCTTGGCATAATCGTTCAGCCCCCACCATTCATGCACCACCACAATGCCGGGGCGCTTGCCCTCGACGGCGTCGTCGTATGCGTAGTAGCCGACCAGCCGGTTGCCGTCGGCGTCCTGGTAAGGAATTTCGCGGGTTTGTACTGCCGCTTGGGCAAGGGCAGCGCTGCACATCAGGGTCAGGGCCAGCAGGACACGCATGGGTACTACTCCTTGTTCGGCAATCGGGTCGTTCAGCCGAGGTTCAGTCAGGGTTCAGTCGCGGTTCAGGGTGCCCTGCTTACTCTAGCTTCCAGACCGAAACAACGCACCCAACTGGAGTAACCTGCCATGAAAACCTTCAATACCCTGCTTGCCGCCATGGCCGTCTGCGCCGCTGGCCTCACCACCGCCCAGGCTGCCGATGACAACTTCGCCAGCCTCACCTACGGCCAGACCAGCGACAAGGTTCGCAAGTCCGGCCTGTTGCAGCGCAACACCGACAACCTCAACACCGACGGCATCATCGGCAAGGATGACACCTGGGGTGTGCGTGTGGGCAAGATCAACGACCAAGGCCGTTACTACATGACCTATGACAACGTCTCGGGCGACCACAGCGGCCTGAAACTGCGTCAGGAAAACCTGCTGGGCAGTTATGACCTGTTCCTGCCGGTGGGCGATACCACCAAACTGTTTGGCGGTGGCAGCCTGGGCATGACCAAGCTCACCCTGGACTCGCCAGGCGCCCGCCGCGATACCGACTACGGTTATGCCTACGGGCTGCAGGCCGGGGTGATCCAGGACATCACCGACAAGGCTTCGGTGGAGCTGGGCTACCGTTACCTGCGCACCAATGCGGCAACCGAAGTGGGCGCGCATGGTGGGCCGAAGGATGGCACCCTGCGCCTGAGCAGCAGTGCGCAGACTTACCTGGCAGCCTCCTACAAGTTCTGACGGCCTGCCGGGTTATCCTGTACCGGCCTCTTCGCGGCTAAAGCCGCTGCCACAGCGATCGCACAGTCCAGCAAACCTGTGTGCTCCCTGTGGGAGGGGCTTTAGCCGCGAAGAGGCCGGTACAGGCAATAGATGAAAAGGAGCTGCATATGAAACTGCTGGTGGTCGAGGACGAAGCCCTGCTTCGCCATCACCTCTACACCCGCCTGGGCGAAAGCGGCCACGTGGTCGAGGCGGTCGCCGATGCCGAGGAGGCGCTGTACCAGGCCGGGCAGTACCACTTCGACCTGGCCATCATCGACCTGGGCTTGCCCGGTATCAGTGGCCTGGAGCTGATCACGCGCCTGCGCAGCCAGGACAAGACCTTCCCCATCCTCATCCTCACGGCCCGTGGCAACTGGCAGGACAAGGTCGAAGGCCTGGCCGCAGGCGCCGACGACTACCTGGTCAAACCCTTCCAGTTCGAAGAGCTCGAAGCCCGCCTGAATGCGCTGCTGCGCCGCTCCAGCGGCTTCACCCAGTCGACCATCGCTGCCGGCCCGCTGGTGCTCGACCTCAACCGCAAGCAGGCCAGCCTCGATGCGCAGCCGTTGGCGCTCACGGCTTATGAGTACCGTATCCTTGAATACCTCATGCGCCATCATCAGCAAGTGGTGGCCAAGGACCGCCTGATGGAGCAACTGTACCCAGGCGATGAGGAGCGTGACCCGAATGTCATCGAAGTGCTGATCGGCCGCCTGCGCCGCAAGCTGGAAGGCGAGCAGGGGTTCAAACCCATCGATACCGTACGTGGCCTGGGCTACCTGTTCACCGAGCGCTGCCGATGATTCGTTCCCTGCGCGTGCGCCTGATGCTGGCCGCCGCCGTGCTGGCGCTGCTGTTCATGCTGGGGTTGCTGCCCGCGTTGCAGAAGGCGTTCAGCCTGGCCCTGCAGGAGTCGATCGAGCAGCGCCTGGCCTCGGACGTAACCACGCTGATATCGGCCGCGCGCATCGAAGGCGGCCAGTTGCAGATGCCTGAACTGCTGCCGGACGAGCGTTACAACCTGCCGTACACCGGCCTGCTCGGGTATATCTTCGACCGCGATGGCCAGCTGGTCTGGCAGTCGCGCGCCACCGCCGACCGGCACATCAACTACCGGCCTCGCTACGACGGGCGCGGCAACGAATTTGCCCGCATCCACCAGGCCGATGGTGAAGAGTTCTTTGTCTACGACGTCGAGATCAAGCTGCTGGGTGGCCAGAGCGCAGCCTACAGCATTGTCGCCCTGCAGCCGGTGAGCGAGTACAAGGCCACCCTCGACGGCCTGCGCGAAAAGCTCTACCTGGGCTTCGGCGCTGCCTTGCTGGCGCTGCTGGTATTGCTGTGGGCCGGCTTGACCTGGGGCTTGCGCTCGCTGCGCCGGCTCAGCCACGAACTGGATGAGGTGGAAGCAGGGGCGCGCGATGGTCTGAGCGGCGAGCACCCCCGCGAGCTGCTGCGCCTGACCCGCTCGCTCAACCGTTTGCTGCGCAGTGAACGCGAGCAGCGTACGCGCTACCGGGATTCGCTGGACGACCTGGCACACAGCCTGAAAACCCCGCTGGCGGTGTTGCAGGGGGTGGGCGAAAGCCTGCAGCAGCGCAGTGGCGAACGCGAACAGGCGCGGGTGCTGCAAAGCCAGATCGAACGCATGAGCCAGCAGATCGACTACCAGCTGCAGCGCGCCAGCCTGCGCAAGAGCGGCCTGGTGCGCCACAGTGTGCCGCTACGGCCTGTGCTCGACAGCCTGTGCAGCACGTTGGCCAAGGTATACCGGGACAAACGCGTGGAGGTGCAACGGGTGTTACCCGGGGCGGCCCAGGTGCCGATGGAGCAGGGCGCCTTGCTGGAGATGCTCGGCAACCTGCTGGAAAACGCCTATCGGCTGAGCCTTGGCCAGGTGCGCGTGAGCCTCGAGCAAGTGCCAGGGCGCCTGACCTTGTGCATCGAAGACGACGGGCCGGGCGTGCCGGTCGACCAGCGCGAGCGCATCCTCGAGCGCGGTGAGCGGCTGGACAGCCAGCACCCGGGGCAGGGCATCGGGCTGGCGGTGGTCAAGGATATCGTCGACAGCTATGACGCCGTGCTCAGCCTGGGGGATTCACCACTGGGTGGGGCTGCGTTCAGGATTACCTTCAACCTCGATTGATTCACGGCCCGGGTGGGCGGATTCCCGCCAACATGCCTGTACAAAACCCGCCACCGGGCGGAAATCCGCCAGCTTTCCTCACCTTTATCGCCCCGTCGTTGGGCATTAATCCTTGGTACACAAGGCATTTGCACCCTTGCTGGGCACTTTGGCACCACCCTTGCTATTGATCTACGCAGAGGCCTGCCCAGGCAGCTCGAACACAACGACAAATCCCTCCAAGTGCAGGAGGGTTAGCGATTCAGGTGCCCCATCACCCTGGGAAGGGTGAGCCGGCACACTTGAGGAAAATTAGCCATGACGACACGTCAGCCGCTTTACAAATCCCTGTATGTCCAGGTGTTGGTCGCCATCACCATCGGCATCCTGCTCGGCCACTTCTACCCGGAAACGGGCGTCGCGCTCAAACCCTTCGGTGACGGTTTCGTCAAACTGATCAAGATGGTCATCGCCCCGATCATCTTCTGTACCGTGGTCAGCGGCATCGCCGGCATGCAGAGCATGAAGTCGGTCGGAAAGACTGGCGGCTACGCGCTGCTGTACTTTGAAATCGTCTCCACCATCGCCTTGATCATTGGCCTCATCGTCGTCAACGTGGTCAAGCCAGGCGCTGGCATGCACATCGACGTCAGCACCCTGAACGCCAGTAGTGTGGCTGCCTATGCCGCCGCCGGCGCGCAGCAGACCACGGTCGGCTTCCTGCTCAACGTCATCCCCAACACCGTGGTCGGTGCATTCGCCAACGGCGATATCCTGCAAGTGCTGATGTTCTCGGTCCTGTTCGGCTTCGCCCTGCACCGCCTGGGCAGCTACGGCAAGCCGCTGCTGGACATGATCGACCGCTTCGCCCATGTCATGTTCAACATCATCAACATGATCATGAAGCTGGCCCCGCTTGGCGCCTTCGGTGCCATGGCCTTCACCATCGGCCAGTACGGCGTGGGTTCGCTGGTGCAACTGGGCTACCTGATGGCCTGCTTCTACATCACCTGCCTGTTGTTCGTGCTGGTGGTGCTGGGCGGTATCTGCCGCGCCCACGGCTTCAGCGTGCTGAAACTGATCCGCTACATCCGTGAAGAGCTGCTGATCGTACTGGGCACCTCCTCGTCGGAATCGGCCCTGCCGCGCATGCTGGCCAAGATGGAACGCCTGGGTGCCAAGAAGTCCGTGGTTGGCCTGGTGATCCCGACCGGTTACTCGTTCAACCTCGACGGCACCTCGATCTACCTGACCATGGCAGCGGTCTTCATTGCCCAGGCCACCGACACCACCATGGACATCACCCACCAGATCACCTTGCTGTTGGTGCTGCTGGTGGCTTCCAAGGGTGCTGCCGGCGTCACCGGGTCGGGCTTCATCGTGCTGGCTGCCACCCTGTCGGCGGTGGGCCACCTGCCGGTTGCCGGCCTGGCGCTGATCCTCGGTATCGACCGCTTCATGTCCGAAGCCCGCGCCCTGACCAACCTGGTCGGCAACGCCGTTGCCACCGTGGTCGTGGCCAAGTGGGTCAAGGAAATGGACAACGACAAGCTGGCCTCGGAGCTGGCGTCCGGCGGTGCACCGCTGGTTGATACCCGCCCAACCGACGACCTGGGTGTGGCTGAAGGCCCGGCTCGTTGATAGCGGCTTGAAATGCAAAAAGGCGACCTCGGGTCGCCTTTTTCATGCCTGCGCGGTCCTTGTGGGAGCGGCCTTGCGTCGCGA
>NZ_BLJG01000128.1 GCF_009932375.1 Pseudomonas juntendi
TGGCTTGCCTGCGATGGGCCGCGATGCGGCCCCGGCTATCTCAGATCAGACCTTGAACTGTGCCACCATGCCATTCAGGTCCACGGCAAGGCGCGACAGGTCCTGCGCTGCCGCACTGGTCTGGTTGGCCCCCGCCGAGGTCTGCATGGCCAGGTCACGGATATTCACCAGGTTGCGGTCCACCTCACGGGCCACCTGCGCCTGTTGTTCCGAGGCACTGGCTATCACCAGGTTACGCTGGTTGATCGAGGCCATCGCTTCGGCAATCACCTCCAGCGCCTGCCCGGCGCCCTCGGCTACTTCCAGCGTGCCCGTGGCACGCCCCTGGCTGCTGTGCATCGCGGTCACCGCGCGCTCGGTGCCGTTCTGGATCCCGGCAATCATCTGCTCGATTTCGGCCGTCGACTGCTGGGTACGATGGGCGAGGGCACGAACTTCGTCCGCCACCACCGCAAAGCCACGGCCTGCCTCACCGGCGCGGGCGGCTTCGATGGCGGCGTTGAGCGCCAGCAGGTTGGTCTGCCCGGCAATTGCACCGATCACATCCAGCACCCGGCTGATCTCGTTGGCATTGCTGGCCAGCTGTTCGATTTCGCTGGAAGTGCCGGTCACGTCCGCCACCAGGTGCTGGATGGAGGCCAGCGCCTGGTTGACCCGGTCGCGGCCATCGCGGGTAGTCTGGTCGGCACCCCTGGAGGCGTCTGCGGTGCTCACCGCATTGTTGGCCACTTCTTCGACCGCCGCGGTCATCTGGTTGACGGCCGTGGCCGCCTGGTCGATTTCGGCACTTTGCTGGTGCAGACCGCGGCTGGTGTCTTCGGTGACGGTGTGCAGCTCTTCGGACGCCGAGGCCAGTTGGTCGGACGAGGCGGCTATCTGCCGAATGGTATCGCGCAGGCTGGTCTGCATGCGGCTCAACGCGCGCAGCAGCAAGGCCGGCTCGTCACGGCCCACCACCTGGATTTCGCGAGTCAGGTCGCCGGTGGCCACGCGTTCAGCCACGGCCACGGCCTCGGCCAACGGCCGCACGATACTGCGGGTGAGCAGGGTGGCGATGGCGGCAAGCGCCAGTACAATCACCAACAGCGCGCCTATCAGCGCCTGGAACGCTTCGTCAGCCACATCGCTGCTGCGCTGCGAGGCTTGCTCGGCGCCCTTGCCGTTGTAGTCGATCAAGGCGGCCATGGCATGCATCATGTTGTCGGCATACTGGCTCAATGGCCCGCTGACTTGCTGCTCGGCTTCGGCAATGCGGTTGGCTGTGACGTCTTGCAGCACCTTGGCCTGCAGGCCCGCATACTGCTGGTAAGCCGCCATGAAGGCATTGAACAGGGCGCGATCGTCGGCCTCGACGATGGTACTGTCGTAGTTTTTCAGGCTGGTTGTCAGGCGTTGGTTGATGCCTTGTAGCATCTCAAGGTCGCGGGCGTGTTCGCCGGTCTCGTTGCTGAGTGTCGCACGCAGGGTGACGGCCCGGGCGCGACCGAGGTCGGTGCTGATTTCGCTGAGGGCCACCACGGCAGGTATCCAGGTGATGCGGATCTCGTCTGTGGCGGTGTCCATCTGCCGGGTCTCGTAAAGTGCGATCAGGCCCATCACCAGCACCAGAATGCCCAACAGGGTGAATGCGCTTGCTGCGCGAATGCCGATCTTCAAATTCCTTAACTGCATGAAGTACTCCTTGATGGTGGCGTGCAGGCCTCGAGAACGCAGGCGGCTACCGGTGTCACCGCAGTGGCGCCAGGCTCGGGATGCACCGCAAAGTCGATTGTAGGTCTCACCCTCTTTACTGTTTTTGAATGCGATGATGCCATATGGCCATCATTCTTGAACAGGCATTCAAGTTACGGGATCTGCTGATAAACCCAAGGAAAATTGTCGGTTTTATCCGGTAAATCAGCTTCAACGTGGCGCCTCGCAAGCCGGCTTGCGGCGCAGTAGAGCCGCTTAACGCCCTTCGTGGCCCCGCCGGTAAGCCCCTGGCTGTATGCCTACTGCCTTGGCGAAGGCCCGGGTAAAAGCGGCCACCGATTGGTACCCCACCTGTGCACCCACTTGCTCCACCGTGTTGCCCGCCTGCAGCAACCGGCAAGCATGGCGCATGCGCAACGCCAGCAGCACTTGGCCTGGCGACTGCCCGGCCAGCTCGCTGAAGCGTTTGAAGAAAGCCGAGCGCGACAACCCGGTGCAGGCCGCCATGCTCTCCAGTGTCCAGGCTTTGGCGGGTTGCTCGATCAGTTGCTCGAGCAACCCGGCGAACGCCGGCTGCCGAGCAAGCGCGATCAGCCCGCCCAGGGGCTGCCCGGCATGCACTTGCTGGCGCAGTGCATACAGAAAGAGCAAGTGCGTCAGGCGCTCCAGAAAAGTTTGCGAAGGCCCGGTTTGGCGTTGGCATTCGTCCAGGATAAGCCCGAACAACGCCCCCGCCGCGCTCCCGGCGGGGTCTTCGGCACGCAGCAGGATCCAGTCGGCCAGGCCCTCGACAATCAGCGAAGACAAACCCGACTGGAAGCGGAAGAAGCCACAGACCAGGCCGACCCCATCGCTGGCGGCGCTGTCCAGCGCCTGCATGGTTTGACGCGGTTGCGCACAGGCGCCTGCCGCGTCCTGGTCGCTGGACAGGCGATAACCCAGGTCGCGCAACAGGAATACGGCGTCGCCTTTTCTCAGGCACACCGGCTGCGCCTGGCCGTCGAGGTGCAGCCAGCAATCGCCCTGCACCACCAAGTGGAAGCTGGCACGGCCCATACCCTGGGTGCTGGCGTGCCAGCCGCCACAGTAGCGGCCGACATGAAACAGGCTGGCATCCAGCTCCAGGCCTTCTAATAACCAATCGACGAGCGCGGCGGACGAAATCATCTAATGCAAAGACTCAGGAGCAAGGAAAGGCGACTGATGAATATGGAGGGTACTTCTTATAACCACCAGACTGTAGTGACATCCATCAGGGAGACCACTCCATGTCCTCGCGCATTACCTTACACACCCTGGAAAGCGCCCCGGAAGCAGCGCGCCCGTTCCTTGAGAACGCGCAGAAGAATTCGGGCTTCATCCCCAACCTGCTCGGCGTGCTGGCCAACGCGCCAGCGGCACTGGAAACCTACGTGACCGTTTCGGCATTGAACGGCAAGTCCGACCTGAGCCTGGCCGACCGCGAAGTGGTGCAACTGATTGCCGCCACCCAGCATGGCTGTGATTTCTGTGTGGCGGGGCACACCGCCGTGGCGTTGAACAAGGCCAAGCTGCCGCAGGAGGTGGTCGATGCTCTGCGGGCCCGCGGCGAGCTGCCCAATGCCCGTTACGAAGCCCTGGCCGCCTTCGCCCGCGAAGTGATCGCGACCCGTGGCAATGTGAGCCAGGCCACCTACCAGGCATTCCGGGATGCCGGCTTCAGCGAAGGCAATGCGCTGGAAGTGATTCTTGGCGTGAGCCTCGCAACCCTGTGCAACTTTGCTAATGTGTTCGCCCAAACGCCGCTCAATGACGAGCTTGGCAAATACCGCTGGCAGCCCACTGCATGATCTGCCCCTGCTAGCGGCGGTACAGCGGTAGTTGTAGGAGTGGCCATGTGCCGCAAAGGGGCCGTTAGGCGGCCCGGCGTTCTCAAAGGAGCAAGACCATGCAGGATTGTGCATTTCGACAGTGGCTGGATGCCAATGCCGAGGCCATAGATCGGGGCCTGTGCGAGCCGCAGCACGTGCTGGCGCAAATCGCCGAATCGCAACTGCTGCGCGTGGGCGTCGACCCGGCCCTGGGCGGTACGGGCGGGCAGGTGACCGACGCCGTCGAGGCCATCGCTGCCATTGCCAGCCGCTCGCTGGCTGCCGCTTTCGTGTGTTGGGGCCAGCGCGCCTTTATCGAGTACCTGTTGCAAAGCCCCAACCAGCCGCTGCGCGCGCGCTTGCTGCCACAGCTGCTGGCCGGCGAGCTGGCCGGTGCCACCGGCCTGTCCAATGCCATGAAGTTCCTCTCTGGCATCGAAGCCCTGCAAGTGCGCGGCCGCCCGGCGGGCGATGGCTGGCACCTGGAGGGCCGCCTGCACTGGGTGACCAACCTGCGCAAGAGTGGGTTCGTGGTAGCGGCGGCCATTGAGGACGACGCGGGCGGTGCTCCGTTCGTACTGGCCATTCCTTCGGATGCCCAGGGCCTGCAACGTTCCGACGACTTGCAACTGATGGGCTTGCAGTCGAGCAACACCGCTGCCTTGGCCTTCCACCAGGTGCCGCTGGCACGTGACTGGTTGCTGCACGACAATGCCCGCGCGTTCCTGCCGCAGGTACGCCCTGCCTTCCTGGGGTTGCAGTGCGGCATGGCCATTGGCCTGGCGCGCCGGGCACTGGACGAAGTGCAGGCCCACCTGCAGGGGCGTGCCTCATTCCTGGACGAAGCCCGCCAGGTGCTCAGCGAGCGCCTGGAGAATACCGTCAGCGAACTCAAGCAAGGTTTGCTCGATGGCCGCTTCCTGCAACAACCGGCGGCTTTGTTCAAGCTGCGCATCACCCTGGCCGAAAGTGCCGCCGACGCGGTGCAACTGGAATTGCAGGCCAGTGGTGGCAAAGCCTACCTCAGCGAGTATGGCGAAGGTTTCGCCCGCCGCTGGCGCGAATCGGCGTTCGTGCCGATCGTCACGCCCAGCCTGGTGCAGCTGCGGGCCGAGCTGCACCGCCAGGCAGCCGGGGCATGAGTGCAATGTTGCTCGAAGCCCGTGACATCAGCCTGGGCTACCCGGGCGAGGGCGGCTGGCAGCAAGTGCTGGCGCAGTTCGACCTGCAGTTGGGGCGCGGCGAGGTGGTGAGCATTCTGGGCCCCAGCGGCGTTGGCAAGTCCAGCCTGTTGCGGGTATTGGCCGGCCTGCAGCAGCCGGGTGGTGGCAGCGTGCGGCTGCATGGCCAGCCGCTGCAGGGCCCACACCCGCGCCTGGCGGTAGCCTTCCAGGACCCCAGCCTGCTGCCTTGGCTGAGCCTGGAGAAAAACGTCGCCTTCGGCCTGGACTTCGCCCGCCAGCCCAAGCTGGCGGCTGCCGAACGCCGTGCACGTATCGACCACGCTATCGCCGCCGTGGGCCTGGGCCACGCCCGCAGCCACTACCCGGCGCAGCTGTCTGGCGGCATGGCCCAGCGGACCGCGCTGGCCCGTTGCCTGGCACGGCAGCCCGAAGTGCTGTTGCTCGACGAACCGTTCGGCGCGCTGGATGAAGTCACCCGTGCCGACATGCAGCAATTGCTGCTGCAATTGATCGCCACCCACAACACGGCAGCGGTACTGATCACCCACGATATCGACGAAGCCCTGTTGCTGTCCGACCGTGTGCTGCTGCTGGGCGACCATCCAGCGCACATCCTCGGCCAATGGCAGATCGGCCTGCCGCAGCCACGCACCCAGCGGGTCGAAGAGCTGGGCGCCCTGCGCATCGAAATCCTCAAGACGCTCCGGCGAGCAAGCCGCACGGTCGAACCCACCCCAACCCCCCAGGCCTCGGAGGCTGTCCATGTGCATGGATGACTGCTGTTCCTCGTCTTCACGACGTGATTTTCTCAAGCTGGGCGCCATGCTCACCGCCGCCGGTGCACTGCCGTTTCTGTCGAGCCTGCAGGCCCGCGCCGCTGCCGAACCCGACGCGCCGGTACGTATCGGCTACCTGCCGATCACCGACGCAACGCCCTTGCTGGTGGCGCACAACAACGGCCTGTTCGAAGCCGAGGGTATCAAGGCCGAACGCCCGGTATTGCTGCGCAGTTGGGCACAGGTGATCGAGGCGTTCATCTCTGGCCAGGTGAACGTGATTCACCTGCTGTCGCCGATGACCGTGTGGGCGCGCTATGCCAGCAAGGTGCCGGCCAAGGTGGTGGCGTGGAACCACGTGGGCGGTTCGGGCCTGACCGTCGCCCCCGACATCAGCGACATGAAGCAACTGGGTGGCAAGACCGTGGCCATACCTTTCTGGTACTCGATCCATAATGTCGTGCTGCAGCAGATGCTCAACGACAACGGCCTGACACCGGTGTCGAAGCCGGCCAGTGCGGCGTTGGCAGACAATGAAGTGAACCTGCTGGTGCTGCCGCCCTCCGACATGCCACCGGCCCTGGCCAGCAAGCGCATAGCAGGTTACATCGTCGCCGAGCCGTTCAACGCCCTGGCCGAGAACCTCAAGGTTGGCCGCGTGCAGCGCTTCACGGGCGATGTCTGGCGCAACCATGCCTGCTGCGTGGTGTTCATGCACGAACACGACCTCGACAACCGCCCCGAGTGGTCGCAGAAGGTGGTCAATGCCATCGTCAAGGCCCAGCACTGGACCCGCGACCACCGCGCCGAAGCAGCAGCCTTGCTGTCGCGTGCTGGCACCAACAAGTACACGCCCCATGACCCGGCGGTGCTGGCCAAGGTCCTTGCCCCGGCGGCCGAGGACCGTGCCGGCTACATCGCCAGCGGCGCTATTCGCCACCAGCAGTGGGACGAAAAGCGCATCGATTTCCAGCCTTACCCGTTCCCGAGCTACACCGAAGCACTGGTCAAGCGCTTGCAGCACACCCTGATCGAAGGTGACCACGCGTTCCTCGCCGGCCTGGACCCGGCGCAGACTGCCCGCGACCTGGTGGATGACCGCTTCGTGCGTAACGCCATTGCCGCCGTGGGCGGGCCGTCAGTGTTCGGCATAGCCGACAACTACGAGCGCAGCGAGGAGTTCGCCGTCTGATGCGTACGCACGTGGTACATGCCGGGCTTGGCCTGGCCGGCTTGCTGGGCTTGCTGGCACTGTGGTGGGCCGGGGTCGCCGTGTTCGGCCAGGCCGATGGCCTGTCGGCCCGGTTTGCACCGCAGGCCACGTTGGCCAGCCTGGTCGAGCTGCTAGGGCAGGGCGAGGTCTACGGGCATATCTGGGTCAGCCTCAAGCGCATCCTGGTCGGTTTGTTGCTGGCGTTGCTGATCGGTGTGCCGTTGGGGTTGCTGGTAGGTAGCTACCGGCACCTGGAGGCGGCGACCACGCCGGCATTCCAGTTCCTGCGCATGATCTCGCCGTTGTCGTGGATGCCGGTGGTGGTGATGCTGATGGGCGTGGGTGACCAGCCGATCTACTTTTTGCTGGCGTTCGCCGCGTTGTGGCCGATCCTGCTCAACACCGCCGCCGGGGTGCGGCAACTGGACCCGCGCTGGCTGCAGTTGAGCCGCAGCCTGAGTGCCACGCGCTGGGAAACCTTGTGCAAGGTGATCGTGCCGGGGGTGATTGGCCATGTGCTGACGGGCGTGCGCCTGGCCATCGGGATTTTGTGGATCGTGCTGGTGCCCTGCGAAATGCTGGGCGTCAGTGCAGGGCTGGGCTATTTCATTCTCGATACCCGCGACCGCCTGGCGTACTCCGAGCTGATGGCCATGGTGCTGTTGATCGGAGTGCTGGGCTTTCTGCTCGATGCCCTGGCGCGCGGGCTGCACCGGCGCTGGGTGCATGGCTGAGCCGCCGGGCCGCGCCGAGCTTGACCGGTGCGGCCCTGAGCGTTGTGCTTGACGGTGCGATCAGTGCACGTGCTGGCGCTGGCGCACACACTCCTGCGCCTGTGCGGTCAGCGCGTCCAGCCGCTCGTCGCGCATCTGCTCCGCTTCGATCATCGCATCCTCGCCTTGCTGGTTGAGCAGGTAGGTATGAATCTGCAGCACCTCGGCGGTCTGGTAGATGGGGGCGATGTCCAGGCGGCCGATCAGTGCCCCGCTGGCCTGGCCGGTGCTGCTCATCAGCACCTGCGGACCCTTGGCGGCCACCACCTGCATACCCATGGCTTCGAACCACGGTACCTGGTTGGCGAAGGCGTTCAGCTCGACGCAGGCATGGCGCGCCTGCAGGTCGCCCAGCAGCGCCCGGGCGATGCCCTGGCGACGATGGCTGGCGCGTACGGCCATGAATGCCAGGGCACAGGCCTGCTCATCGTCCTCGGCGGGTAGCGACAAGGCAAAGCCCAACAACTGGTCTGGCGCTTCGGCATCCAGTGCCAGGGTCAGTGCCACGGCCAGGCCGCGATTGCCGTCCAGGGCTTGCAGGTACTGGTGCACCTCCATGCCGACGCCGTACTGGTACAGCGGGTACAGCGGGTTGTCTGCACTGATCGCGACACTGCTCAATTCACCGACGTTGTGAATCACCAGCTCGCGGATCTGGTTCTGGAAAGACTCGGGCGGCACGCTGTCAAGGCGGCTCAGGATGAACATCGGGGGGCAGGCTCCGGCGGTTGGACTGTACAGCCCGCACCGGGAGGGCGCGGGCTGTACAGTCTAACCGGTTTTGACCCATCAGCCGCGTGTCTGTAGTGCGCCGAGCATCAATTCCAGGTTTTGCACCGCCGCACCCGACGCGCCTTTGCCCAGGTTGTCGAAGATGGCGGTGAGCAGCACCTGGCCGTGTTCAGGGTTGGCGTACAGCGCCAGGCGCAGGTCGTTGCTGTCGTTCAGGGCTTCAGGGTCGAGGTTGGCCGCGCCACCTTGTTGGTGCAGGGGCATTACCTGAACATGGCGGGCTCCCTGGTAATGCTGTTCCAGGCAGGCTTGCAGCTGTTCGGCGCTGACCTGCCCGGGCAGCAGGCGCAATTGCAGCGGGATGCTCAGCACGATGCCCTGGCGGTAGGCGCCGTAGCCAGGCATGAACAGGGGCCGTGCCGAGAGCCCGGCGTGCTGCTGGATCTCGGGCACATGCTTGTGCGCCAGGTCCAGGCCGTACAGCTGCAAGGCCGGTGCTTTGTCGGCAGCGGGCTGTTCATGCCGTTCTACCGCCGCGCGGCCGCCGCCGGAGTAGCCGGAAATGGCGTGGATGTTCAGCGGGTAATCGGCAGGCAGCAGGCCGGCCTTGACCAGCGGACGCAGCAACGCGATGGCGCCCGTGGGGTAGCAGCCGGGGTTGCTGACGCGCTTGCTTTGGGCAATGCGTTCGGCTTGGTGCGGGTCCAGTTCGGGCAGGCCATACACCCAGCCTGGGCTGGTGCGGTGTGCCGAGCTGGCGTCGATCACCCGCACCTGCGGGTTGTGGATGGCGGCCACCGCTTCGCGCGCGGCGGCATCGGGCAGGCACAGCAGGGCGATGTCGGCGCTGTTGATCGCCTCGCCACGCCGTTGAGGATCTTTGCGTTCGGCTTCGGGCAGGGTCAGCAGGCGCAAGTCGCTGCGGCCTTGCAGGCGAGCGTGGATCTGCAGGCCGGTGGTGCCTTGGTCGCCGTCGATGAAGACAACAGGGGTATGCATGGTCGGGGTCCGGGTTGGGGAGGGGATGGCCTATTTTCGCGGGTGGCGTTGATAAAGAAAATTTGAATATCATGACCACCGCATTCAGCTTTTCTGAACGATGTGCTGGCCTTTTGGCGGTCAACCTACCCCTGAAAGCTGCCTTGGCATTCAGCCGTCAGTCTTTGTTTTGTGAGGAAGCCGCAGCGACCATGCGCGAAATCAGCCTCGACCTCCTGCGTACGCTGGTGGTCATTAGCGACCTGGGTTCATTTGCCGAGGCGGCTCGCCAGCTCAACCTGGCGCCGCCCACCATCAGCCTGCACGTGGCCGAGCTGGAGGCGCGCGTCGGCGCCCCGTTGCTCAACCGTACCCGCGGCCAGGTACGGCCCACGGCCATCGGTGAAACGCTGCTGGCCCGCGCCCGCCGCTTGCTGGCCGACGCGGACCTGGCGTTGGACGAAGTTCGCCGCCAGGTGCAGGGCCTGAGCGGCCGGGTACGCCTGGGGGCCTCGACCGGGGCCATCGCCCACCTGCTGCCACAGGCGTTGGCCGCCTTGCGGGTGGAGCATCCGGGGATCGATGTGCAAGTGCAGGTGCTCACTTCGCAAGCGTCGCTGGCGCGTTTGCGCGAGGGCACCCTGGATGTCGCGCTGGTGGCGTTGCCGCAGGTGGCGGTCAAGGGGCTGGCCGTAACACCCTGGCGACGCGACCCGATCCTGGCCTACGTGCCGGCCGACTGGCAGCCCCCGGCCAAGGTCACGCCGGCCTGGCTGGCGCAACGGGCGTTGATCCTGAATGACAGCAGTACCCAGCTGTCGCGGGTGACTAACGAGTGGTTTGCGGCGGCGGGGTTGCACCCCGAGCCGCGTATCGAGCTGAACTACAACGATGCCATCAAGAAGCTGGTCGGTGCCGGGTATGGCGCGACGTTGCTGCCGCAGGAGGGGGAGACCGCCGAGCTTGATCAGCGCATTGCCCACCGGCCGCTGCGGCCCGGGCTGTGGCGGCAGTTGGGTATCGCCTGCAGGGAAGGGCAGGTGGAGCGCGCTACCGCATTCGTGCTGCAGGCGCTGGAGCGGCTGCGCCAGTAGCGCCCGCCAACGGTTTCAACCAACCGTTTCGTGCAGGGCCAGGCTCTGGCGTAATTGCGCCAGCATGGCCAGGCGCAGCGCCTTGGGGGCCTGCACGCTAATAGCGCCGGCCTGGGACAGCAGCCAGCTCATCAGCGCCCGGTTGTCGTCTACCGTGGCCACCAGCACAGCGCCACCGTCGGCTTGCGCGGTCAGTTGCATGTCGGCCGACAGCGGCGCCTGCTCCAGGCGCCGGGCAAGGGCGTCATCGACCCAGGCGCGCAGCTCCACCTGGGCCGCCGGGCATAGCGCGTCGGGTTGCAACTGGTGCGCTTGCTCCAGGCTCAGGCCCGGTTGCCAGTACCAGCCATAGGGCATGCCCTTGCTGTTGCATTGCAGCGGGAACAGGGCGGCCAGTTCGACCAGGTCGCGCTCTACGGTACGCTTGCTGGTGGTGTGGCCCACGCCGCTCAGGGCACGTTGCAACTGGGTGGAGCTCACGCCCGGGTGGCGCCCTGGCAGCAGCTTGAGCAATTGCCACTGGCGGGCAATGGTATGGCGGGTAGGGTGGCTGGGCAAAGGGTTCGTCCTTGAAGGCAGGCATCGCGCCGACCTGGGTGATGGCATTTAGCTATATATCAGCATACCCTTTCCCCTGATCGGATCCAAGTTGCACTACAAGGCGGCCAAGGCCACCGGCGCGTTCCGCGCTTGGCAGCGCCGGTGATGGCGCTGCAGGTCAGTCAAGACGCTGTTGCAGCCCCTCGATGAACACCTGTTCGGCCCGGCTGAAGCGCTGGTCCCGGTTCCACAACAGGTGAATGTCCACATCGGCAATGCCCTCCAGCGGGTGCAGCTTCCACAGCAGCCCAGCTGCAACATCCGGCGCTACCACGTGCTCGGGCAGGCAGCCGATGCCGAACCCGGCAATTACCAGGCGGCGCACTTCCTCAAGGCTGGGTGACGAGGCCACGATGCGCCCGGCAAAGCCCTGCTGGTCGCGGAAAATGGTCAGTGGCGACAACATGCCGCCAATCTGGTCACTGGTGAAGCTGACGAAGTTCTCCCGCTGCAAGTCGCCCTCGGCCTGACCAAACAGGGCATGGTGTTTGCCACAGAAGAACGCGTAACGCTGGCGCAGGAACAGCCGTTGCTCCAGCCTGGGCTGGGCCCGCCGGTTCAAGCTCAAGCCTGCGCTGGCGGTTTTCTCTTGCAAGGCTGCGACGATGTCGGAGCTGCGCATCACGTCGATTTCCAGGTCCACCCGTGGGTGCTGGCGATGGAAGTCGGCCAGGAAGTCGTCGAAGCGGTCGCTGACGATGCGGCTGATCATCAGCAAGCGCACCTTGCCCACCAGTTCGTCGGTGGGCTGCGCCAGCAGGCTGCCGATCTGCGACATCTGCCCGTACACCTCGCCGGCCAGCTGGAACAGCTGTTCACCCATTTCGGTCAGCACGAAACGCGGCCCACGGCGGGCGATGAGTTGGCGGCCGAGCTGTTCTTCCAGGCGCTTCAAGGCCTGGCTGACTGCCGGCTGGGTGAGATGCAGGCGGGCAGCGGCGCGGCTGATGGACAGTTCCTGGCCAATGACGCGGAAGGTACGCAGCAGGTTCCAGTCGAGGCGGTCGTTGAGCAGGCGGTCAGACATGGCATGGCTCTATGATAAGCAGGGTTAATAGTTGGAATAATAAATAGAAAATTGACTAATCATAGTCCTGGCCCGATAAATCACAGGCATCGAGGCCCACAAGCCAAGCGCCGCCAGAGCGCGACCGTGAATTCCCGTCACTCCTGCCAGAACAACAAGCAAAGGAGCCCCCATGAAGCCCGCCACTTGCGCTCAGCCACGCCGTGCCGCTGCCGCCGCTTTCATCGGTACCATGATCGAATGGTACGACTTTTACATCTATGCCACCGCCGCGGCCCTGGTGTTCGGTGCCTTGTTCTTCCCCTCCGATGACAGCCTGTTCAGCACCATGGCAGCGTTTGGTACCTTCGCCGTGGGCTTTTTCGCCCGGCCGCTGGGCGGAATCGTCTTCGGCCATGTGGGCGACCGTATCGGCCGCAAGAAATCGCTGGTCATCACCTTGCTGATGATGGGCATCGTCACGGTGTGCATCGGCCTGTTGCCGACCTATGCGCAAATTGGCGCCAGCGCGCCGGTGCTGCTGGTCCTGCTGCGCATCGTCCAGGGCATTGCGGTGGGCGGCGAGTGGGGCGGGGCCGTGCTGATGGCCGGCGAGCATGCCCCCAAGGGGCGGCGCAACTTCTTCGCCTCGTTCGCCCAGCTCGGCAGCCCGGCGGGCCTGATTCTGTCACTGCTGGCTTTTGGCGCGGTCACCCGCCTTCCGGAAGAAGACCTGATGAGCTGGGGTTGGCGCGTGCCGTTCCTGGCCAGCGCCTTGCTGCTGTTGGTCGGCCTGGCCATTCGCCTGGGGGTGAACGAGTCGCCCGAGTTCATCGCCAGCCGCGAGCAGGCAGAAACGGCCCGGCGCAAGGAGCAGGCCCCGGTCTTCGAGGTGCTGCGCAGCGCCTGGCGCCCGCTGTTGCTGTGCATCGGTGCCAACACCCTGGGCATTGCCGGGGTCTACTTCACCAATACCTTCATGATCAGCTACACCACCCAGCAGCTGCACCTGGAGCGCTCGCTGATCCTGGAGTGCCTGTTCTTCGTGGCGATCATCCAGTTTTGCGTGCAGCCCTTGGCTGCCTGGCTGTCGGAAAAGCTCGGCGCCACTCGCTTCCTGGCCTTGGTGGCCGTGCTGGCCATGGCCTCGCCTTACCCCATGTTCACCCTGGTCAGCTCGGGCCAAGGCCCTTTGATCGTGCTCGGCATCGCCTTGGCCGCTGCTTGCATGGCCTCGTTCTACGCGGTCATCGCAGGCTACGTCAGCGGCATGTTCGACACCCGTGTGCGCTATACCGCCATATCCCTGGCCTACCAGGTGTGTGGCGCCATCGCCGGGGGCCTGACCCCGTTGATCGGCACCTGGCTGGCCCACCATTTCACAGGGCAGTGGTGGCCGATGGCAGTGTTCTACACGCTGATCGCCACCCTTTCGCTGGTCTGCGTGCTTGCCCTGGCGCGCCAGTACGCGCGCAGCCAGCAGCTTGAGCTGGCCTGAGCGAACCGATTCATTCTGGAGTACCTGCACATGTTGAAAAGCAATGGCGAACGCCTGTGGGCGAGCTTGATGGCCATGGCCGAAATCGGCGCCACCGCACGCGGTGGCAGCTGCCGCCTGGCCCTCAGCGACGAAGACAAGGCTGGCCGTGAGCTGTTTAGCCGCTGGTGCCGCGAAGCGGGCCTGACGTTGAGCGTGGATGCCATCGGCAACCTGTTCGCGCGCCGCCCTGGCACCGACCCCGATGCCGCCCCGGTGATGATCGGCAGCCACCTGGATACCCAGCCGGAGGGCGGCCGTTTCGACGGTGTCTATGGCGTGCTGGCCGGGCTGGAGGTGGTGCGCCGCCTCGACGAGCTGGGCATCAGTACCCGCAAGCCGCTGGAGATCGCGGTGTGGACCAACGAGGAAGGTGCCCGGTTTACCCCGGCGATGTTCGGTTCGGCCGTGTTCACCGGCACCCTGGCGCTGGAGCAAGCCTTGGCCATACGCGATGCGCAAGGCATCAGCGTCGCCGACGCGTTGCAGCGTACCGGTTACGCTGGCCAGCGGCCGCTGGGCGGGCCGGTGGATGCCTATTTTGAAGCGCATATCGAGCAAGGCCCGATTCTTGAAGATAACGCCAAGGCCATTGGTGTGGTCAGCGGCGGCCAGGCTATTCGTTGGCTGGATGTGACCGTCGAAGGCATGGCCGCGCACGCCGGCACCACGCCGATGCCGTTGCGCAAGGACGCCTTGTACGGCGCGGCGCAGATGATTCAGGCGCTTGAGCGGCTGGCGGCAGACTATGCCCCCGAGGCGCTGACCACTGTCGGCGAGCTGACCATCGCCAAGTCGTCACGCAACACCATCCCCGGGGTGTTGCAATTCACGGTGGACCTGCGCCACCACCGTGATGAAACCATCGAGGCCATGGAACGCGACCTGACCCTGGCGCTGCAGGCCATCGCCCGCCAGCGCGGTTTGCAGGTGCGTATCGAGCGGCACTGGGTCAGCCCGGCCACGCCGTTCGACGTGGACTGTGTGGCCGCTGTTCAGCAAGCGGTGGATGCCCTGGGTTATGCGCAGCAGTCGATCGTCAGTGGCGCTGGGCACGATGCCATTCTGTTGGCCCGCTATTGCCCGACGGCGATGGTGTTCATTCCCTGCATCGGCGGCCTCAGCCACAACGAAGCCGAGGATGTGCTGCCCGACGATGCCCGCCAGGGTGCCGATGTATTGCTCAATGCCGTGCTGGCCCGCGCCGGCCGTGTCGAACCAGGAGAAGCCTGATGCGTTGCTACTTCCACCCTGAACAATTGCTGCATCACCCGCGCAGCTACTACTCGCGTGGCGCCATGCGCACCCCCCAAGAGGTGCCCGAGCGCGCCCAGCGCCTGTTGCAGGCTGCCAGGAACCTTGGCTTCGACATCCGCCAGCCAGAGGATGCTGGCCTGCAGCCGCTGGCGGCGGTGCATGGCGAGGCCTACCTGGCCTTCCTCGAAGAAGCCCATGCGCGCTGGAAGGAAGTGTCCGAGGACTGGGGCGACGAGGTCATGTCCAATATCTTTGTGCGTGAGCCCAACGCCTTGCGTGGCATTCTCGCCCAGGCCGCGCGCTACCTGGCCGATGGCAGTTGCCCGGTAGGCGAGCGTACCTGGCATTCGGCCTACTGGTCCGCGCAGAGCGCGGTAGCTGGCGCCAAGGCCATTGCCGAGGGTGAGCCCGCGGCCTACGCGCTGTGCCGGCCACCGGGGCACCATGCACGGTTCGATGCGGCGGGTGGCTTCTGCTACATCAACAACGCTGCCGTCGCTGCCCAGGCCTTGCGCGGCCGCTACAGCCGGGTGGCGGTGCTCGACACCGACATGCACCACGGGCAAGGCATCCAGGAAATTTTCTACGACCGGCGCGATGTGCTGTATGTGTCGGTGCACGGCGACCCGACCAACTTCTACCCAGGCGTGGCCGGGTTCGAGGACGAGCGCGGCCGTGGTGAGGGGGAGGGGTACAACCTGAACCTGCCGATGCCCCACGGCGCCAGCGAAGCGGACTTCCTGAGCCGGCTGGACACCGCACTGGCTGCGGTGAAGGATTTTGGTGCGCAAGTGTTGGTGTTGTCGCTGGGCTTCGACATTTACGAGCTGGACCCCCAGAGCAAGGTGGCGGTGACGACCGAGGGCTTTGCCGTGTTGGGCGAGCGTATCCGCGCATTGCGCTTGCCATGCCTGATCGTGCAGGAGGGTGGGTACCATCTGCAGAGCCTGGAGGCGAATGCTCGGGCGTTTTTTGCTGACATAGCGGATTGGCGGTGAGTGCTACCACGCTGTTTATTTCGGGGATGAACCCCACAGGGATCGCATCAGGGCTGACAGGTGGTTGCCCTAAGATATGCAGCGCCTGTTAGATCGAGCGCCGCCCGCGCGGCGCA
>NZ_BLJG01000129.1 GCF_009932375.1 Pseudomonas juntendi
TCGCGCAGGCTTTTCAAATCCCCAAGGAGGCTCCATGACCCTTACAGGCAACCTGCTGATCGGCCACACCCCGGTAACCGGCAGCCGCGCGGCGATCCACGCCGTCAACCCGGCAACCGGCCTGGCGCTGGAACCACCCTACTTCGGCGGTAGCGGCGAACAGGTGGCCCAAGCCTGCGCCCTGGCCTGGGCGGCGTTCGATGCCTACCGCGAAACCTCGCTCGAACAACGGGCCCACTTTCTCGAAACCATCGCCGCGCAGATCGAAGCGCTGGGCGATGCCCTGATCGACCGGGCCGTGGCCGAAACCGGCCTGCCCAAGGCGCGCATCCAGGGCGAACGCGGCCGTACCTGCACCCAGCTGCGCACCTTCGCCCGTGTGGTGCGCGCCGGTGAATGGCTGGATGTGCGCATCGACGAAGCCCAGCCCGAACGCCAGCCGCTGCCGCGCAGCGACCTGCGCCAGCGCCAAGTGGCCTTGGGGCCGGTGGCCGTGTTCGGCGCCAGCAACTTCCCCTTGGCCTTCTCGGTGGCCGGCGGTGACACCGCCTCGGCATTGGCTGCAGGCTGCCCGGTCGTGGTCAAGGCCCACAGCGCGCACCCCGGCACCAGCGAACTGGTCGGCCGGGCCCTGGCGCAGGCGGCGCAACAGTGCGGCTTGCCAGAAGGCGTGTTCTCGCTGCTGTACGGCGCCGGCCATGAAGTCGGCATCGCGCTGGTCAGCGACCCGCGCATCCAGGCGGTTGGCTTCACCGGCTCGCGCAGCGGTGGCATGGCGCTGCGCCAGGCTGCCCAGGCACGCCAGCAGCCGATCCCGGTGTATGCCGAAATGAGTTCGATCAACCCGGTGTTCCTGTGCAATGCGGCCCTGCAAGCCCGCGGCGAAGCACTGGCGCAAGGTTTTGTCGCGTCGCTGACCCAGGGCGCCGGCCAGTTCTGCACCAACCCGGGCCTGGTGATCGCCCGCCAAGGCCCGGCCTTGCAGCGTTTCATCAGTGCGGCCAGCCACCACCTGCAACAGGCGGCTGCGCAAACCATGCTCACCCCGGGCATTTTCAGTGCGTACCAGGCCGGCGTCGCGGCCCTGGCGGAAAACGCCAATGCCCAGCCCGCCGCCAGCGGCCAGGGCGGCACCGGCCCTAACCAGTGCCAGGCGCAGCTGTTCGTCACCCAGGCCGAGGCCTTCCTTGCCGACCCGGCGTTGCAGGGCGAGGTGTTCGGCGCGGCCTCGTTGCTGGTCGCCTGCAGCAGCGATGAGCAAATGCGCCAGGTTGCCGAGCACCTGGAGGGCCAATTGACCGCCACCCTGCACCTGGACGAAGCCGACATCGACAGCGCCCGCGCCCTGCTGCCCACCTTGGAACGCAAGGCCGGGCGGCTGTTGGTCAACGGCTGGCCGACCGGGGTCGAGGTGTGTGACGCAATGGTGCATGGCGGCCCGTTCCCGGCCACCACCGATGCGCGCACCACTTCGGTGGGTACAGCGGCGATCCTGCGTTTCCTGCGCCCGGTGTGCTACCAGGACTTCCCCGATGCGCTGCTGCCACAGGCCCTGCAACAGGCCAACCCGCTGCAACTGCGGCGCCTGCTGGACGGTAAACGGGAAGACTGAGCATGCACCAAACCGCTGAAACCGACATCGCCGTGGTGGGCGCCGGCATCGTCGGCGTCGCCTGCGCCCTGCAACTGGCCCGTCAGGGCCGCCGGGTCACCCTACTCGACCGCCAGGCGCCCGGCCATGGCGCCTCGTTCGGCAATGCCGGGCACCTGGCGACCGAGCAAGTGTTCCCGATTGCCGACCTGTCGATCCTCAAGCGCCTGCCACGTATGCTGCTCGACCCCATGGGCCCGCTGCGGCTGGACTGGAAGTACCTGCCCAAGGCCATGCCGTGGTTCACCCGGCTGCTGCTTAACCTGCGCCCGGCGCCGTTCCAGCGCAGCGTGGCCGGCATTCGCCGGTTGAACGAAGCCAGCCTGGGTGCCTGGCAACAACTGCTGGGCTCGATCGGGCGCAGCGAGCTGTTCCACGCAGCGGGCTCGCTGCTGGTGTTCGAGCGCCCCGAATCACGGCAGGCGCTGGCGGCGTTGCAGGCGCGCCTGCAACAGCAGGCCGTGCCCGTGGATTACTGGTCGGCACACGCCGTACGCGCAGCCGCGCCCCAGCTGAGCGAGTCGTTGCTTGGCGGGTTGTTTTTCCCCAGGACCGGGCATTTCATCGACCCCTACCGGGTGGTCTGCGCGTTGTTCGAGGCGGCCAAGGCCAGCGGCGTGCGCTTTGTGCAAGCGCAGGTAGAGGGTGGCCACCTGCACAGCGGCGGGGTCAGCCTGGCCAGCGCCCAGGGCACGTTCAACGCCCGCCAGGTGCTGCTCAGTTGCGGTGCGCATTCGGCACGGCTCACCGCGGCCCTGACCGGCAAACGGGTGCCGCTGGACACCGAGCGTGGCTACCACCTGATGCTGCCTGGCGAACACCAGCGCCTGCCCTTTGCGGTCACTTCGCTGGAGCGCAAGTTCATCATGACCCCCATGGCCGAAGGCCTGCGCCTGGCGGGCACGGTGGAGTTCGCCGGGCTGGAGGCGCCGCCGAGCATGCAGCGGGCGTGGCAGTTGCACCGCTTGAGCAAAGGCTTGTTTCAGCAAGAGCTGAGTGTCGAAGGCGCCACGCCGTGGATGGGCTTTCGGCCTTCGCTGCCCGATTCACTGCCGGTGATCGACCGTGTGTGTGACGGGCGGGTGCTGTTGGCGTTCGGGCACCAACACCTGGGGTTGACCCAGGCGGCGGTCACGGCGCAATGGGTGGGGCGTTTGGCCGAGCGGGCTGGCGGGGCCGAGCTGGCGGCTTACCGGCTGGGCCGTTTTGGGAGATTCTAGGGGCTTGCCGATGGCATCACTCGGCGCGGCATCTTCAGGGTTTGGGAGATCGAGCGCCGCCCGCGCGGCGCATCGCGAGCTGGCGCTCGCTCCTACGTTTGTTTCGGGCCAATTATGCCTGTGGGATTTGCGCGCGAACGCCTTGGCGCATGCCTCAATATCGCGCCGTACGAACAAGGCGGCCGCGCGCGCCTGTCACAGGCGTTACTGGCCCGAAACAAACGTAGGAGCGAGCGTGTCGCGATGGGCCGCAACGCGGCCCCAAAAGCCCCAATGTTTCGCGTAGCATGCCCCCACCGTAACCCGAGACACCGCCCCATGCTGATCCCCTACGAGCACCTGCAAGCCGAAACACTGACCCGCCTGATCGAAGACTTCGTCACCCGCGACGGTACCGACAATGGTGACGATACCCCGCTCGAAACACGGGTACTGCGGGTACGCCAGGCATTGGCCAAGGGCCAGGCCTTCATCCTTTTCGACCCCGAAAGCCAGCAGTGCCAGTTGCTGGCCAAGCATGACGTGCCGCGGGAACTGCTCGACTAGCCGGCCTCGGCTTTCTTGGCTTCCTTGATGCGCTTGTACACCTCGGACCGGTGCACCGGCACTTCCCGTGGGGCGTCCACGCCAAAGCGCACCACCCCGTCACGGGTTTCGACCACCACGAGGCGGATGTTCTCACCGATCATGATGACCTCGCCCACTTCGCGCCCTATCACCAACATGTTCCGGTCCTCCTGCACAAGGTAAAACCGGAGACTGCATCGTCAGGATCAGGCTACTCAATAGCTCCGCAGCGATTCAGAAGCGCCCTACATCTACTGGTAATTCGCCCTACAGATATTTCATCGCGAAACCGCTTTGGCACGCATTTTCACGGCCATTTCGGCCATTTCCTGGTAGAGCCGCTCGGGGGCTTGCCGCTTCAATTCCCAAGCCTGCCGCCCGGCCTCATGCGGCATAATCAGGAACTCGCCAGCAGCGACCTGCCGGTGGATGTAGTCGGCAATGTCCGCCGCATTGATCGGCGACCCTTCCAGCAACTTGCCGACCTGCGCCTTCATGGCCGGGTTCGGGCCGCGGAACGAGTCCAGCAGATTGGTCTGGAAGAACGACGGGCACACCACATGCACCGCCACTTCCACCTGGCGCAATTCCACCAGCAGGCTCTCCGACAGCGCCAGCACGCCGGCCTTGGCGACGTTGTAGTTGCTCATGCCCGGCCCCTGCATCAGGGCGGCCATCGACGCGACGTTGATGATGCGCCCCTTGCTGCGCTCCAGCAGGGGCAGGAAGGCCTTGCAGCCCTTGACCACGCCCATCAGGTTGACGGCGATCTGCCAGTCCCAGTCTTCCAGCGACAGCTCGGCAAAGAACCCGCCCGAGGCAACCCCGGCGTTGTTGACCACCACGTCGATGCCACCGAACTGCTCGGTACAGGCCTGGGCCAGGGCTGTGAGCTGGCTGTAGTCGCGCACGTCGCAGCGCTGGACGAAACCCTCACCGCCGGCCGCACGGGCCAGGTCCAGCGTTTCACGCAGGCCGCTCTCGTTGACATCGGCCAGCGCCAGGCGCCACCCCTCACGTGCCCAACGCAGGGCAATCTCGCGCCCGAGGCCTGAGCCGGCTCCGGTAATCATGATGCGGTTGTGCATGGTGGCTGGCCCTGTCTCGTTGAGGAATGAAACGAGTCTAAACAAGGGGCTGGCCAAGGGCAGGGTTCATCAGGGTAGTGAATGTGGGGGCATGAACCGGCACAAAATGGAATCTTTCACATTGCCCAACAGTCCGAACTTACAAGAGGCCGGCAACCCGAGGCCCTTGACCCCCAACCACGCAAGGACACGTACATGACCACGATCCTCATCATCATCCTGATTCTTCTGTTGATTGGTGGCTTACCGGTCTTCCCACACTCGCGCAGCTGGGGCTACGGCCCGTCCGGCATCGTCGGCGTGGTACTGGTGGTCCTGCTGGTGTTGTTACTGCTGGGCAGGATCTAGCGGCGCCACGCTAGGCATAAAAAAACCGCGCTTCGGCGCGGTTTTTTCATGGGCGGGCGGGCTCAGTGCGACACGGCACCCGAAGCCCCCAGGCCAGTCTGCGAACGGACGAACTGCGGGAAGAACAGCGCGCGTTCGTTTTCTGCGGCCTTGGACTTGTCGGTGACCGAGAAGAACCAGATGCTGACGAAGGCAATGGCCATCGAGAACAGCGCCGGGTACTCGTACGGGTAGATCGGCTTTTCATGGCCCAGGATCTGCACCCAGATGGTCGGGCCAAGGATCATCAGCGTCACTGCGCTGACCAGGCCCAGCCAGCCGCCGATCATGGCGCCACGGGTGGTCAGCTTTTTCCAGTACATCGAAAGCAGCAGGACCGGGAAGTTGCAGCTGGCGGCGATGGAGAACGCCAGGCCGACCATGAAGGCGATGTTCTGCTTCTCGAACAGGATGCCCAGGCCGATCGCCAGTACGCCGAGGGCGACGGTGGTGATCTTCGACACGCGGATCTCGTCCTTGTCGTTGGCCTTGCCCTTGCGCCACACGCTGGCGTACAGGTCGTGGGACACTGCCGAGGCGCCCGCCAGGGTCAGGCCGGCGACCACCGCCAGGATGGTGGCGAACGCCACTGCCGAGATGAAGCCGAGGAACACGCTGCCACCCACGGCATTGGCCAGGTGCACCGCGGCCATGTTGTTGCCGCCCAGCAGCGCGCCTGCGGCGTCCTTGAAGTCAGGATTGGTGCTGACCAGCAGGATGGCGCCAAAGCCGATGATGAAGGTGAGGATGTAGAAGTAGCCGATGAAGCCGGTGGCGTACAGCACGCTCTTGCGGGCTTCCTTGGCGTCACTGACGGTGAAGAAGCGCATCAGGATGTGCGGCAGGCCGGCCGTACCGAACATCAGCGCCAGGCCCAGCGAGAACGCCGAGATCGGGTCTTTGACCAGGCCGCCCGGGCTCATGATGGCCTCGCCCTTGGCGTGCACCTTGATCGCCTCGGAGAACAGCGTATTGAAATCGAAGCCGACGTGTTTCATCACCATCAGCGCCATGAAGCTGGCACCGGACAGCAACAGCACGGCCTTGATGATCTGTACCCAGGTGGTGGCGAGCATGCCGCCGAACAGCACGTACAGGCACATCAGGATACCCACCAGGATCACCGCCACATGGTAGTCCAGGCCGAACAGCAGCTCGATGAGCTTGCCGGCACCGACCATCTGCGCGATCAGGTAGAACGCCACCACCACCAGCGAGCCGGAAGCCGACAGGGTGCGGATTTCCTTTTGCCCCAGGCGGTACGAAGCCACGTCGGCGAAGGTGTACTTGCCCAGGTTGCGCAGGCGTTCGGCAATCAGGAAGAGAATGATCGGCCAGCCGACCAAGAAGCCGATCGAGTAGATCAGGCCATCGTAGCCAGAGGTGAACACCAGTGCGGAAATGCCCAGGAACGAGGCTGCCGACATGTAGTCGCCGGCAATCGCCAGGCCATTCTGGAAACCGGTGATCTTGCCGCCGGCGGCGTAGTAGTCCGACGCCGACTTGTTGCGCTTGGAGGCCCAGTAGGTGATGCCCAGGGTGAAGGCGACGAACGCCACGAACATGGCGATGGCAGAGACGTTCAGCGGTTGCTTCTGCACCTCGCCGGTCAGGGCATCGGCGGCCCACACGGCGGGTGCGAAGGCTCCGCAGGCCAGTATGGCCAGGGCTTTGGCGTGGCGAATCATTGTTGCGCCTCCTTCAGGATGGCCTTGTTCAGCTCATCGAACTCGCCGTTTGCGCGGCGCACGTAGATGGCGGTAAGGACGAATGCCGAGACGATCAGGCCGACGCCGATGGGGATACCCCAGGTGATCGACGACTCAGGGCTGAGCTTGGCGCCCAGTATGTGAGGACCGTAGGCAATCAGAAGGATGAAAGCGCAGTACAAGCCGAGCATGATCGCCGAGAGAATCCAGGCGAACCGTTCGCGTTTGCTGACCAGCTCCTTGAAGCGAGGGCTGTTTTGTATCGAGAGGTAAATGCTGTCGTTCATTGTTTTTGTCCTAGCAGCACAAGTAGGGAAACACCCACACCCTTACTTTATGCTGCCGATGGACGCCAACCAGACGACCTTAGTCTTAGATGCAACGGTGTTTTACCGTTTGCGTAACAAAGTGCCGGGCCATTCGCGGGAAAACCCGCTGCCATAGGGCCCACCACAAGGTTCAGCCTTGTGATAGCCCTGCGGCAGCGGGTTTACCCGCGAAGCAACAAAACCGGCCCTTCAGGTCGTTACTTGCCAGTCCATTCCTTCACGCGGTCCGGGTGCTTGGCCACCCAATCCTTGGCCGCCGCTTCAGGCTTGGCGCCTTCCTGGATGGCCAGCATCACTTCGCCAATCTCGTCTTTGGACTGCCAGCTGAATTTCTTCAGGAACTCGGCCACTTCCGGTGCCTTGGTCGCCAGTTCTTTGCTGCCGATGCTGTTTACGGTTTCCGACGCGCCATAAACGCCTTTCGGGTCTTCGAGGAACTTCAGCTTCCACTTGGCGAACATCCAGTGCGGCACCCAGCCGGTCACTGCAATCGACTGCTGCTTGGCGTAGGCACGGCCCAGTTCGGCGGTCATCGCGGCGCCCGAGCTGGCCTGCAGCTTGTAGCCGGTCAGGTCGTAATCTTTGATGGCCTGTTCGGTCTTGATCATCACGCCCGAGCCTGCATCGATGCCGACGATCTTCTGCTTGAAGCTGTTGTCGGTCTTGAGGTCGGCGATGCTGGTGGCCTTGACGTACTCAGGCACGATCAAGCCGATCTTGGCATCTTTGAAGTTGGCGCCGTAGTCGACCACGTTATCCTTGTTCTTGGCCCAGTACTCGCCATGGGTCACCGGCAACCAGGCCGACAACATGGCATCGAGCTTGCCGGTCGCCACACCCTGCCACATGATCCCGGTGGCAACGGCCTGCAACTTCACATCGTAGCCGAGCTTCTGCTTGATTACTTCGGCCGCCACGTTGGTGGTTGCCACGCTGTCGGCCCAGCCGTCCACGTAGCCAATGCTCACTTCCTTGGCCATTGCCTGTGCTGCGCTTAATCCCAGTACCAGGGCAGTGCCCACGCCCAGGAAACGTCGCATTTTTTTCAAAGTCGCCATCAAAGCATCCCCTCGTCAGGTCTTGGAGATTCCATCATCTGCCTGCAACCCCGGGCGACCTGATCCAGCTGCGACCTGTACCTGCCCCATATGCGACAGCACTGTGCCATTAGCGCCATATGCCCACCACGACCTGCGCGATCCTTGCATGCCAAAGCTTTGGCGCCGGGCTACTATCTATCCCTTTGTGCCTGACGATGGACCGCCTGATGCCCCGTTCTGCCCGCGCGCTGCTGCCGTTGTACCTGCTTGCCTGCCTTTTTGCCCTGCTGGGGCTGGGAGCGCTCTGGTACGGGCTCGGCAAGCCGCTGCAACTGCCCGATGCCGCGAGCCCTGCACACAAGCTGCAATGTGCCTCGTACACACCGTTCGACAAGGACCAGTCGCCCTACGACCAACCGTTTCGGCTGCGCCCGCAGCGCATGGATGCCGACCTGGCCTTGTTGGCCGAACGCTTTCAGTGCATTCGCACCTATTCCATGACCGGTCTTGAAGCAATACCGGCGCTGGCGCGCAAGCACGGCCTGAAGGTGATGCTGGGGGCCTGGGTCAATGCGCACGCCGCCGACACCGAGCGGGAAATCAACCTGCTGATCGCCGCCGCCAACGCCAACCCCGACGTGGTCAGCGCAGTGATCGTCGGCAACGAAACCCTGCTGCGCAAGGAGGTGACCGGTGCGCACCTGGCCACGCTGATCGCCCGGGTGAAAAGCCAGGTGCACGTGCCGGTGACCTACGCCGATGTCTGGGAATTCTGGTTGCAGCACCCGCAGGTGGCACCGGCGGTGGACTTCCTCACCATTCACCTGTTGCCCTACTGGGAGGACGACCCCCAGGGCATCGACCAGGCCTTGGCCCATGTCGCCGATGTACGCCGGGTGTTCGGTACGCGCTTTGCGCCCAAGGACGTCCTGATTGGTGAAACCGGCTGGCCCAGCGAAGGCCGCCAGCGCGAGACGGCAGTGCCCAGCCGGGTCAATGAAGCGCGCTTCATTCGTGGTTTTGTGAGCATGGCAGAGGCCAATGGCTGGCACTACAACCTGATCGAGGCCTTCGACCAGCCGTGGAAGCGTGCCAACGAAGGTGCGGTGGGCGGGTACTGGGGGTTGTACGATGCCGACCGGCAGGACAAGGGTGTGCTGGAAGGGCCGGTGAGCAACCTGCACTACTGGCCGCAGTGGTTGCTGGGCAGCGCCGCGCTGATGCTGGTCATGCTGGTGCTGGCCGGGCGCCCCGCCACCCTGCGGGCGGCGTTGCTGTTACCGCTGCTGGCTGCGCTGGGGGCGGGTTGCCTGGGCCTGTGGGGCGAGCTGGTGCGCACCCATGCGCGCTTCGCCGGGGAATGGGTGTGGGCGCTGGCGCTGGTCGCATTGAACCTGTTGGTGCTGGCCCATGCCGTGTTGGCCCAGGCGCAGCGCGCCGGTTGGCGCGAGCGGCTGTTCGCCGGGTTGCAGGCCCGCGCCGGCTGGCTGTTGCTGGCAGCAAGCTTCGCTGCGGCGGTGAGCATGCTGGCGCTGGTGTTCGACCCGCGCTACCGCAGCTTCCCCACTGCAGCGCTGGCGTTGCCGGCGCTGGTGTACGCGCTGTGGCCGGTGCGCGCGCCGCGGGCGGAGGTGGCATTGCTGGCGTTTATCGTGGGCGCCGGGGTGGCGCCACAGCTGTTTGTCGAAGGGCTGCAGAACCGCCAGGCCTGGGGGTGGGCGGTGGTGAGCGTGGTAATGACCGTGGCGCTGTGGCGCAGCTTGCGGCTGCGCGCGGTGTGATGGCGGCCGCGGCGCACCTTTAATGCGGCGGTTGGCCTGGTCAGGCCCGCTGCTGCGAGCGGACCAACCGCAAGCCCGCCAGCACCAGCGCAAACACCGCAATGCTGGCGGTATACAGCACCAGCGCCGGCACCGCGAACACCAGGGCCAGGAAGGCCAGCCACCAGCCTGCACGGCCGGCGACCACCTGCGCCAACAGGGCCAGGCCCAACCCGCCCCAGGCCAGCACCTGGTGGTGAATGCCCAGCCCCAGCAACGACCGGACCTCGCACTGCCAGTACGCCGCCGGTAACGTGCACAGGCCGACCCACTGGCCGTCTTCCATCAGCCCGTAACGCACCGCGTAACTGGCTGCGAGCCACAGCCCGATGAACAGCATGACCATGGCTGCCGGCAAGGCACGAGACATCCTGTTTTCCCTACAGTCACTATTGAAGAAAACGATGATCACCCATCGCCCCTGATAAGGCAAAATTGTCGGCCTGCAGCTATGTTGCAGATAACAAGAACACCAAAGGCCACTACGCCAGGCAACTTTGTTCAGCCCGCAGTGGTCCTAGCCTGCATACGCTTGACCTTGCGTTCTTTTGGGGGATTACATGCTTCGTACTTTGCGCCTCGCTGCCTTGCTCGGTGGCCTGCTCATGGCTGTGGCCGCTTCAGCGCGCGATATCGACGCCGCCAGCTATGGCTACCCCTTGACCAACCCGTTCGAGGCCACCATCGCCACCACACCGCCGGAGCAGCGCCCGACCCTGCCCAGCGATGAAGACATCGACCAGTCCGACTACAGCCTGAACCTGCGCCCGGAGCGCGAGTTCATCCTGCCCGACAACTTCTGGGCGGTGAAAAAGCTCAAGTACCGCCTGGCCCGCCAGGACCACGCGGCGCCGCTGATCTTCATCATCGCCGGCACCGGGGCCGCCTACACCAGCACCATCAACGAATACCTGAAGAAGCTGTTCTATCAGGCCGGTTTCCACGTGGTGCAGCTGTCGTCGCCTACCAGCTACGACTTCATAAGCGCCGCCTCGCGCTTTGCCACCCCCGGCATCACCCAGGAAGACGCCGAAGACCTGTACCGGGTCATGCAGGCCGTGCGGGCCCAGCACCCGCGCCTGCCGGTCAGCGAGTTCTACCTCACCGGCTACAGCCTGGGGGCCCTCGACGCGGCGTTCGTCAGCCACCTGGACGAAACCCGCCGCAGCTTCAACTTCAAGCGCGTGTTGCTGCTCAACCCACCGGTCAACCTGTACACCTCGATCAACAACCTCGACAAGCTGGTGCAAACCCAGGTCAAGGGCATCGACCGCAGCACCACCTTCTACGAGTTGATGCTGCAAAAGCTCACCCGCTACTTCCAGGACAAGGGTTACATCGACCTCAACGATGCCCTGTTGTACGACTTCCAGCAGTCGAAGCAACATTTGTCCAACGAACAGATGGCCATGTTGATCGGCACCTCGTTCCGCTTCTCGGCGGCCGACATTGCCTTTACCTCCGACCTGATCAACCGTCGCGGCCTGATCATTCCGCCGAAGTACCCGATCACCGAAGGCAGCAGCCTCACGCCGTTCTTCAAACGTGCCCTGCAGTGTGACTTCGACTGCTACATGACCGAGCAGGTAATCCCCATGTGGCGTGCACGCACCGACGGCAACAGCATCCTGCAACTGATCAACCAGGTCAGCTTGTACGCGCTGGCAGACTACCTGCACAGCAGCGACAAGATCGCGGTGATGCACAACGCCGACGACGTCATCCTCGGCCCGGGCGACATCGGCTTCCTGCGCAAGGTCTTTGGTGACCGGCTGACCCTCTACCCCCATGGCGGCCATTGCGGCAACCTCAACTACCGCGTCAACAGCGACGCCATGCTGGAGTTCTTCCGTGGTTAACAAACTCCTCTTCGCCACTGCCCTGCTAGCCGCCGGCCACACCCTGGCCGCCGAAACCGCACCGCGGGCCAGCGTGGTCGAGGCCGACCCGCAGGTGGTTGGCACAGCGCCACTGGTGCCCGAGTCCGACGGTTTTCTCGACCCGCTGCGCGAGCTGAAATTCAACCCCGGCCTGGACCAGCGCGAGTTCGAGCGCTCCACGTTGGAGGCGCTGAACGTGTACGACCCGCTGGAGTCGGTCAACCGGCGCATCTACCACTTCAACTACCGCCTCGACCAGTGGGTGCTGCTGCCGTTGGTGAACGGCTACCAGTACGTCACGCCAAGCTTCGTCCGCACCGGGGTCAGCAACTTCTTCAATAACCTGGGCGATGTGCCGAACCTGTTCAACAGCGTGCTGCAGCTCAAGGCCAAGCGCTCGGCCGAGATCACCGCGCGGCTGATGTTCAACACCATCATTGGCGTAGGCGGGCTGTGGGACCCGGCGACCAGCATGGGCCTGCCACGGCAGAGCGAAGACTTTGGCCAGACGCTGGGCTTCTACGGGGTACCCGAAGGGCCGTACCTGATGCTGCCGCTGCTGGGCCCGTCGAACCTGCGCGATACCACCGGCCTGGCAGTGGACTACGCCGGCGAGCAGAGCATCAACTACCTCAACGTGGCCGACGCCAGCAAGGACCACCCCGAGATCTTCGCCTTGCGCGTGGTGGACAAGCGCTACAACACCAAATTCCGCTATGGCCAGCTCAACTCGCCGTTCGAGTATGAAAAAGTGCGCTACGTGTATACCCAGTCGCGCAAGCTGCAGATAGCCGACTAACCCGGCCCGGCCCTTTGGCGGCGGTGCAATGTCGCGAAAGGGCCGGCGCAGGCGTTATCCGATACCCAGGAACTGGCACAGCTCGCGCTTTTTGGCCAGGGCGTCGCGGCGCCCCAACTCGATCAGCTCACTGCAATAACCGGCTTCGAACAGCAGATAGCTCAACACCCCCGCGCCACTGGTACGGGTTGCCCCCGGCCCGCGCAGGAACAGGCGCAGCGCCGCCGGCAGGTCGCGGCGGTGGCGCGCGGCAATCTCGTCCAGCGGCTGGCTGGGCGCAACCACCAGCACGTCGATCGGTGCCAGGCCCAGGCGGCGTGCGTCCAGGTGCGCTGGCAACAGCCGGCCCAGGTGGTTGAGCCGCTGCAGCAGTTCGATGTCATCTTCCAGGCTGTCGATGAAGGTGCTGTTGAGCAGGTGCCCGCCGATCTGCGCCAGGCTTGGCTGCTGCCCGCTGAACACCCGCTGGGGCGGCAAGGGTGGCGCAGGCCGCTGCGGGTTGCCGCTGACGCCGACCACCAGCACCCGGCTGGCACCCAGGTGCAGGGCCGGGCTTATCGGCGCCGACTGCCGCACCGCACCGTCACCGTAATACTCGTCACCCAGCTGCACCGGCGCGAACAGCAGCGGGATCGCCGCACTGGCCAGCAGGTGGTCGATGCCCAGCGGCGTGGGCACGCCGATGCGGCGGTGGCGCAACCAGGCCTCGATCGAGCCTCGGCCCTGGTAGAAGGTCACCGCCTGGCCGGACTCGTAACCGAAGGCGGTTACCGCTACCGCGCGCAGTTGCTCGGCGGCCAAGGCCTGGCCAATGCCATCCAGGTTCAGCTGCGCCTCCAGCAAGGTGCGCAGCGGGCGGCTGTCGAGCAACGCCACGGGCGCCTGGCCGCCCAGCCCAAGCAGGTTGTGGCCGACAAACCGGCTGGCCTGGCGCACCACCCCAGGCCAGTCACTGCGGATCACCAGGTGGCTGGAAATGTTCTGCCAGAAGTGCGTCAGCCGTTGCACGGCGCTGTTGAACTGGCCGGCACCGCTGGCCAGGGTCACGGCGTTGATGGCCCCTGCCGAAGTGCCGACGATCACCGGGAACGGGTTGGCTGCGCTGGCCGGCAACAGCTCGGCGATGCCGGCCAGTACGCCGACCTGATAGGCGGCGCGGGCGCCACCGCCAGACAGGATAAGGCCGGTTACCGCAGGTGGGGCCATGGCGTGCTTCCCGCCGACACAGGGTTCAACGCTTTTTCTTGTCATACAGCCGCTCAGCCCCTTCGGGCCGCGACTTGAACCTGCGGTGCGCCCACAGGTACTGCTCGGGGCATTCGCGCAGCACGCTTTCGACCCACTGGTTGATGCGCAGGCAATCGGCCTCTTCGCTTTCCCCGGGGAAGTCCGCCAGCGGTGGGTGGATCACCAGCCGGTAGCCGCTGCCATCGTCCAGGCGTTTCTGGGTGAACGGAATGACCTGCGCCTTGCCCAGCCGGGCAAACTTGGTGGTGGCCGTGACCGTTGCGGCGGGTATGCCGAACAACGGCACGAACAGGCTCTGCTTGGTGCCGTAGTCCTGGTCCGGCGCGTACCAGATCGCCCGGCCCGAACGCAGCAGCTTGAGCATGCCACGCACATCCTCGCGTTCCACCGCCAGCGAATCTAGGTTGTGGCGCTCGCGGCCGCTGCGCTGGATGAAATCGAACAGCGCGTTACCATGCTCGCGGTACATGCCGTCGATGGTGTGCTGCTGGCCCAGCAGCGCCGCGCCGATTTCCAGGGTGGTGAAGTGCACCGCCATCAGGATGGCCCCCTGCCCCGCCTGCTGCGCGGCTTGCAGGTGCTCCAGGCCCTCGACATGGGCCAGGCGTGCCAGCCGCGCCTTGGGCCACCACCAGCTCATGGCCATTTCGAAAAAGGCGATGCCGGTGGACGCGAAGTTGGCCTTCAGCAACCGCTGCCGTTCGTCGACTGACAGCTCCGGAAAGCACAACTCCAGGTTGCGCGCAGCAATGCGCCGGCGCTCGCCGGCAAAGTGGTACATCACCGCGCCCAGCGCGGCACCGATTTTCAACAGCACCCGGTACGGCAACTGGACTACCAGCCACAGCAGGCCCAGGCCCAGCCACAGGCCCCAGAACTTTGGGTGAAGGTAATAGCGACGAAAACGCGGGCGTTCCATTGAAGCATCCGGAAAGACAAAGGCTGCGCATTCTACAACGGATCAGCGCATGTTGCGGGCAACCGGTGTTCTCGTTATAAGTCAGGGCACTTTTTCCGCAACAAGCCGTCTATGCAGACCATGAGCCCAAACCACACACCCGACACCGCTTCCGTGTTCCAGCTCAAGGGCAGCATGCTTGCCATCACCGTACTGGAACTGGCGCGCAATGACCTTGAAGCCCTGGACCGCCAGCTGGCGGCCAAAGTCGCCCAGGCGCCGAACTTCTTCAGTAACACGCCGCTGGTGCTGGCGCTGGACAAGCTGCCTGCCGATGAAGGGGCAATCGACCTGCCCGGCTTGATGCGGATCTGCCGCCACCATGGCCTGCGCACGCTGGCCATTCGTGCCAGCCGCATCGAGGACATCGCCGCCGCCATCGCCATCGACCTGCCCGTGCTGCCGCCGTCCGGCGCCCGTGAGCGGCCGCTGGAGCCCGAACCCGAAGCGGTGAAAAAACCAGAACCCGCCCC
>NZ_BLJG01000130.1 GCF_009932375.1 Pseudomonas juntendi
GCGGCGTCCATCTGGGCAGCGACGGTGATCATGTTCTTCACGTAGGCGGCGTGACCTGGGCAGTCAACGTGAGCGTAGTGACGAATGTTCGAGTTGTACTCGACGTGAGCGGTGTTGATGGTGATACCGCGCGCTTTTTCTTCCGGAGCCGAGTCGATCTTGTCGAACTCAACGACTGCCGAACCGAAAACTTCGGAGCAGACGCGAGTCAGAGCTGCGGTCAGAGTGGTCTTACCGTGGTCAACGTGGCCGATGGTGCCGACGTTAACGTGGGGAAGGGAACGATCAAATTTTTCTTTAGCCACGACAGTGAACCTCTTGCCTAAAGGGGATTAGCCTTGTTTTTTAACGAGTGCTTCGACGATGTTCGACGGAGCTTCGGCGTATTTGGAGAATTCCATGGAGTAGCTTGCGCGACCCTGAGACATGGAACGAACGTCGGTTGCGTAACCGAACATTTCTCCGAGTGGTACCTCAGCAGTGATTACCTTGCCGGACACCGAGTCTTCATTACCCTGGATCATCCCACGACGACGGCTCAGGTCACCCATCACGTCACCCAGGTAATCTTCCGGGGTTACAACTTCGACCTTCATGATCGGCTCAAGCACCACGCCACCGCCCTTCTGGGCCAGTTGCTTGGTCGCCATCGAAGCGGCGATCTTGAACGCCATTTCGTTGGAGTCGACGTCGTGGTACGAACCGTCGAACACTGTAGCCTTCAGGCCGAGCAGCGGATAGCCGGCAACAACGCCGTTTTTCATCTGCTCTTCGATACCCTTCTGGATCGGGGCGATGAATTCCTTCGGAATCACACCACCAACGACTTCGTTGGTGAAGACCAGACCTTCGGTGATGTTGCCCTTCTCGTCGACGTCTGGCTCCGAGAAACGGATCCAGCAGTGACCGAACTGACCACGACCACCCGACTGACGAACGAACTTGCCTTCGATCTCGACGTTGGACTTGGTGATCTTCTCGCGGTACGAAACCTGCGGCTTGCCGACGTTGCACTCGACGTTGAATTCGCGCTTCATGCGGTCAACGAGGATGTCCAGGTGCAGCTCACCCATACCGGAGATGATGGTCTGGCCGGTTTCTTCGTCGGTCTTGACGCGGAACGACGGGTCTTCCTGGGCCAGCTTGCCCAGAGCGATACCCATCTTCTCCTGGTCAGCCTTGGTTTTCGGCTCTACGGAGAGCGAAATTACCGGCTCAGGGAAGTCCATACGCTCAAGGATGATCGGCTTGTCGAGGTTGCACAGGGTATCACCGGTGGTGACGTCCTTCATCCCGATCAGAGCAGCGATGTCACCTGCACGTACTTCCTTGATCTCTTCACGCTGGTTGGCGTGCATCTGCACCATACGGCCAACGCGCTCTTTCTTGCCCTTGACCGAGTTGATGACGGAGTCACCAGAGGTCAGGAAGCCCGAGTAAACGCGGACGAAGGTCAGGGTGCCCACGAACGGGTCGGTAGCGATCTTGAACGCCAGAGCCGAGAACGGCTCGTTGTCGTCAGCAGGACGCTCGTCGTACTGTTCTGGCTTGACTTCATCCTTCGGCACGTCGATCAGATCAGGGTGGATACCCTTGATCGCAGGGATCTCGGTTGGCGCAGGCAGGTAGTCAATGACGGCATCGAGAACCAGGGGAACGCCCTTGTTCTTGAACGAAGAACCGCAGACAGCAGGAACGATCTCGCTCGCCAGGGTACGGGCGCGCAGACCAGCCTTGATGTCTTCGACGGACAGGTCACCTTCTTCAAGGTACTTGTTCATCAGCTCTTCGTTGGCCTCGGCAGCAGCCTCGACCATGTTGCTGCGCCATTCGTTGGCCAGGTCCACCAGCTCGGCAGGAATTTCTTCCTCGCGGTAGGTGGTGCCTTTGTCGTCGTCGTTCCAGTAGATGGCCTTCATCTTGATCAGGTCAACCTGACCCTGGAAGTCATCTTCTGCACCGATGGCCAGCTGGACCGGAACCGGGGTGTGACCCAGACGGTTCTTGATCTGACCTACAACGCGCAGGAAGTTGGCACCGGCACGGTCCATCTTGTTCACGTATACGACACGTGGAACGCCGTACTTGTTGGCCTGACGCCATACGGTTTCGGACTGCGGCTCAACGCCGGAGGTACCGCAGAACACAACGACCGCGCCGTCGAGTACGCGCAGCGAACGCTCTACTTCAATGGTGAAGTCAACGTGGCCGGGGGTATCGATGACGTTTACGCGGTAGTTGTCGTACTGACCACGGGAACCTTTCCAGAAGGTGGTAACGGCAGCGGAGGTAATGGTGATACCGCGCTCCTGCTCCTGCACCATCCAGTCGGTGGTCGCGGCGCCGTCATGCACCTCGCCCATCTTGTGGCTCAGACCTGTGTAGAACAGGATCCGCTCGGTAGTGGTAGTCTTGCCCGCGTCAACGTGGGCACAGATACCGATGTTACGGTAGCGGTTAATTGCTGTAGTACGAGCCATAAAGCCCTCGCAAAATGATTGATGCTTGAATTAGAAGCGGTAGTGCGAGAACGCTTTGTTGGCTTCAGCCATACGGTGCACGTCTTCACGCTTCTTGACTGCAGCACCCTTGCCTTCAGCAGCATCCAGCAGTTCGCCGGCCAGACGCAGAGCCATCGACTTCTCGCCGCGCTTGCGGGCGTAGTCTACGAGCCAGCGCATTGCCAGAGCGTTACGACGGGATGGACGAACTTCAACCGGAACCTGGTAAGTAGCACCGCCTACACGGCGGGACTTGACTTCGACCAGCGGAGCGATGGCGTCGAGAGCTTTCTCGAAGATTTCCAGGGGGTCGCTGTTCTTGCGTGCTTTGACGGTATCCAGGGCACCGTAAACGATGCGCTCGGCTACGGCCTTCTTGCCGCTTTCCATCACGTGGTTCATGAACTTGGCGAGGATCTGGGATCCGTACTTCGGATCGTCAAGGATCTCACGTTTTGCTGCTACACGACGTCTTGGCATGATAAGCCCTCAAACGGTCTTCAGGTTAGCCCGGGACGCGGGTCTTCGACCCCTGCCCGACCTTACTCTTATCGACTCAAAAAAATGGATGTCTGCAAACGGCCGATTACTTCGGACGCTTGGTACCGTATTTCGAACGACCCTGGTTACGGCCTTTGACGCCCGAAGTATCCAGAGAGCCGCGAACGGTGTGGTAACGAACACCTGGCAAGTCTTTTACACGGCCGCCACGGATCAGGACGACGCTGTGCTCTTGCAGGTTGTGGCCTTCACCACCGATGTACGAGGAAACCTCGAAACCGTTGGTCAGACGCACACGGCATACTTTACGCAGTGCCGAGTTAGGTTTTTTCGGCGTGGTGGTGTACACACGGGTGCACACGCCACGACGTTGCGGGCAGTTCTGCAGCGCAGGAACGTCGGACTTCTCGACCGAACGCTTACGCGGCTGACGTACCAGCTGGTTGATAGTTGCCATCTACTAGCTCCACTGATTGTCTTGCGACTCTATTGTCTTGCAAGAAAGCCAAAAATTGGCGAGACGGAGCCTCACCAAATTTAAGGGTACAAAAGTCTAAAGAGGATCTTGCACCCAGTCAAGACAAGGCCCCGGCCCTCCTCGCCCGATCATCGGCAACATTTCATGTCGCCGATGCCCGTTCGAGGGTAGCCGGGGCCCCGCCCTGGACTTAGTTACCGCTGGAATTCAGCGCTTCGGTCAGTGCGGCTTCCACCTCACTGGCGCTGACACGCAACGGTTTGTCGGCATCACGGCGACGCTTGCGCTCGCTGTGGTAAGCCAGACCAGTACCGGCTGGGATCAAACGACCCACAACCACGTTCTCCTTCAGGCCGCGCAGGTAGTCGCGCTTGCCGGTTACCGCCGCTTCGGTCAGTACGCGGGTGGTTTCCTGGAAGGAAGCCGCGGAGATGAACGACTCGGTCGACAGCGAGGCCTTGGTGATACCCAGCAGCGCACGGGTGAACTTGGAGATGAACTTGTCCTCGCTGGCGAGACGCTCGTTCTCTACCAGTACCTGGGTCAGTTCCATCTGGTCGCCCTTGATGAAGCTGGAATCGCCCGACTCGGAGATCTCGACCTTGCGCAGCATCTGACGCAGGATGGTCTCGATGTGCTTGTCGTTGATCTTCACGCCTTGCAGACGGTAAACGTCCTGGATCTCGTTGACGATGTACTTCGCCAGCGCGCTGACACCCAGCAGACGCAGGATGTCGTGCGGATCGCTCGGGCCGTCGGAGATAACTTCACCGCGGTTTACCTGCTCACCTTCGAACACGTTCAGGTGGCGCCACTTCGGAATCAGCTCTTCGTACGGATCGCTACCGTCGGTCGGAGTGATCACCAGGCGACGCTTGCCCTTGGTCTCTTTACCGAATGCGATGGTGCCGCTGACTTCAGCCAGAATCGAGGCTTCTTTCGGACGACGCGCTTCGAACAGGTCGGCAACGCGCGGCAGACCACCGGTGATGTCACGGGTCTTCGACGTTTCTTGCGGGATACGCGCAATAACGTCACCAACACCGATCTGGGCACCGTCAGCCACACCCACGAGGGCGTTGGCCGGCAGGAAGTACTGGGCAGGTACGTCGGTACCTGGCAGGTACAGATCCTTGCCAGCGGCATCGACCATCTTGATTGCCGGACGGATTTCCTTGCCTGCGGCAGGGCGATCCTTCACGTCCAGTACTTCAATGTTGGTCAAGCCGGTCAGTTCATCGGTCTGACGCTTGATGGTGATGTTTTCTTCCATGCCCACGAAGGTCACGGTACCTTTCAGCTCGGTCACGATCGGGTGGGTGTGCGGGTCCCACTTGGCGACGATGGCGCCAGCTTCGACCTTTTCACCTTCCTTGACCGAAATCACTGCACCGTAAGGCAGCTTGTAGCGCTCACGCTCACGGCCGAATTCGTCGGCAATGGCCAACTCACCGGAACGCGATACGGCAACCAGGTTGCCGTCGGCACGCTCGACCTGCTTCAGGTTGTGCAGACGCACCATACCGCCGTTCTTCACCTGGACGCTGTCGGCAGCCGAAGTACGGCTTGCAGCACCACCGATGTGGAACGTACGCATGGTCAGCTGGGTACCCGGCTCACCGATCGACTGTGCAGCGATAACGCCGACAGCTTCACCGATGTTCACCTGGTGACCGCGAGCCAGGTCACGACCGTAGCACTTGGCGCAGATGCCGTAGCGGGTTTCGCAGCTGATCGGCGAACGCACGATCACTTCGTCGATGCTGTTCAGCTCGATGAACTCGACCCACTGCTCGTCGACCAGGGTACCGGCCGGAACGATCACGTCCTCGGTGCCTGGCTTGAACACGTCGCGGGCGATGACACGACCCAGTACACGCTCACCCAGCGGCTCTACAACGTCGCCGCCTTCGATGTGCGGAGTCATCAGCAGGCCTTGGTCGGTGCCGCAGTCGATCTCGGTAACCACCAGATCCTGGGCAACGTCCACCAGACGACGCGTCAGGTAACCCGAGTTCGCAGTCTTCAAGGCGGTATCCGCCAGACCCTTACGAGCACCGTGGGTCGAGATGAAGTACTGGAGTACGCTCAGACCTTCACGGAAGTTCGCGGTGATCGGCGTCTCGATGATCGAGCCGTCCGGCTTGGCCATCAGGCCACGCATACCAGCCAGCTGACGGATCTGTGCTGCGGAACCCCGCGCACCCGAGTCAGCCATCATGTACATCGAGTTGAAGGACTCTTGCTCGACTTCCTTGCCCTCGCGGTCGATGACCTTCTCTTTCGAGAGGTTGGCCATCATCGCCTTGGACACTTCGTCGTTCGCCTTGGACCACAAGTCGATGACCTTGTTGTACTTCTCGCCCTGGGTTACCAGGCCGGAGGCGTACTGGCTCTCGATTTCCTTCACTTCATCGGTAGCGTTACCGATGATGCGGGCTTTCTCTTCCGGGATAACGAAGTCGTTAACACCGATGGAAACACCGGAAATGGTCGAGTAGGCGAAACCGGTGTACATCAACTGGTCAGCGAAGATGACGGTCTCTTTCAGACCAACCACGCGGTAGCACTGGTTGATCAGCTTGGAGATCGCCTTTTTCTTCATTGGCTGGTTGACCACATCGTACGGCAGGCCTGCCGGTACAACCTGGAACAGCAGCGCACGGCCGACGGTGGTGTCGACGATACGGGTGTTCTTGACCACCGAGCCATCACGCTCTTTCACGGTTTCGTTGATACGAACCTTGATTTTCGCGTGCAGGGCAGCTTCGCCGGCGCGGAATACGCGGTCGACTTCCTGCAGGTCGGCGAATACGCGACCTTCGCCCTTGGCATTGATCGCCTCACGGGTCATGTAGTACAGACCCAGTACAACGTCCTGCGACGGAACGATGATTGGCTCACCGTTGGCTGGCGACAGAATGTTGTTGGTCGACATCATCAGCGCGCGCGCTTCGAGCTGGGCTTCCAGCGTCAGCGGCACGTGAACGGCCATCTGGTCACCGTCGAAGTCGGCGTTGTACGCGGCGCAGACCAGCGGGTGCAGCTGGATGGCTTTACCTTCGATCAGAACCGGTTCAAAGGCCTGGATACCCAGACGGTGCAGGGTTGGCGCACGGTTGAGCAGTACGGGGTGTTCGCGGATCACCTCGGCGAGAACGTCCCATACCTCTGGCAGCTCGCGCTCGACCATCTTCTTGGCAGCCTTGATGGTGGTCGCCAGACCACGCATTTCCAGCTTGCCGAAAATGAACGGCTTGAACAGCTCAAGGGCCATCTTCTTCGGCAGACCGCACTGGTGCAGACGCAGGGTCGGGCCTACGGTAATTACCGAACGGCCGGAGTAGTCCACACGCTTACCGAGCAAGTTCTGACGGAAGCGACCTTGCTTACCTTTGATCATGTCGGCCAGGGACTTCAGCGGACGCTTGTTCGAGCCAGTGATGGCGCGACCGCGACGGCCGTTGTCCAGCAGGGCGTCGACCGCCTCCTGCAGCATGCGCTTTTCGTTGCGCACGATGATGTCCGGCGCCGACAGATCCAGCAGGCGCTTCAGACGGTTGTTACGGTTGATCACCCGACGATACAGGTCGTTCAGGTCGGAGGTCGCGAAGCGGCCACCATCCAGCGGCACCAGCGGACGCAGGTCCGGCGGCAGTACTGGCAGAACGGTCAGCACCATCCACTCAGGCAGGTTGCCCGAGCCCTGGAAAGCTTCCATCAGCTTCAGGCGCTTGGACAGCTTCTTGATCTTGGTTTCCGAGTTGGTCTGCGGAATTTCTTCGCGCAGGCGGCCGATCTCGTGCTCCAGGTCGATAGCGTGCAGCAGTTCGCGGACAGCCTCGGCACCCATGCGGGCATCGAAGTCGTCACCGAACTCTTCCAGCGCTTCGAAGTACTGCTCGTCGTTCAGCAGCTGGCCCTTTTCCAGGGTGGTCATGCCCGGGTCGATAACGACGTAGCTCTCGAAGTAGAGCACGCGCTCGATGTCACGCAGGGTCATGTCCATCAGCAGGCCGATACGGGACGGCAGCGACTTCAGGAACCAGATGTGGGCGACCGGCGAGGCCAGCTCGATGTGCGCCATGCGCTCACGACGCACTTTGGCCAAGGCAACTTCAACGCCGCACTTCTCGCAGATTACGCCACGGTGCTTGAGGCGCTTGTACTTGCCGCACAGGCACTCGTAGTCCTTGACTGGGCCAAAGATCTTGGCGCAGAACAGGCCGTCACGCTCAGGCTTGAACGTACGGTAGTTGATGGTTTCCGGCTTCTTAACTTCACCGAACGACCACGAACGGATCATTTCAGGCGACGCCAGACCGATGCGGATGGCGTCGAACTCTTCGACTTGACCCTGGTTTTTCAGCAAATTCAGTAGGTCTTTCAAGGCCTTTCCTCCTGGCGGAGCAGGGAGCGGGCATTACCTGCCCCACTCCCCTTCGCGTCACGTGTTATTCGGTTTCCAGATCGATATCGATACCGAGGGAACGGATCTCTTTGATCAACACGTTGAAGGACTCGGGCATGCCCGGCTCCATACGGTGATCGCCATCCACGATGTTCTTGTACATCTTGGTACGGCCGTTCACGTCGTCCGACTTCACTGTGAGCATTTCTTGCAGGGTGTATGCCGCGCCGTATGCTTCCAGCGCCCACACTTCCATCTCCCCGAAACGCTGACCACCGAACTGCGCCTTACCACCCAGCGGCTGCTGGGTAACCAGGCTGTAGGAACCAGTGGAACGCGCGTGCATCTTGTCGTCCACCAAGTGGTTCAGCTTGAGCATGTACATGTAACCAACGGTCACCGGACGCTCGAACTTGTTGCCGGTACGGCCATCGAACAGCACCATCTGGCCGCTTTCTGGCAGGTCTGCCAGTTTCAGCATGGCCTTGATCTCGCGCTCCTTGGCACCATCGAAGACCGGAGTAGCCATAGGCACACCTTTCTTCAGGTTGTGCGCCAGGGCCAGGATCTCGGCGTCGGAGAACTCGTCGAGGTTTTCCTGACGACCACCGATCTCGTTGTAGACCTCGGTCAGGAATACACGCAGCTCAGCGGCTTTGCGCTGCTCTTCGAGCATGCGGTCGATCTTCTCGCCCAGGCCTTTGGCCGCAAGGCCCAGGTGGGTTTCGAGGATCTGACCAACGTTCATACGCGAAGGTACGCCCAGCGGGTTCAGTACGACGTCGACCGGAGTACCGTTGGCGTCGTGCGGCATGTCTTCAACCGGCATGATAACCGAGACAACACCTTTGTTACCGTGACGGCCGGCCATCTTGTCACCCGGCTGGATGCGACGGCGGATTGCCAGGTAAACCTTGACGATCTTCAGTACGCCTGGCGCCAGGTCATCGCCCTGCTGCAGCTTGCGCTTCTTGTCTTCGAACTTGTCGTCCAGCAGACGGCGACGGTCAACGATGTACTGCTGAGCCTTTTCCAGCTGCTCGTTCAGTGCATCTTCAGCCATGCGCAGCTTGAACCACTGGCCGTGCTCCAGACCGTCCAGTACTTCGTCGGAGATCACGGTGCCTTTCTTCAGGCCCGCGCCACCGTCGACCACTTGGCCGTTCAGGGCAGAACGCAGACGCTCGAAGGTTGCGCCTTCGACGATGCGGAACTCTTCGTTGAGGTCCTTGCGGATCTCGTCCAGCTGCATCTTCTCGATGGCCAGGGCGCGGCTGTCGCGCTCCACGCCATCACGGGTGAAGACCTGTACGTCGATGACAGTACCCTTGGTGCCGGTCGGCACGCGCAGGGAAGTGTCCTTAACGTCGCTGGCTTTTTCGCCGAAGATGGCGCGCAGCAGTTTTTCTTCCGGAGTCAGCTGGGTTTCGCCTTTTGGCGTAACTTTACCGACCAGGATGTCACCCGCGCCGACTTCCGCACCCACGTAGACGATACCGGCTTCGTCCAGCTTGTTCAGTGCGGCTTCACCCACGTTCGGGATGTCCGCAGTGATTTCCTCTGGGCCAAGCTTGGTATCACGCGCCACACAGGTCAGTTCCTGAATGTGGATCGTGGTGAAGCGGTCTTCCTGCACCACACGTTCGGACAGGCAGATGGAGTCTTCGAAGTTGAAGCCGTTCCACGCCATGAAGGCGATACGCATGTTCTGACCCAGTGCCAGCTCACCCATGTCGGTGGACGGGCCGTCGGCCATGATGTCGCTGCGCTGAACCTTGTCACCCTTGCTGACCAGCGGACGCTGGTTGATGCAGGTGTTCTGGTTGGAACGGGTGTACTTGGTCAGGTTGTAGATGTCCACACCGGCTTCACCGGTCTCGACTTCATCGTCATTGACGCGAACGACGATACGGCTGGCGTCGACCGAGTCGATCACGCCACCGCGGCGAGCAACCACGCAGACACCGGAGTCACGGGCAACGTTGCGCTCCATGCCGGTACCTACCAGCGGCTTGTCGGCACGCAGGGTCGGTACAGCCTGACGCTGCATGTTCGAACCCATCAGTGCACGGTTGGCGTCGTCGTGCTCGAGGAACGGGATCAGCGAGGCAGCGACGGAAACAACCTGCTTCGGCGAAACGTCCATCAGGGTGACGTCTTCCGGCGCCTTGACGGTGAACTCGTTCAGGTGACGGACCGCTACCAGCTCATCGATCAGCTGCTTCTTGTCGTTCATCGCGGCCGAAGCCTGGGCGATAACGTGATCGGCTTCTTCAATGGCCGACAGGAACACGATGTCGTCGCTGACCACACCTTCTTTCACCACGCGGTATGGGCTTTCCAGGAAGCCGTACTGGTTGGTGCGGGCATAGGCTGCCAGGGAGTTGATCAGACCGATGTTCGGACCTTCAGGGGTCTCGATCGGGCACACACGGCCGTAGTGGGTCGGGTGCACGTCACGGACTTCAAAGCCAGCACGCTCACGGGTCAGACCGCCAGGGCCGAGTGCAGAGACGCGGCGCTTGTGGGTGATCTCGGAGAGCGGGTTGTTCTGGTCCATGAACTGGGACAGCTGGCTGGAACCGAAGAACTCTTTCACCGCCGCCGCAACCGGCTTGGCGTTGATCAGGTCTTGCGGCATCAGGCCTTCGCTTTCCGCCATCGACAGACGTTCCTTGACCGCGCGCTCTACACGCACCAGGCCAACGCGGAACTGGTTCTCGGCCATCTCGCCGACGCAACGAACGCGACGGTTACCCAGGTGGTCGATGTCGTCGACAATGCCTTTGCCGTTACGGATATCGACCAGGGTTTTCAGGACCTCGACGATATCTTCCTTGCTCAGCACGCCCGAACCCTCGATCTCGGTACGACCGATACGACGGTTGAACTTCATGCGGCCAACGGCGGACAGGTCGTAACGCTCGGCGCTGAAGAACAGGTTGTTGAACAGGGTCTCGGCGGCGTCCTTGGTCGGCGGCTCGCCTGGACGCATCATGCGGTAGATTTCGACCAGGGCTTCCAGCTGGTTGCTGGTGGTGTCGATCTTCAGCGTGTCGGAGATGAACGGACCGCAGTCGATGTCGTTGGTGTACAGGGTCTCGATACGGACAACCTGCGCCTTGGCGACCTTGATCAGCAGCTCGGTGGTCATCTCGGTGTTGCACTCGGCGAGGATCTCACCGGTAGCCGGATGCACGATAGCCTTGGCGGTGGTGCGGCCCAGGACGTATTCCATAGGAACGTCCAGCTGCTTGACGCCGGCTTTCTCGATCTGGTTGATGTGGCGCGCGGTAATACGGCGGCCTTGCTCGACGATGACTTTGCCGGTTTCGTCATGGATGTCCATGACAGCAACTTCACCACGCAGACGCTGTGGCACCAGTTCCAGGCTGAGTTTTTCGCCGGAAATGTGGAACACGTTGGTGGTGTAGAAGGTGTTCAGCACTTCTTCAGTGCTGTAGCCCAGGGCACGCAGCAGCACCGAGGCCGGCAGTTTGCGGCGACGGTCGATACGCACGAACACGCAGTCCTTCGGGTCGAACTCGAAGTCCAGCCAGGAGCCGCGGTAAGGGATGATGCGAGCGGAGTACAGCAGCTTGCCGGAGCTGTGGGTCTTGCCACGGTCGTGGTCGAAGAACACACCAGGCGAACGGTGCAGCTGGGAAACGATCACACGCTCGGTACCGTTGATTACGAAGGTACCGTTTTCAGTCATCAGGGGGATTTCACCCATGTAGACTTCTTGCTCTTTGATGTCCTTGATCGCTTTGTTCGACGATTCCTTGTCGAAGATGATCAGGCGCACCTTGACCCGCAGTGGTACCGCGAAGGTCACACCACGCAGGACACATTCCTTCACATCGAAGGCGGGTTCGCCCAGGCGATAGCCTACGTACTCCAGGGCAGCATTGCCGGAGTAGCTGATGATCGGGAATACCGATTTGAAGGCCGCGTGCAGGCCGACGTCGCGGAAGTTATCCTTGGATGCTCCCGCTTGCAGGAATTCGCGATACGAATCCAGCTGGATGGCCAGGAGGTAAGGCACATCCATGACGTCCGGCAACTTGCTAAAGTCCTTGCGGATACGTTTTTTCTCAGTGTATGAGTAAGCCATCAGCGTTCCCCAGCTTGGTCACCTGCTTGTTTGGCTTCTCCCGGCGGGAGCAGCCAGAAAATCGTGCAAACCCCTTGGTTTGCGCCACCCACATGGGTGTCTTGCAGCTTGTTATCGGGGCCGGCATGACCGGCCACCAATAACGGAAAAAGGCCGGTGGCATAAGCCACCAGCCATCAGCCTTTTGCTCAACGCTCAGGCTGGCATCGCAAGGTCGAGATTACTTCAGCTCGACTTTAGCGCCTGCTTCTTCCAGCTTCTTCTTAGCGTCTTCAGCGGCTTCTTTCGAAACGCCTTCAGCTACAACCTGAGGAGCGCCATCGACTTTCTCTTTGGCTTCTTTCAGGCCCAGACCGGTCAGCTCACGAACGGCTTTGATCACGTTCACTTTCTTGTCGCCGGCTTCAACCAGAACAACGTTGAACTCGGTCTGCTCTTCAACAACGGCAGCAGCAGCAGCTGGGCCAGCAGCGGCAACAGCAGCGGTAACGCCGAAGGTTTCTTCCATTGCTTTGATCAGCTCAACAACTTCCAGAACGGTTTTCTGGCCGATTGCTTCGATGATTTGTTCGTTAGTCAGGGACATGACTTAAATCCTGTATTGGGGTGACAGCCTACGCAGCCATCAAATTAAACGTATGATTTTGAAAGAATTCGCACGCCTTAGGCGGCGGTAGCTTCTTTCTGGTCGCGAATGGCTGCCAGAGTACGAGCCAGCTTGCTGGTGGCGCCTTGAATAACGCTCATCAGTTTCGCAATAGCTTCGTCGCGGGTCGGCAGGGTAGCCAACACGTCGATCTGGTTCGCTGCAATGAAATTGCCGTCAAACGCAGCTGCCTTGATCTCGAACTTGTCCTGACCCTTGGCGAACTCTTTGAACAGACGAGCAGCAGCGCCCGGGTGTTCGTTGGAGAAAGCAATCAGGGTCGGGCCTTTGAACGCGTCGTTGAGGATCGAAAATTCGGTGCCTTCAACAGCGCGCTTGAGCAGGGTGTTACGTACGACACGTACATAAACGCCAGCTTCGCGGGCCTCTTTACGGAGTCCGGTCATTGCGCCTACAGTCACACCACGGGCATCAGCCACGACAGCGGACAGAGCGACTTTGGCAGCCTCGTTGACTTCAGCGACGATGGCCTTCTTGTCTTCGAGTTTAATTGCCACGGGTTTACTCCTGGTTTTTACCGTTTCATCTGGCCGAAGCCTGATGTCGTTTTGGTGTCTGATTCGGTAACGAATCGGGAGCACCATCTGCGTGGGCTGGGTTTTTAAGGCTTGCGCCGCCTACGGTCTTGGATAGCCCCCGCCAGGCAGGGACCCCAATTTTTGCTGGTAGCGCGACATGTCGCACCACCATGTTCTTACACGTTCAGCGAGCTCTGATCGATGACCAGACCTGGGCCCATGGTGGTGCTCAGGGTAACGCGCTTAACGTAGATACCTTTCGAAGAAGCTGGCTTGATACGCTTCAGGTCAGCGATCAGGGCTTCAACGTTTTCCTTCAGCTTGCCAGCTTCAAAGCCGACCTTGCCAACGGAGGTGTGGATGATACCGTTCTTGTCGGTACGGTAGCGAACCTGACCAGCCTTGGCGTTTTTCACGGCAGTGGCTACGTCTGGAGTCACGGTACCAACTTTCGGGTTAGGCATCAGGCCGCGAGGACCCAGAACCTGACCCAGCTGACCTACAACGCGCATGGCATCAGGCGATGCGATGACGACGTCATAGTTCAGGTCGCCGCCTTTCATTTCGGCAGCCAGATCGTCCATACCTACGCGGTCAGCGCCTGCAGCCAGAGCAGCTTCAGCAGCTGGGCCCTGGGTGAAAACGGCAACGCGAACGGTCTTGCCAGTGCCGTGCGGCAGCACAGTAGCGCTACGTACGACCTGGTCAGATTTACGCGGGTCAACACCGAGGTTTACGGCGATGTCGTAGGACTCGACGAACTTGGCAGCAGGCAGCGAGGCCAGCAGAGTTGCCGCTTCTTCGAAGTTGTAGGCCTTGCCTGCTTCGATTTTCTCGGCGATTGCCTTTTGGCGTTTGGTCAGCTTAGCCATTACACACCCTCCACGTTCAGGCCCATGCTGCGGGCAGAGCCAGCGATGGTGCGTACAGCAGCGTCCAGGTCAGCGGCAGTCAGGTCAGCCTGTTTGGCTTTCGCGATGTCTTCCAGCTGAGCACGGGTAACGGTACCGACTTTAACGGTGTTCGGGCGAGCCGAACCACTGGTCAGGCCAGCAGCTTTCTTCAGCAGAACCGAGGCAGGGGTGCTCTTGGTCTCGAAGGTGAAGCTACGGTCGCTGTAGACAGTGATGATCACTGGAGTCGGCAGGCCGGCTTCTTGACCCTGGGTACGGGCGTTGAAGGCCTTGCAGAATTCCATGATGTTCACACCATGTTGACCCAGTGCTGGACCAACGGGTGGGCTTGGGTTGGCCTGGCCGGCCTTAACTTGCAGCTTGATGTAAGCCTGAATCTTCTTAGCCATGAGCTACTCCAAAATCGGGTACGAACGCCTGATGGCTCCCCGGATGACTTGCGTTTTATCCCAGTGACGACAAAACCCCGCAGCACACAGGGCTGCGGGGTATGGGATGCTTTGTCCGCCTAGACCTTTTCGACCTGGCTGAACTCGAGCTCCACCGGAGTAGAGCGACCGAAAATGAGCACTGCAACCTGCAGGCGGCTCTTTTCGTAGTTAACCTCTTCGACACTGCCATTGAAGTCAGCGAACGGACCGTCAATGACACGAACCACTTCACCTGGCTCGAACAGCGTCTTCGGCTTCGGCTTGTCGCTACCGTCGGCCACGCGACGCAGGATAGCCTCGGCTTCTTTATCAGTGATCGGCGCAGGCTTGTCTGCAGTACCACCAATAAAGCCCATCACACGAGGGGTGTCCTTGACCAAGTGCCAAGTCCCTTCGTTCATCTCCATCTGGACCAGTACATAGCCAGGGAAGAATTTGCGCTCACTTTTGCGCTTCTGGCCGTTACGCATTTCGACGACTTCTTCGGTCGGAACCAAGATCTCGCCGAAACCGTCTTCCATGCCAGCCAGCTTGACGCGCTCAATCAGGGAGCGCATTACATGCTTCTCGTAACCCGAGTAAGCATGCACAACATACCAACGCTTAGCCACGGGACACCTTTAGCCAACGATCAGGGAGACCGCCCAGCCGAGCAGGGAGTCGAGCCCCCACAGCAGCAGTGCCATAACCAGCACAACAGCCACGACAATCAGCGTGGTCTGGGTGGTTTCCTGGCGGGTCGGCCACACGACTTTACGAATCTCGGCACGAGCTTCCTTCGCCAACGTAAAGAACGACTTGCCCTTCGCAGTCTGCAGAGCTACAAAGCCCGCGACAGCAGCCAGGACGAGAAGTGCGAGAACGCGATACAGGATTGGGGAGGCGGAGTAATACTGGTTACCCACTACGCCAACAACCACCAAAGCCACTACAGCCAGCCACTTGAACAGATCAAAACGCGATTCTTGGGCTTCAGTTTTGGGGGTCATCGAGGAGGATCCTGTAAGAAGAAAGCCATCACACCGAGGTGAAATGGCAGGTCAGGAGGGAATCGAACCCCCAACCTACGGTTTTGGAGACCGTCGCTCTGCCAATTGAGCTACTGACCTGTAACGCTGTATCAGGCCGGCCATTATACCGGCCTGATCAAGTAAATCAACTACTTATTCAATAATTTTTGCTACGACGCCGGCGCCGA
>NZ_BLJG01000131.1 GCF_009932375.1 Pseudomonas juntendi
GTCAGACCTGGGCGGCGATGGTAACCGCGCGCAAGGCCTGCGACGGCCAAGTACGGCTCGCCCAGAACGCCCACCGGCACCGGTTGCAGCTCGGCATCGAGGATATAGCAGGCAAGCGCTGCCGAGCGGATCGCCCAGCAGCACGGTGTCCCAAGCTGCCCGAAGGCGGGCCTGTACAACCTGTACGGCCCGACCGAGGCGGCCATCGACGTGACCCACTGGACCTGCCGCGGGGAAGGGCGGGACAGCGTGCCGATCGGTGAGCCTATCGCCAACCTGGCCTGCTACATCCTCGATGCCGAGCTGCAACCGGTGCCGGTGGGCGTGCTGGGCGAGCTGTACCTGGCCGGCGCAGGCCTGGCGCGCGGTTACCACCGCCGCCCGGGGCTGACCGCCGAGCGTTTCGCCGTGAGCCCATACGGCAATGGCGAGCGCATGTACCGCACCGGCGACCTGGCGCGCTACCGTGCGGACGGGGTGATCGAGTACGCCGGACGTATCGACCACCAGGTCAAGCTGCGTGGCCTGCGCATCGAGCTGGGTGAGATCGAGGCGCGTCTGCTGGAGCACGACCTGGTGCGTGAAGCCGTGGTGACCGTGCCGGACGGCAAGCAACTGGTCGGTTATGTGGTGCTGGCCAGCGAGGCCGCCGATTGGCAGGCACAACTGGCCGAGCACCTGCACCGTGGCCTGCCGGACTACATGGTGCCGAACCAGTGGCTGGTACTGGACGGCCTGCCGCTGTCGCCCAACGGCAAGCTGGACCGCAAGGCTTTGCCTGCCGTGGATGCTGCGCAATCGCAGCGTGCCTACGTGGCGCCGCAGAGTGAACTGGAACAACAGGTCGCGGCGATCTGGGCACAGGTGCTCGGGCTTGAGCGGGTCGGCCTGACGGACAACTTCTTCGAACTGGGCGGGCATTCGCTGTTGGCTACCCAGGTGTTCTCGCGCCTGCGCGCGCTAGGCATAGACGCACCGCTCAAGGTGCTGTTCGAGCATGCCAGCCTGCAGAGCTTCGTCGCCAGCCTGCCAGCACCGTCGTTGGCGGCGCGGGCCCCGGCCATCCGGCCGACGCCGCGCGATGCGGCGCTGCCGGTGTCCTATGCCCAGCAACGCCAATGGTTCCTCTGGCAGCTGGAGCCCCACAGCAGCGCCTACCACATTCCCATGGTCCTGCGCCTGAACGGCAGCCTCGATCGCGCGGCACTGCAACACAGCTTCGATGCGCTGGTCGAGCGTCATGAGACCCTGCGTACCCGCTTCGTCGAAAGCGACCAGGGCATCGTCCAGGTGATCGAGCGCTCGGCTGCGCGGGTCATCGCCCATGAACGACTGGCGGACGAGGCCACCCTTGGGGCGCGTGTCGCCGAGGAGATCCGCCAGCCGTTCGACCTGGCCCGCGGCCCGCTGCTGCGAGCCCGTCTGCTGGAGCTGGCGGCCGACGACCAGGTGCTGGTGCTGACTCAGCACCATATCGTCTCGGATGCCGCATCCATGCAGCTGATGGTTGGCGAACTGATCGATGGCTATACCCGCTACCGCGAAGGCGATGCCGCCCCACTGCCTGCCCTGGCGCTGCAATATGCCGACTACGCCCGTTGGCAGCGTGAGTGGATGGAGGCTGGTGAGCGTGAGCGGCAACTGGCCTACTGGGTCGGGCAACTGGGCAGCGAGCAGGATGTGCTGGCCTTGCCGCTGGACCGCCCGCGTCCTGCCGAGCAGAGCTATCGCGGGGCCCAGCTCGACCTGGCCGTGCCGTCGGCGTTGAAGGACGGCCTCGAGGCATTGGCCCGCCGCCAGGGCGCGACCCTGTTCATGGTGCTGCTGGCGTCGTTCCAGGCCTTGCTGCATCGCTACAGTGGGCAGCGCGACATCCGCGTCGGCGTGCCGGTGGCCAACCGCAACCGGGTCGAGACCGAAGGGCTGATCGGCTTCTTCGTCAACACCCTGGTACTGCGGGCCGATATCGATCCACGCCAGCCGTTCGGCGTGCTGCTGCAACAGGTGCGGCAGGCTGCGCTGGGCGCCCAGGCGCACCAGGACCTGCCATTCGAGCAACTGGTGGATGCGTTGGCGCCCACCCGCAGCCTCAGCCACAGCCCGTTGTTCCAGGTGATGTTCAACCACCAGGCCGCCGCGCTTGCGCCGGTACGCGCCGTGCCAGGCTTGGCGGTCCAGGCCATGGCCTGGGACAACGACACCACCCAGTTCGACCTGAGCCTGGACACCTGCGAGACCGCTGAAGGGCTGAGCGCTTCGCTGATCTACGCCACTGACCTGTTCGACCACGCCACCATCGTGCGCCTGGGTGAGCATTGGCTGAACCTGCTGCAAGCCATTGTCGAGCAACCGCACCAACCGGTGGCCGAACTGCCATTGCTGGCGGCCGCCGAGCGCGAGCGCACCTTGGTCACGTGGAACGCCAC
>NZ_BLJG01000132.1 GCF_009932375.1 Pseudomonas juntendi
CCTTTCGCGACACAAGGCCGCGCCTACAGAAAGAATGCGATCTCCTGTAGGAGCGGCCTTGCATCGCGATGGGCCGCAAAGCGGCCCCCGGGGTATTACTTGGAGGTCACGGTTTCAGCCGCGCCATCCTGCGACAGGCTGTACACATACGCCGCCAACAGGTGCACTTTGTCATTACCCTGAATCTCGGCCTGCGCCGGCATCTGCCCTTGGCGACCGTAGCGGATGGTCTGTTGCAGCTGGGCAAAGCTCGACCCATAGATGAACGCCTGTGGGTGGGTCAGGTCGGGCGCGCCCATGGCCGGGGTGCCTTTGCCTTCCGGCCCGTGGCAGGCCACGCAGTTGCCGGCGAAGATCTCCTTGCCCTTGGCCGGGTCGGCCTTGGCGCCTTCCGGCAGTTTACGGCCGTCCATGCTGGTCAGCACGAACGCGGCGACGTCGGCCACGCCCTGCTCGCCAATCACCTCGGCCCAGGCCGGCATCACACCATGGCGGCCGTTCATGATCGACGCCTTGATGGTCTGCGCATCACCGCCCCAGCGCCAGTCCTTGTCGGTGAGGTTGGGGAAGCCGAATGCGCCCTTGGCGTCCGAGCCATGGCAGACCGAGCAGTTGGAGGCGAACAGGCGCCCGCCCATTTTCAACGCCTGCGGGTCCTTGGCCACTTCCTCCACCGGCATGGCGGCGTACTTGGCGAAGATCGGCCCGAAGCGGGCGTCGGCCTTGTCCATTTCCTTTTGCCATTCGTTGGCGCCGGTCCAGCCATTTTCATAACCCGGCAGAATGCCTTTCCAGTTGCCCAGGCCCGGGTAAAGGATCAGGTAGCCGACCGCGAACACCAGGGTGCCGACGAACAGCCAGAACCACCACTTGGGCAAGGGGTTGTCGTACTCCTCGATGCCGTCGAAGCTGTGGCCCATGGTCTGGTCGGTGGGGTTGTGGCTCTGGCCCTTGCGGGTGGCGAGCAACAGCCAGGTCAGGCCAATCAAGCTCCCGATGGTCAGTACGCTGATATACGTACTCCAGAAGGTGGTCATTGCCCGTTACTCCTTTTTGCAGCAGGTTCCTGCCCGGCAGCGGGCAGGCGGTCGTCGACGAAGGGCAGCAAGCGCGCCTCGGCGAAATCACGGTCGCGACGGCGGTTGAATACCCACAGGGAGAGGCCGATGAAGGCGACCATCACCACCAGGGTGCCGAGGCCGCGAATCATGCCGGTGTCCATTTCCATCGCAATCACCTCTTGTTCTTGATCGCGGTGCCAAGCACCTGCAGGTAGGCCACCAGCGCGTCCATCTCGGTCTTGCCCTTGACCGCGTCGCGGGCACCGGCGATGTCGTCGTCGGTGTACGGCACGCCGAGCGTACGCAGGGTGCGCATCTTCACGTCGGTGTGGCTGTTGTCCACCTGTTGGGCGACCAGCCAGGGGTACGCCGGCATCTTCGACTCCGGCACCACGTTGCGCGGGTTGTACAGGTGCGCGCGGTGCCAGTCGTCCGAGTAGCGGCCGCCGACCCGGGCCAGGTCCGGGCCGGTACGCTTGGAGCCCCACAGGAACGGGTGGTCCCACACGCTCTCGCCGGCGACCGAGTAGTGGCCGTAGCGTTCGGTTTCGGCGCGGAATGGGCGGATCATCTGCGAATGGCAGCCCACGCAGCCTTCGCGGATGTAGATGTCGCGGCCTTCGAGCTGCAGCGCGGTGTAAGGCTTCATGCCTTCGACCGGCTTGTTGGTGACGTCCTGGAAGAACAGCGGCACGATCTGGGTCAGGCCGCCGATACTGACGGCCAACACCATCAGCAGGGCCAGCAGGCCAACGTTTTTCTCGATGACTTCATGTTTCATCAGGCAGGTCTCCTCAAGCCAGCTGGGCGTTCGCAGGGGCAGCATCAAGCGCCGGCGAACGCACGGTGCGCCAGGTGTTCCAGGCCATCAGGAACATGCCGCTGAGGAAGATCGCACCGCCGACGAAGCGCACGATGAAGCCTGGGTGGCTGGCCACCAGGGTTTCCACGAACGAGTAGGTGAGGGTGCCGTCGCTGTTCACTGCGCGCCACATCAGGCCCTGGGCAATGCCGTTGACCCACATCGAGGCGATGTACAGTACGGTGCCGATGGTGGCCAGCCAGAAATGCGCGTTGATCAGGCCGATGCTGTACATGCGTTCCTTGCCGAACACTTTCGGGATGGTGTGGTACAGGGCGCCGATCGAGATCATCGCGACCCAGCCCAGGGCGCCAGCGTGCACGTGGCCGATGGTCCAGTCGGTGTAGTGGGAAAGGGCGTTGACCGTCTTGATGGCCATCATCGGGCCCTCGAAGGTGGACATGCCGTAGAACGCCAGCGACACCACCAAAAAGCGCAGGATCGGGTCGCTGCGCAGTTTGTGCCAGGCCCCCGACAGGGTCATCATGCCGTTGATCATGCCACCCCAGCTCGGTGCCAGCAGGATCAGCGACATCACCATGCCCAGCGATTGCGCCCAGTCAGGCAGGGCGGTGTAGTGCAGGTGGTGCGGGCCGGCCCAGATGTACAGGGTAATCAGCGCCCAGAAGTGCACGATCGACAGGCGGTAGGAGTACACCGGGCGTTCGGCCTGCTTGGGCACGTAGTAGTACATCATCCCCAGGAAGCCCGCGGTCAGGAAGAAGCCCACCGCGTTGTGGCCATACCACCACTGCACCATGGCGTCGGTGGCACCGGCATAGACCGAGTACGACTTGGTCAGGCTGACCGGCAGTTCCAGGTTGTTGACGATGTGCAGCATGGCCACCGTCAGGATGAACGCACCGAAGAACCAGTTGCCCACGTAGATGTGCTTGGTGTTGCGCTTGATCAGCGTGCCGAAGAACACGATGGCGTAGCAGACCCAAACGATGGTGATCAGGATGTCGATCGGCCACTCCAGCTCGGCGTATTCCTTGGAGCTGGTGTAGCCCAATGGCAGGCTGATGGCCGCCAGCAGGATCACCAGCTGCCAGCCCCAGAAGGTGAACGCGGCCAGGCCGGGGGCGAACAGGGTGGTCTGGCAGGTGCGTTGCACCGAATAATAGGAGGTGGCGAACAGCGCGCAGCCGCCGAAGGCGAAGATCACCGCATTGGTGTGCAGTGGGCGCAGGCGGCCGAAGCTGGTCCAGGGGAGGTCGAAGTTGAGGGCAGGCCAGGCAAGCTGGGCGGCGATGAAAACGCCGAGCCCCATCCCGACGATTCCCCACACCACCGTCATGATGGCGAATTGGCGGACCACCTTGTAGTTATAGGCGGTACTGCTGGTTGTGTTCATGTATGGGTTCCCATCCACGGTTATTTGGCAGGCTTTACAGCGAGGCAAGCATGATTAATGGGCAAAGTGCCGGTATTGACGGGGATCAATGGGCGAAGGTCGGAAATGTCCCAGGCTTGCGCTGCGATCTTGCGCAGGTCGAGGGCGGGGAGGGTTACAAGGGCTGCCTGATCCTGGCCCATGGTGCTGGTGCGCCGATGGACAGCGGGTTCATGGACGAAATGGCGCAAAGGCTTGCGGCACTTGGGGTAGCGGTGCTGCGCTTCGAGTTCCCGTACATGGCCGAGCGCCGGGTTGGCGGTGGCAAGCGGCCGCCGAACCCGCAGAAGGTATTGCTGGAAAGCTGGCGCGAGGTGTACCGGCAGGTGCGACCTTTGGTCGCGGGCAAGCTGGCGGTGGGTGGCAAGTCGATGGGCGGGCGCATGGCCAGCCTGCTGGCCGACGAACTGGGCGCTGATGCGCTGGTGTGCCTGGGCTATCCGTTCTACGCGGTGGGCAAACCCGAGACGCCGCGCGTGGAGCACCTGGCCGGGTTGAGAACCCCGACGTTGATCGTGCAGGGCGAGCGCGATGCGCTGGGTAACCGGGAGGCGGTGGCAGGGTATGCGTTGTCGCCGGCGATCGAGGTGAGCTGGCTAGTGGCGGCGGACCATGACCTGAAGCCGTTGAAGGCTTCGGGGTTCAGCCATGAGCAGCATTTGCAGGCGGCTGCGCAGCGAGTTGCCAGCTTTTTGGCAGGCATACGCTTGTAGGAGCGGCCTTGTGTCGCGAAAGGGCCGCGCAGCGGCCCCGGCAATTCACGCGGCGAAGCTAAAAACTGGGGCTGCTTCGCAGCCCTTTCGCGACACAAGGCCGCTCCTACAACGAGCGTGCCAATAGCGAACAATCAATCGCGGTACTCGCACAGGTAGGCGGTGTCGACCTTCACCTGCAGCTGGAACTTGCTGTCAGCCGGTACATTGAACGTGTCGCCCGCCTTGAAGGTTTCCCAATTGTCGCTGCCTGGCAGCTTGACGATCAAGGCACCCGACACCACGTGCATGATTTCACGCTTGGCGGTGCCGAACTCGTATTCGCCCGGGGCCATCACGCCGACAGTGGCCGGGCCTTCTTCGCCCGTGAAGGCGATCGACTTGACGGTGCCGTTGAAGTACTCGTTGACCTGGAACATGGGCGTCTCCTGAAAAAGGGGAGGAAAAAGGGCTGGCCAGTATGCCCAAGCCCAATGGCCTCGTCATCTGCTTTCAGGGCCCGTCGGCGGGCAGGCTCAAGGGCAGCAGCCGCGCTGTGTTGCGCGCATCTTCAAGGGCCCGGTGCTGCTGCCCGCAAAAGTGCATGCCAGCCAGTTGCAGGGCGCCGTTCAGGCCGGCAGGGCGCTGCAGGTGGCGGGCCTTGGCAAAGCGTTGCTTGAGGTTGATGTGCGCCAGCGTGCGCAGCAGGCTGTCCAGGCCGTGCAGGTGCCATTCCTGGTGCAGTTGCTGGCGGTCGTAGTCGCCCCAACTGACCCAGGCCTGCAACTGTTCACGATGCTGCCCGAGCCAGTGCTCGAAGCTGGCCCATACCTCGCGAAACGGCGCGGCCGCATCGACGTCGGCCTGGCTGATGTGGGTCAGCTCGCGACAGAACGGGGTCAGCTGCGGGCGCCGCCGCGGGCGCACAAAACGCTGGAAGTGGTCGACCTCACGGCCTTCGCGGGTGACCAGGCTCGCGCCGATTTCAATGACTTCCATCTCCGTGACCGGCCACCCACCCTCATCGGTGGTGGCCTCCAGGTCGATCACCAACCAATGGCCCATACCAGGCTCCCTTGCAGATCCTGCTAGAGCGTAGCCAAACTCGGCGCATCCGGCACCTCGTGGCATTTTGCCGCCCGTTTTGTCACCGCCAATGGCGTATCGAGGGGCACGAAAGCCGGAGGCAGCAGTTGTGCCGCCCCGGTAAAACGCCTAGCTTAAGCGAACCCAGGCATGAACCGTGATGAATGTCCGCCTTTACCCTTGCGCCCGGCCTGAAGGCCTTGTCCACCCTCATGTTGCTGGCTGTTTACTGGTTGGCCGTACCGGCATGCGCGGCAGGTGCCATCGAGGTGAAAGTCGGTGCCGCGCATTTCCCGCCGTATACGGTGCGCCCCGAGCAGGGCGCCGATAACGGTTTGTTGCCGCAGTTGGTCGCTGCGCTCAACCGTGCCCAGCAGCGCTACCGCTTCGTATTGGTGCCCACTTCCATCCAGCGGCGTTTCAGTGACTTGCAGCAGGGCCGTACCGATATGGCCATTTTCGAGAACCCGCAGTGGGGCTGGGAGCAGATCCCCCATCAACAGGTGGACATGGGCCTGGAAGATGCCGAAGTGTTCGTGGCCCGCCAGGTGGACGGGCGCGCCCCGCATTACTTCGATGACCTGAAGGGCAAGCGCCTGGCCCTGTTCAACGGCTATCACTATGCGTTCGCCGGTTTCAACGCCGACCCGCGCTACCTGCGCAACGCCTACAATGCGACGTTGACCTATTCGCACGCCAGCAACCTGCTGATGGTGCAGGCGGGCCGCGCCGACATTGCCCTGGTCACGCGCTCCTACCTCAGTGACTTCCTGGCACGTAACCCGTCCAGCCGTGCGCAACTGGTTGCATCGCAGCGCATCGATCAGGTTTACCACCACTACGCGCTGCTGCGGCCCGCCGCGCCCATTGGCGAGCGGTCGTTCGCTGAACTGTTGAGAGGCTTGCGTGATAGCGGTGAGCTGGCGCGCATTTTCCAGCCTTACCGCATCGCCGTCAGTGCGCCCGAGGACTAAATTGCCGCCGCGTGGCATCGTTCTCGACAGTGAGCCCTTTGTTCATTTCGCGAGACCCACCCATGCCCTTCGATGCCGCTTCGCAGCCACAGTCACCGCCACGTTGGCGCAGCCTCAGTGCCGAGGAGGGGACCAACAGGCTGAGCCTGACCCTGGAGGGCCGCCCGCTGGCGCAGGTGCGCCTGCAGGCGGGTCCAACCTTGCAGGTACACCTTGAGCAGTTGTGCCCCGAGCGCCCTTATCAAGCCTTGTGGGCGGCCTGCTATTGGCTGTTGTCCCGTGACAGTGCCTGCCAGCGCCTGATCTGGCACCTGCCCGAGGTGGTGCCGCAGGCAGTGGCCAGCGGCCTGCTGCTGGTGGGCGATGTGCCTGGGCAGTACCTGTGCGAGCGCGCGCTGTTCTGGCAATTGCCGCAGCCCTGGCTGGGTGAGGCGCTGGCTGCCCCCTACCCGCAGCAGATGCAGATCAGCAACGGCAAGCGCCACCCGCGGCGGGCGCCCAAGCCCCGTGGCGAGGTCTATCGGCGCTTCGATGCGCGGCTGGGTAGCTGGGTGTCGCTGCGCACCCTGGACATCGAGCATGACCTGGAGCGCTTCAACCGCTGGCAGAACGACCCGCGCGTGGAGGCGTTCTGGCAGGAAAGCGGCACGCTTGCCCAGCACCGCGAGTACCTGGCCAAGCTGGAGGCCGACCCGCATACCCTGACGTTGATTGGCTGCTTCGACGATCAGCCATTTGCCTATTTCGAGGCTTACTGGGCCAAGGAGGATCGCATTGCGCCGTTCTACCCGGCCGATGACTACGACCGCGGCATCCACATGCTGGTCGGGGAGCAGAGCCATCGTGGCCCGCACAAGGTCGCCAGCTGGCTATCGGCGCTGGTGCATTACCTGTTCCTGGATGACCCGCGTACCCAGCGGGTGGTCGCCGAGCCGCGTGCCGACAATGGCAAGATGATCGGCTACATGCACGACCAGTGCTTCCATTGCGAGAAGGAGTTCGACTTCCCGCACAAGCGCGCGGCGCTGATGATTCTGGGGCGGGAGCGGTTCTTCGATCGTTGCAGGCTCGCCTGATGGCGAGAGCTGCAAGCGGCAAGCTACAAGCTACAAGCTACAAGCTACAAGCTACAAGCTACAAGCTACAAGCAAAAGCCGATCGCGTTCTGCTTTGGCTTTTTCTTTTAACTTGTAGCTTGAAGCTTGCAGCTTGCAGCTTGCAGCTTGCAGCTTGCAGCTAGGGTCAGCCCTGCCGGTTGGCGGTCTTGCGGCAATGCACCAGGGCATCGCGGATCATGAAGTTGACCAAGGTCGGCGACACGCCCAGTTCCTTGGCGATGTCCTTCTGCGGTACGCCATGCAGGCGGTACATCTCGAACGCATAGCGGGTGCGCTGGGGCAACTGGTTCAGCGCTTCGGCAATATCGTCCAGCGCGGCCAGGTTGATGTGGGTGGCTTCGGGCGAGGCGTTCTGAATGACCACATTCAGGCCTTCCTCTTCGCTGCCGGAGTATCTCAGCTCCATCGCCTGCTTGCGGTAATGGTCGATCGCCAGGTTGCGCACGATCTGGAACAGGTAGCTCAGCTGCGCCTTGAACGACGAGGTTATCTGCGGGGCGGCGCTGAGCCGGAAGAAGGCGTCCTGCACCACATCTTCGGCACGCGAGCGGCAGCCGGTAATGCGCGCTGCGATCTTGACCAGGATGCTGCGGTTGTCTACGAAGGCCTGCAGTAATGGTGAATCGCACTTACTTGTGGATAGTTGTTCCGCCATGGAAATCACCTTGTCACAAAGGGGGAGGAGGCACCCGGGGCAGGGAAGCTTCCTACGACGTGCGACAAGCTATTCATAATGATAATGATTGTCAAATGCGAAATGTAATTGGTATCAGGAGTTTTCGATTCTTGCGAGGTCTGTCAGGGGGCGTGGTGCCTGCCTGGAGAAAGTGTTGCGGCGACAAAGTGCAGGCCATGACGGGGGCGTCGCCTGGGAGACCTAGCGCCGCCCATCCGTTCCCCTGTGTACATCCCCGGCCGCCAACCGCTGCCCGCCCATGTCCGCGGCGCAGTCGGCACGCCCCAACAGATACTGGCAGGAACACCCCATGACGGACGCCTTCGAACTCCCGCTCTCGCTGGTCCAGGCCCTGGCGCAACGCGCCGCGCAGACCCCGGACAGGATTGCCCTGCGCTTTCTCGCCGACGCCCCGCACGAGCAGGCTGTGCTCAGTTATCGGGAGCTCGACCAGCGCGCGCGCACCATCGCCGCCGCCCTGCAGGCACGCGCCAGCTTCGGTGACCGCGCGGTGTTGCTGTTTCCCAGTGGGCCGGATTACGTAGCGGCGTTCTTCGGCTGCCTGTACGCCGGCGTGATCGCAGTGCCGGCCTACCCGCCAGAGTCTGCCCGCCAGCACCACCAGCAACGCCTGCTGTCGATCATCGCCGACGCCGAGCCGCGCCTGCTGCTGACCGTGGCGGCGCTGCACGACAGCCTGCAGGGCCTGGAAGCACTTGCTGCCGAGGCGGCGCCCGCGTTGCTGGCAGTGGATGGCCTGGACCCCGCCCTGGCCGACACCTGGCAGGAACCTGCCCTCAGCAGCCAGGACATCGCCTTCTTGCAGTACACCTCCGGCTCCACCGCACTGCCCAAAGGCGTGCAGGTCAGCCATGGCAACCTGGTGGCCAACGAACAACTCATCCGCAGCGGCTTTGGCATCGACCTCAACCCCGACGACGTGATCGTCAGCTGGTTGCCGCTGTACCACGACATGGGCCTGATCGGCGGCCTGTTGCAGCCGATCTTCAGCGGAGTGCCTTGCGTACTGATGTCGCCCGGCTATTTCCTCGCCCGGCCAGTGCGCTGGTTGCAGGCCATCAGCGACTACGGCGGCACCATCAGCGGCGGCCCCGACTTTGCCTACCGCCTGTGCAGCGAGCGCGTCAGCGAGGCCTCGCTGGCCGGGCTCGACCTGAGCCGCTGGCGCGTGGCCTATTCGGGCTCCGAGCCGATCCGCCAGGACAGCCTGGCGAGCTTCGCCGACACCTTCAAGGCCTGCGGCTTCGACCCCCAGAGCTTCTTCGCCAGCTACGGCCTGGCCGAAGCAACCTTGTTCGTCAGCGGCAGCCGCCGTGGCCAGGGTATCCCCGCGCTTGCGCTGGATGCCGACGCCTTGGCTGCCAACCGCGCCGAGCCCGGTACCGGCAGCGTGCTGATGAGTTGCGGCTTCCCGCAGCCGGGGCACGCGGTACGCATTGTCGAGCCGCAACAGCTGCAACGGCTGGGCGACAACCAGGTCGGGGAAATCTGGGCCGGTGGGCCGAGTATCGCCTCGGGCTACTGGCGTAACCCAGAAGCCAGCGCGCGCACCTTCGTCGAAATGGACGGGCAGACCTGGCTGCGAACCGGCGACCTGGGTTTCATGCGTGAAGGCGAGGTGTTCGTCACCGGGCGCCTGAAAGACATGCTGATCGTGCGTGGGCAGAACCTGTACCCGCAAGACCTGGAAAAAACCCTCGAGCGTGAAGTGCAGGCACTGCGCAAAGGCCGGGTCGCGGTGTTCGCCGTCGAGCATCAGGGCGAGGAGGGCATCGGCGTGGCGGTGGAGATCAGCCGCAGCGTGCAAAAGGCAACCCAGGCCCAGGCGCTGATCAACACCCTGCGCCAGGTCATCGCCGATGCCTGCCGCCAGGCGCCGGCGGTGGTACTGCTGCTCAACCCGGGCGCGCTGCCGAAAACCTCCAGCGGCAAGCTGCAGCGTTCGGCCTGCCGCGTACGCATGGCCGAGGGCAGCCTGGACTGCTATGCCCAATTCCCCGAGCCGAGCGCCGCTGCTGCTGCCCAGGCATCAGGCGATGCCTTGCAGGCGCGCATCGCGGCGGTGTGGCGCGACACCCTCAAGGTGCAGGCAGTAGCGGCAGATGACCATTTCCTGCTGTTGGGCGGCAACTCCATCGCCGCTACCCAGGCCACGGCGCGGCTGGCCGACGAACTGGGCATCGACCTGAGCCTGCGCACCTTGTTCGAGGCGCCGGTGCTGGCCGACTACAGCAACGCGGTGGCTGCGCTCATCGGTGCAGGCGCTGCCCAGCCCACAGCTATCGCGCCCCTGGCACGCGCCCAGGCGCTGCCCCAGTCGCTGGCGCAAAACCGCCTGTGGCTGTTGTGGCAACTGCAACCCCAATCGGCGGCCTACAACATTCCCGCCGGCCTGCACCTGCGTGGCGAACTGGACGCTAGCGCCTTGCAGGCCGCGTTCCAGGCGCTGGTGGCGCGCCACGAGTCGCTGCGTACCGTGTTCGCTGAAGAAAACGGCCAGGCGCTGCAGCGTATTCTGCCGCAGCAGCCGTTCAGCCTGGCCCGCCTGGACCTCGCAGGCCAGACCCCCGAGCAGGTCGCCGCCCAGCGTGAAGCCGAGGCTTGCCAGCCGTTCGACCTGACGCAAGGCCCGTTGCTGCGTGTGACCCTGGCCCGGCTCGACGATGAAGACCATCAGCTGTGGGTGACCCTGCACCACATCGTGGCCGACGGCTGGTCGCTGAACATCCTGCTCGATGAATTCGCCAAATTGTATGCCGCTCACTGCCAGGGCCTGGAGGCAGCGTTGGCGCCGCTGCCCCTGGGCTACGCGGACTACGGCAACTGGCAGCGGCAGTGGCTGGCCGACGGCGAAGCCGAACGCCAACTGCAGTACTGGAAGGCCCAGCTCGGTGACGAACTGCCCGTGCTTGACCTGTGCACCGACCAACCCCGGGCCAACCAGCGCACATTCAGTGCTGCGCGCTTCAGCGTGAAGGTCCCCGCCACGCTCAGCCAAGCCCTCAAGGGCCTGGCGCAGGCGCAGCAGGCCAGCCTGTTCATGGTCCTGCTGGCCGGCTGGCAGGCACTGTTGCAGCGCTACAGCGGCCAGGCCGAGATCCGCGTCGGCGTGCCGAATGCCAACCGCCCGCGCCTGGAAACCCAGGGCATGGTCGGCTTCTTCATCAACACCCAGGTGCTGCGCGCGCAACTCGATGGCCGCATGCCGTTCAGCCAACTGCTGGCGCAGGTGCGCCAGGCCACGCTCCAGGCCCAGGCCCACCAGGACCTGCCGTTCGAGCAGTTGCTCGAGGCCTTGCCGCAAGCCCGCGAGCAGGGCCTGTTCCAGGTCATGTTCAACCACCAGCAACGCGACCTGTCGGCACTGCGCCGCCTGCCAGGCCTGCTGGCCGAAGAGTTGCCGTGGCACAGCCGCGAAGCCAAGTTCGACCTGCAGCTGCACAGTGAAGAGGACCACCAGGGCCGGTTGAGCCTGGCGTTCGACTATGCCGACGAACTGTTCGAGGCCAGCACCATCCAGCGCCTGGCCGGGCAGTTGCTGGCCCTGCTGGAGCAAGTGTGCGCCGCGCCCGACCTGGCCCTGGCCGAGGTGCAACTGCTCGACGAGGCGGGCCGGCGCCAGTTGTTGGGCTGGGGCCAGGCCGAAGCCGCCGCGCCGCAGCAACTGCTGGTCGAGCAACTCAACGAGCAGGCCCGCCTGACCCCGCAACGTACCGCCCTGGTATGGGCGGGTGGCAGCCTGGACTACGCCGAACTGCACCAGCAGGCCAACCGCCTGGCCCACTACCTGCGCGACAAAGGTGTCGGTCCTGACACGTGCGTCGCCATCGCCCTCGAGCGCTCGCCGCAACTGCTGGTCGGCTTGCTGGCCATTCTCAAGGCCGGCGGCGCCTACGTGCCGCTCGACGTGGATTACCCCGCCGAGCGCCTGGCGTATATGCTGGCCGATTGTGATGCTGGCCTGTTGCTCAGCCACAGCAGCCTGGTGGGCAAGCTGCCACAGGTCGATGGCGTCAGCACCATCGCCCTCGACCAGCTGCACCTGGACAGCTGGCCCAGCCAGGCCCCCGGCTTGCACCTGCAAGGTGACAACCTGGCCTACGTCATCTACACATCCGGCTCCACCGGCCAGCCCAAAGGCGTGGGCAATACTCACGCGGCGCTGGCCGAGCGCTTGCACTGGATGCAGGCCACCTATGGGTTGGGCGACGAGGATGTGCTGCTGCAGAAAGCGCCGATCAGTTTCGACGTGTCGGTGTGGGAGTGCTTCTGGCCGTTGATCACCGGCTGCAAGCTGGTGCTCGCCGGCCCTGGCGAGCACCGCGACCCGCAGCGCATTGCGGCCCTGGTCCAGGCGCATGGCGTGACCACCCTGCATTTTGTGCCGCCACTGCTACAGGTGTTTGTCCAGGAACCACAGGCCGCGGGCTGCGCCAGCCTGCGCCGGGTGTTTTCCGGGGGCGAGGCCTTGTCGGCGGCGCTGCGCGACCGGGTGCTGCAACTGCTGCCGCACGTGCAGCTGCACAACCGCTACGGCCCGACCGAAACCGCCATCAACGTCACCCACTGGCATTGCCATGCCAGGGACGGCGAGCGCTCGCCCATCGGCCGGCCGCTGGCCAACGTGCTGTGCCGGGTAATGGATGACGAACTCGAACTCACCGCACCCGGCGTGCCGGGTGAGTTGTACCTCGGCGGTGCGGGCCTGGCCCGTGGGTACCTGGGACGCCCAGGGCTTACCGCCGAGCGTTTCGTACCCCAGGCCGATGGCAATGGCCAGCGCCTGTACCGCAGTGGTGACCGCGCCCGTTGGCAGGTTCAGCTGCAAGCGCTGGAATACCTCGGGCGTCTGGATCAGCAGGTGAAAGTACGGGGGTTGCGCGTTGAACCTGAAGAAGTCCAGGCCTGCCTGTTGGCGCAAGCGGGTGTCGAGCAGGCGCTGGTCCTGATTCACAACGATGCAGTCGGCCCGCAACTGGTTGGCTACTACAGCGGCAGCGCCCAGGCCGAAGCCTTGTTGACGGTACTGGCCGAGCACCTGCCGGCGTACATGGTGCCGGCGCAGCTGATTGCCCTTGCGCACATGCCCCTGGGCCCCAGCGGCAAGGTCGACCGCAAGGCGCTGCCGGCGCCGGTGTGGCAGCAGCGTGAGCACGTCGAGCCGCAAACAGCACTGCAACAGCAGGTCGCTGGCATCTGGCGCGATGTCCTGAACCTGCCCCGTGTGGGCCTGCGCGATGATTTCTTCGCCCTGGGCGGCCACTCGCTGCTGGCCACACAGATCGTTTCCCGCACGCGCCAGGCGTGCGACGTGGAGCTGCCGCTCAAGGCCCTGTTCGAGGCCAGCGAGCTGGGCGCATTCTGTGCCGAGGTTGCCCGCATCCAGGGCAATGGCCAGCGCAACCTGCAAGGGCAGATCGCCCGCGTAGACCGCCGCCAGGCGGTGCCGCTGTCCTATTCGCAACAGCGCATGTGGTTCCTCTGGCAAATGCAGCCCGACAGCCCGGCCTATAACGTGGGCGGCATGGCGCGCTTGCGCGGCACCTTGCACGTCGAGGCGTTCGAGCGGGCGCTGCATGCGCTGATCGTGCGTCACGAAGCCCTGCGTACAACGTTCCCCAGCATCGACGGGGTGCCCTACCAGTGCGTGGCCGAAGACAGCGGCCTGCACCTGCACTGGCAGGACTTCAGCGCCTTGCCCGGCGCTGCCCGTGCCCAACGCCTACAACAGCTGGCCGATGACCAGGCGCACCAGCCGTTCGACCTTGAGCGCGGCCCGCTGCTGCGCGCCTGCCTGGTCAAGGCCGCAGAGCGCGAGCACTTCTTCGTGCTGACCCTGCACCATATCGTGACCGAAGGCTGGGCCATGGACATCTTCGCCCGCGAGCTGGGTGAACTGTACGAGGCCTTTGTCGACGACCGCGAGTCGCCATTGGCGCCACTGCCGGTACAGTACCTGGACTACAGCGTGTGGCAACGGCAATGGCTGGAAAGCGGCGAGGGCGCTCGCCAACTGGCCTATTGGCAAACGCGCCTGGGCACCGAGCACCCGGTGCTGGCGTTACCCGCCGACCGCCCACGCCCGGCGGTGCAAAGCCACCGGGGCGGGCTGTACCGCTTCGAGCTCGACCCGGCCCTGGTCGAGCGCGTGCATGCCTTCAACAGCCAGCGTGGCCTGACCCTGTTCATGACCATGACAGCCACCCTGGCTGCCTTGCTGCACCGCTACAGTGGCCAGCGTGACCTGCGCATCGGTGCGCCGGTGGCCAACCGCATCCGCCCGGAAAGCGAAGGGCTGATCGGCGCCTTCCTCAATACCCAGGTGCTGCGCTGCGAACTGGATGGGCAGATGAGCGCCAGCGCCTTGCTGGAGCAGGTGCGCCAGGCTGCCATCGAAGGCCAGTCGCACCAGGACCTGCCGTTCGATCAACTGGTCGAGGCCCTGCAACCGCCACGCAGCAGTGCCTACAACCCGTTGTTCCAGGTGATGTGCAACGTGCAGCGCTGGGCCTTCCAGCAAAGCCGCAGCCTGGCCGGCATGCAAGTGGATTACCTGGTCAACGACGCCAGCGCCACCAAGTTCGACCTGTACCTGGAAGTGACCGACCTGGATGGCCGCCTGGGCTGCTGCCTGACCTACAGCCGTGACCTGTTCGATGAGCCGCGTATCGCGCGCATGGCCGAACACTGGCAACAGCTGCTGGTCGGGCTGCTCGACAACCCGCAACAGCGCCTGTGCGAGCTGCCGATGCTGAGCAGCAGCGAGCAGCAGCAACTGCTGGGCCAGTTGCAGGGCGACCCGCACTTGGGCCTCGGGCAGACCCTGCACGGGTTGTTCGCGGCCCAGGCCGCACGCACGCCGCAGGCCGGGGCGCTGACCTTCGCCGGCCAGCACCTGAGCTATGCCGAGCTCGAGCAGCGCGCCAACCGCCTGGCCCGGGCCCTGCGCGAACGGGGTGTCGGGCCGCAGGTGCGGGTGGGCCTGGCGCTGCAGCGTTCGCTGGAAATGGTGGTTGGCCTGCTGGCCATCCTCAAGGCTGGCGGCGCCTATGTGCCACTGGACCCTGAATACCCGCTCGACCGCCTGCGCTACATGATCGAGGACAGCCGTATCGGCCTGCTGCTGAGCCAGCGCGAGCTGCTGCAAAGCCTGGGCGAATTGCCCGAAGGTGTGGCGCGCTGGAGCCTGGAAGACGACGCAGCCAGCCTGGCGGCCTACAGCGCTGCGCCGCTGGACAACCTCAGCCTGCCGCAGCACCAGGCTTACCTGATCTACACCTCCGGCTCCACCGGCAAACCCAAGGGCGTGGTCGTCAGCCATGGCGAATTCGCCATGCACTGCCAGGCCGTGAGCGCCGCGTTCGGCATGCGCAGCGACGATTGCGAGCTGCATTTCTATTCGATCAACTTCGACGCCGCCAGCGAGCGCCTGTGGGTGCCACTGTTGTGCGGTGCGCGGGTGGTGTTGCGTGCCCAGGGGCAGTGGGGCGCCGAGGACATCTGCCAACTGGTGCGCGAGCAGCAGGTGAGCATCCTTGGCTTTACCCCAAGCTACGGGAGCCAACTGGCGCAATACCTGGGCGGCCAGGGCGAGCAACTGCCGGTTCGCCTGGTGATCACCGGTGGCGAGGCGCTGACCGGTGAGCACCTGCAGCGTATTCGCCAGGCATTCGCGCCCCAGCAGTTCTTCAATGCCTATGGGCCGACCGAGACCGTGGTCATGCCGCTGGCCTGCCTGGCCCCAGAGGTACTGCCCGCAGCGCTGGGCAGTGTGCCGATCGGCCAGGTCATCGGCAGCCGCACGGCCTACATCCTCGACGAAGACCTGGCGCTGTTGCCGCAAGGGGGTATCGGTGAGCTGTATGTCGGCGGCGCCGGCCTGGCCCAGGGCTACCACGATCGCCCGGGCCTGAGCGCCGAGCGCTTCGTTGCCGACCCGTTCGGCAGCGCAGGTGGGCGCCTGTACCGCACCGGTGACCTGGTACGCCTGGGCGCCGATGGCCTGGTCGAGTATGTTGGCCGCGCCGACCAGCAAGTGAAAATTCGCGGTTTCCGCATCGAACTGGGCGAGATCGAAAGCCGTCTGCAGGCACACGCCGATGTCGACGAGGCAGTGGTACTGGCCCTCGACCTGCCAGGCGGCAAGCAGCTGGTGGGCTACCTGGTGTGCCAGCAGGCCGCAGCCGACAACGAGGCGCAGCACCGCCTGCGCGAAGCCGTGAAGGCCGAGGCCCGCCAGCACTTGCCAGACTACATGGTGCCTGCGCACCTGGTGCTGCTCGACAGCCTGCCGCTGATGGGCAGCGGCAAGCTCGACCGCCGCGCCCTGCCGCTACCGGACCTTGAGCACGCCCGCCAGCACTACCAGGCCCCTGGCGATGACGTGCAAGCCCGGCTGGCGCAGATCTGGGGCGAGGTGCTCAACGTCGCCCAGGTGGGGGTGCAGGACAACTTCTTCGAACTGGGCGGCGATTCGATCCTGTCGATCCAGGTGGTCAGCCGGGCGCGGCAGGCCGGGCTGCAGTTCACGCCACGCGACCTGTTCCAGCACCAGACCATCCAGACGCTGGCCGCTGTGGTAAGGCAGAGCGAAGCGCACAGCAGCATCGACCAGGGGCTGCGCGAGGGCCAGGTTGGCCTGACGCCGATCCAGCACTGGTTCTTCGACAGCGAGGTGCCGCAGCCACAGCATTGGAACCAGGCGCTGCTGCTGGCGCTGCGCCAGCCGCTGGATAAAGTCATGCTGGAGCAGGCGCTGGCCGCGCTGGTGCAGCACCACGACAGCCTGCGCCTGCGTTTCAGTGCCGCCGCGGGCCGTTGGCAGGCTGCCTACACCCAGCCGGCTGAGGATCAGCTGTTGTGGGCTGCCACCGTCGCCGATTTTGCCGATTGCCAGGCGCTGTACAGCGATGTGCAGCGCAGCCTCGACCTGCAGCAGGGCCCGCTGCTGCGCGGCCTGCTGGTGACGGACGGCCAGGGCCACCAGCGCCTGCTGCTGGCGATTCACCACCTGCTGGTCGATGGTGTGTCCTGGCGTGTGCTGCTGGAAGACTTGCAGGCGCTGTACCGTGGCCAGCCACTGCCCGCCAAGACCCATGCCATGGGCGACTGGGCCGCGCGCCTGGCCAGCTATGCCGGCAGCGATTCGTTGCGTGATGAGCTGGGCTGGTGGCAAAGCCAACTGGGGGGTGCCCGCCGTGAGCTGCCCTGCGATCACCCGCAGGGCGGTAACCTGCACCGCCACGCGCTAACCCTGACGACCGGCCTGAACGCCGAGCAGACCCGGCAGTTGCTGCAACAGGCCCCGGCTGCCTACCACACGCAGGTCAACGACCTGCTGCTGACCGCGCTGGCGCGGGCCATGTGCCGCTGGAGTGGGGACGACAGCGTGCTGGTGCAGCTGGAAGGCCATGGCCGCGATGGGCTGTTCGAGGATATGGACCTGACCCGCAGCGTGGGCTGGTTCACCAATGCCTACCCGTTGAGCCTGCGCCCGGTGCCCGGTGAGGATGACGCCGCGCGGGCAGGCTCGATCAAACGCATCAAGGAGCAGCTGCGCCAGGTGCCGCACAAAGGCCTGGGTTACGGCGTGCTGCGCTACCTGGCAGACGCCGCCGGGCGCGAGCAGATGGCGGCGTTGCCGCAGGCACGCATTACCTTCAATTACCTGGGCCAGTTCGACCAGCAGTTCGACAGCGCGGCGCTGTTCCAGCCGCTGGATGCCCCGGCCGGCCTGGCCCACGACCCCGACGCGCCGCTGCCCAACTGGCTGAGTGTCGATGGCCAGGTGTATGGCGGCGCCCTGCAGCTGCGCTGGACCTTCAGCGCCGAACGCTACGACAGGCAGACCATTGCCGCGCTGGCCGAAGCGTACCGCCTGGAGCTGCTGGCATTGGTGGAGCATTGCCTGGCCGAGGGCAATGGGAGTTTCACCCCTTCGGATTTCCCGCTGGCGCACCTGACGCAAGCGCAGATCGACGCCCTGCCGGTGCCGGCAGCGCAGATCGAGGACGTGTACCCGCTGAGCCCGATGCAGGAGGGCATGCTGCTGCATACCCTGCTGGAGCCGGGCACCGGCCTGTACTACATGCAGGACCGCTACCGCATCAACAGTACGCTGGACCCCGATCGCTTCGCCCAGGCCTGGCAGGTCGTGGTGGCGCGCCACGAAGCACTGCGCGCCTCGTTCAGCTGGAACAGCGGTGAGGCGATGTTGCAGATCATTCACAAGCCGGGCGAGCTGGCCGTCGACTACCAGGACTGGCGCGGGCTTGCCGAGGCTGCCCAGGAGCAACGCCTGCAAGCCTTGCACAAGCAGGAGCGCGAGGCGGGCTTCGCCTTGCTCAGCGAGGCACCGTTCCACCTGCGCCTGGTGCGCGTGGCAGACGAGCGCTACTGGTTCATGATGAGCAACCACCACATCCTGATCGATGCCTGGTGCCGCTCGCTGTTGATGAACGACTTCTTCGAGGTTTACCAGGCGCTTGGCGAGGGCCGCCAGGCGCAGTTGCCGGTGCCGCCGCGTTACCGCGACTACATTGGCTGGCTGCAACGCCAGGGGCTGGACGATGCGCGGGCCTGGTGGCAGGCCAACCTGGCCGGGTTCGAGCGCGCCACGGCGCTGCCCAGTGACCGCCCATTGCGCCATGACCATGCCGGCAGCGGCATGGTCGTGGGCGACTGCCATACCCGCTTGCAGGTGAGCGAGGGCGTGCGCCTGCGCGAACTGGCGCAGGCGCACCAGCTGACCGTCAACACCTTTGCCCAGGCGGCCTGGGCCCTGCTGCTGGCGCGTTACAGTGGCGAGCGTGACGTGGCCTTTGGCGTGACCGTGGCCGGCCGCCCGGTCAGCATGCCGCAGATGCAGCGCACCGTGGGCCTGTTCATCAACAGCGTCGCGTTGCGCGTGCGCCTGCCGCTGGCCGGGGAGCGTTGCAGCGTGCGCCAGTGGTTGCACAGCCTGCTGCGAAGCAACATGGAGCTGCGCGAGTACGAGTACCTGCCCTTGGTGGCGATCCAGGAGTGCAGCCAACTGCCCAAGGGCCAGCCGCTGTTCGACAGCTTGTTCGTGTTCGAGAACGCCCCGGTGGAAACCGCGGTGCTCGACCATGCGCAGCACCTGAACGCCAGCTCCGACTCGGGCCGTACCCACACCAACTTCCCGCTCACGGCGGTGTGCTACCCCGGCGATGACCTGGGCCTGCACCTGTCGTTCGACCAGCGCTACTTCGACTACCCGACCGTCGAGCGCCTGCTGGCCGAGTTCAAGCGGCTGTTGCTGGCGCTGGTAGAGGGCTTTGCCGGGGAGGTGAGCGAACTGCCGTTGCTGGGCGCCGAAGAACAGCGCTTCCTGCTGGAAGACTGCAACAGCACCGAACGGGCTTATCCGCTGGAGCAAAGCTACGTTGCCCAGTTCGAAGCGCAAGTGGCCGCGCACCCGCAGCGTGTCGTTGCCCGCTGCCTGGAAGCCGCCTACGACTATGCCGGTCTGAACCTGGCCGCCAACCGCCTGGGCCACGCACTGATCCTGGCCGGCGTGAAGGTCGACCAGCCGGTGGCGCTGCTGGCCGAGCGCTGCTTGCCGCTGCTGGGCATGATCGTTGGCAGCTTCAAGGCCGGCGCCGGCTACCTGCCGCTGGACCCTGGCCTGCCAGCGGCGCGCCTGCAAAGCATCATCGAGCTCAGCCGCACGCCGGTGCTGGTGTGCAGCGCCGCTTGTGCCGAGCAAGGGCGGCAACTGTTGAGTGCGCTGCCCACGCAGGCGCGCCCGCAACTGCTGGTGTGGGAGGAAATCCAGGCCAGCCAGGTCGCCAGCCACAACCCTGGGATTCACAGCCGGCCGGACAACCTGGCCTACGTGATCTACACCTCAGGTTCCACCGGCCTGCCCAAAGGCGTGATGGTCGAGCAGCGCGGCATGCTCAACAACCAGCTGAGCAAGGTGCCTTACCTGGGCCTCAGCGAGCAGGATGTGATAGCCCAGACGGCGTCGCAGAGTTTCGACATTTCCGTGTGGCAGTTCCTGGCTGCGCCGTTGTTCGGGGCTACCGTGCAGATCGTGCCGAACGCCATCGCCCATGATCCGCAGGGCCTGCTGGCGCATGTGCAGGCCAGTGGCATCACCGTGCTGGAAAGCGTGCCATCGCTGATCCAGGGCATGCTGGCCAACGACCATCAGGCGCTCGATAGCCTGCGCTGGATGCTGCCAACCGGCGAGGCCATGCCACCGGAGCTGGCCGCGCAGTGGCTGCAGCGCTACCCGCAGGTGGGGCTGGTGAACGCCTATGGCCCGGCGGAGTGCTCGGATGACGTGGCGTTCTTCCGGGTCGATGCCGCCTCGACTCAAGGCGCCTATTTGCCGATCGGCACGCCGACCGACAACAACCGCCTGTACCTGTGCGGGGACGATCAGGCCCTGGTGCCGCTGGGCGCGGTGGGTGAACTGTGCGTGGCTGGCACCGGTGTTGGCCGTGGCTACGTTGGCGACCCGGTGCGCACGGCGCTGGCCTTCATCCCGCACCCGTACGGTGCGCCGGGCGAGCGCCTGTACCGTACTGGCGACCTGGCGCGGCAGCGCCCGGACGGTGTGCTGGAGTACGTTGGGCGCATCGACCACCAGGTGAAGATTCGCGGTTATCGCATCGAGTTGGGCGAGATCGAGGCGCGCCTGCACGAACAGGCACAAATCCGCGATGCTGCCGTGGGGGTGCAGGAGGGTGCCAATGGCAAGCACTTGGTCGGTTACCTGGTTGCGCACCAGGGCATTGCCGGGGACGCTGAATTGCTGGAGCGGATCAAGCAACGCCTGCGCGCCGAGTTGCCGGAGTACATGGTGCCGTTGCACTGGGGCTGGTTCGACAGCCTGCCGCACAATGCCAACGGCAAGCTGGACCGCAAGGCCCTGCCCGCCATCGACATCGGCGGCCAGCACAGCCAGGCCTACCAGGCACCGCGCAATGAGCTGGAAGACGTACTGGCGGGTATCTGGGCCGAGGTGCTCAAGGCTGAGCGGGTCGGGGTGCACGACAACTTCTTCGAGTTGGGCGGGCACTCGTTGCTGGCCACGCAGATAGCCTCGCGGGTGCAGAAGCAGTTGCAGTTGAACGTGCCGCTGAGGGCGATGTTCGAGTGCAGTACCGTGGCGGAGCTGGCCGAGTATGTGCAGGGGCTGCAGGGCAGTGCGCTGGATGACGACAAGGTCGATCGGCTAAGTGACCTGATGGCGGAGCTGGAGGGGTTGTAAACCGCAGGCTATGCCCCTGCCGCCAATGTCTGGCGGCGGGGGCAGGCCATGCAAACAAGATGACTGCATTGTAACCGCTCCATAAACC
>NZ_BLJG01000133.1 GCF_009932375.1 Pseudomonas juntendi
GCCGGCACAGGAGGAATAAAATACAGTAACAACCGCTAAATCCTCCCGGCACCCAAGCGTTTTCCAAGCGACGAACACCCGCACTTTCGCTCGCTTGCGAGGATTTACCCATGTCCACCGCTTCCAGCCTTGCCCAGGTCCCGCCGGCCAGCGTGCCGCAGGTCCTGTACGAATTCACCGACTCACCGTTGCTGCAACGCCAGCAACAGCAGGAGTCCAACGCCCGCAGCTACCCACGGCGCATCCCGCTGGCGCTCAAGCGCGCCAGGGGTATCCACGTCGAAGACGTCGAAGGCCGACAGTTCATCGACTGCCTGGCGGGCGCCGGCACCTTGGCGCTGGGCCATAACCACCCGGTGGTGATCGAGGCGATCCAGCGTGTGCTGGCCGATGAGATCCCCTTGCACACACTCGACCTGACCACACCGGTCAAGGACCGCTTCGTTCAGGACCTGTACAGCATCCTGCCCGAGGCCCTGCGCCGCGAGGCCAAGGTGCAGTTCTGCGGCCCGACCGGGACCGACGCCGTGGAGGCGGCCCTCAAGCTGGTGCGCAGCGCCACCGGGCGCAGCACCGTGTTGGCCTTCCAGGGTGCCTACCATGGCATGAGTCAGGGGGCGCTGAGCCTGATGGGCAGCCATGGTCCCAAGCAACCGCTGGGTGCCTTGTTGAGCAGCGGCGTGCAGTTCATGCCATACCCGTACGACTACCGCTGCCCGTTCGGCCTGGGCGGTGAGGCCGGGGTCAAGGCCAACCTGCATTACCTGCAAAACCTGCTGCTCGATCCGGAAAGCGGGGTGCCACTGCCGGCTGCAGTCATCCTGGAGGTGGTGCAGGGCGAGGGCGGGGTGATCCCGGCCGATATCGAATGGCTCAAGGGCGTGCGCCGGATCACCGAGCAGGCGGGTGTGGCCTTGATCGTCGATGAGATTCAGAGCGGCTTTGCCCGTACCGGGCGGATGTTCGCCTTCGAGCATGCCGGCATCGTGCCGGACGTGGTCACGCTGTCCAAGGCCATTGGCGGCAGCCTGCCGTTGGCGGTGGTGGTGTACCGCGACTGGCTGGACACGTGGAAACCGGGGGCGCACGCCGGCACCTTCCGCGGTAACCAGATGGCCATGGCGGCGGGTTCGGCGGTAATCGATTACCTGGTCGAGCACCGCCTGGCCGAGCATGCCGAGGCCATGGGGCTGCGGTTGCGTGGGCACCTGCAGCGCCTGCAGCGGGACTACCCGCAGTTGGGTGATATCCGTGGCCGTGGCTTGATGCTGGGTGTGGAGCTGGTCGACCCGCAAGGCCAGCCCGATGCGCTGGGCCACCCACCGGCTAACCGCGACCTGGCGCCGAAGGTGCAGCGCGAGTGCCTCAGGCGTGGGCTGATCCTGGAGCTGGGTGGGCGGCATGGCGCGGTGGTGCGCTTTCTGCCGCCGTTGATCATCAGCGGCGAGCAGATCGATGACGTTGCACAGCGTTTTGCCGAGGCGTTGAGCGCGGCAGTCTGAACCATTGCCGGGGCCGCCAAGTGCCCCGGCTATCTCACGTCAATCAAAGGTCCGCCCGGCCCGCCAATAGCCCATCAGGGTCAGGCACGCGCGTTGCAACCCGCGCTCCTTGATCAGATACCGGCGAATATCCATCACTGTCGCCGATTCCCCCGCGACCCATGCATGGAATGTGCTCCTGGCACTACTGGCCTGCTCCCACAGTATTCGTGTGTCGATATCCACCTCTTCCAGCTTTACCCGCGACGCGGCCTGCCCTTGAGGCAGGCTGGCCAGTTCGCGCACCGCATGCTGCATGGCCTGGCCATGCGCGCAGCCCAGCAGCTCACGCGGCAGCCAATGCAGTTCGGTGGCATCGCCATGGCGCAGATCCAGGCAGTCAGCTTGCAACGGCACCTCGATGAACGCCTGCACCGCAAGCTCGGGTTGGGTCCCTGCCAGTTGCTCAAGAATGCCGGCAATCGCCGGCAGTGCCGTTTCGTCACCTACCAGCAGTACGTTGCGCACGCCCTGGGGTGGCTTCCATTCATAACCGCCGGGGTCGCCGGCATAGTCCAGGTTGGGCGCAAGCATCTGCAGGCGGTCACCTACCTGGGCATGGGTGGCCCAAGCCGAAGCAGGGCCGTTGACGCCATGCAGCACGAAATCCACATCGACTTCCAGTGCTTCCCGACGCAGCGCGCGGATGGTGTAGGTCCGCATGGGTGGGCGTTGCGCGGGCGGCAAGGCGCTGTGCGCCGTTTTCCAATGGGCATCGGCGGGAACTACAGGCAGCGAACCATCTGGGGCGGGAAAGAACAGCTTGACCCGTTGATCGGGGGCCATGGTGGCCATCCGCGCCACATCCGGAGCGGTGAACACCAGGCGTGCAAGTGATGGGGAAAGGGTGATGCGTTTCTTGAGCTGCAGATCGAACAGGCGGTAGGCGCTGGCAGCCGGGCTGGGGCTGCCGACCAGGCGGCGCAGGCCTTGCTGGAGTGCCTGGGTGATGCGGGAGGGGCTAGGCATGCGAAGGTCCTCTTGCAGGGCGGCTTTGTTGGTAAACGAGCCGCCGCAACGGCAAATTAACGCCTCGCTGTGGGCCGGTCGGCCACGCCCGGGGTTGCCCCGGGGTGTGTCTGCAGCTGCCGTGGGGGGCGCTATGGCGTTAATTTTTTTCAGGTTGCATCCGTTTCGTAGGGATAGCCGGGCCCCGCCCGATACCTCACTCGTACGGAAGCAATCTGATGAATGCAGAAAAGTCCCTGCTACTGGCCCGCCGTTTCATTGAACTGCCGCAGGACAAACGCGGCGTGTTCCTCGAGACCCTGGCCAGGGAGGGCATCGACTTTTCCCAGTTCCCCATTCCGGCCGGGGTCCAGGCGCCGGACCGCCAAGGGTTGTCCTATGCCCAGCAGCGCATGTGGGTACTTTGGCAGATGGACCCCCAGAGCGGCGCCTACAACCTGCCAGGCGCGGTGCGTCTGACCGGGCAACTGGATGAGTCCGCGCTGGAGCAGGCGTTCGCCAGCCTGCTGGCGCGTCACCAGAGCCTGACCACCGTATTCGAGGTCCAGCCTGACGACAGTCTGCTCCAGGTCTATCGCCCGGTGGGCGAGGCCTTGATCGAGCGGGTCGACCTGCGTCAGTGGGATGAGGCCGAGTGCGAAGCGCAGGTGCGTGCCCAAGCCGAGGCCGAGTCCTTGCGTCCATTCGACCTGGCGCAAGGGCCGCTGCTGCGGGTGCGTCTGTTGCGCCTGGCCGAGCAGGAACATGTACTGCTGTTGACCCTGCATCATATTGTTTCCGACGGTTGGTCGATGAACGTGCTGATCGACGAGTTCAGCCGCTGCTACGACGCCTTCGCCGCTGGCCATGCGCCGCAACTGCCGGATCTGCCGATCCAGTACGTCGACTATGCCCTGTGGCAGCGCCGCTGGCTGGAAGCCGGCGAACTGGCGCGGCAGCTGGCGTACTGGCAGGCGCAGTTGGGCGATGAGCAGCCCGTGCTCGAACTGCCCTTGGATAATGCCCGGCCGGCGACCCCGAGCTTCAGTGGCGAGCGCCGCTCGTTCGCGGTCGATGCGGCCTTGGCCGAGCGGCTGCGCGGCTTCGCCCGGCAGCATAACCTTACGCCGTTCATGGTCATGCTTGGCGCGTTCGGCTTGCTCCTGCAGCGCTACACCGGCCAGGCCGACCTGCGTATCGGCAGCCCGGTGGCCAACCGCAACCGCGCCGAAGTCGAAGGGCTGATCGGGTTGTTCGTCAACACCCAGGTGTTGCGTGTGCGGCCGGACGCGCACCTCGAGGTGCTGGCCTACCTGCAAGGCATCAAGCAGGTCGTACACGGTGCCCAGGCGCACCAGGACCTGCCGTTCGAACGCCTGGTCGAGGCGCTGAAGGTCGAGCGCAGCCTAAGCCATGCACCGCTGTTCCAGGTGATGTACAACCACCAGCCGCAGATCGCCGACCTGGCCACCGTGACCCTGGCCTCGGGGCTGCAACTGTCGCCCCTGGCATGGCGCAGCCGCACCACCCAGTTCGACCTGAGCCTGGACACCTACGAGCAGGGTGGCACCCTGCACGCCGCCTTCACCTATGCCAGCGACCTGTTCGAGGCCGCCACCATCGAACGCATGGCGACACACTGGCAGGCCCTGCTGCAAGCCCTTGTCAGCCAGCCGCACAGCGCGCTGTGGCAGTTGCCGATGCTCGATGACGCCAGCCGTCGCACAGTGCTGGAGGATTGGAACGCCACCGCTCGCGGTTATCCGCTCGAACGCGGCGTGCACCAGCTGTTCGAGGATCAGGTGCGCCGTGCGCCAGACGCCCCGGCGCTGGTCTGTGGTGATACCGCGCTCAGCTATGCGCAGCTCGATGCCCGCGCCAACCGCCTGGCTCACTTCCTCCGCGCGCAAGGCGCCGGAGCCGACAGCCTCGTGGGTATCAGCCTGCTGCGCAGCGTAGAAATGGTCGTCGGGCTGATGGCGATCCTCAAGGCCGGCGCGGCCTACGTGCCGCTGGATCCGGAATACCCCGAGGAGCGCCTGGCCTACATGATCGAGGACAGCGGCATTCGCCTGCTGCTGACCCATCAGGCGCTGCAGGGCAGCCTGCCGGTGCCCGCTGACGTGCAGTGCATCGCCCTGGACCAACTGACGCTGGACGACCAGCCCGCCAGCCCGCCCCAGGTGGCGACCGACCCACGGCAGTTGGCCTATGTCATCTATACCTCCGGCTCCACCGGCCGGCCGAAAGGCGCCGGCAACAGCCATGAAGCCCTGGCCAACCGCCTGCACTGGATGCAGGAAGCCTATGGCCTGTGTGCCGGTGACACGGTGCTGCAGAAGACCCCGTTCAGCTTCGACGTGTCGGTCTGGGAATTCTTCTGGCCGCTGATGACGGGTGCCCGGCTGGCCATGGCCGCACCCGGTGACCACCGGGACCCGGCGCGCCTGATCGAGACCATTCGTCGCCATCAGGTCAGCACGCTGCATTTCGTACCCTCGATGCTCCAGGCCTTCATCCACGAGTCTGGTGTCGAGACCTGCGACAGCCTGCGACGCATCCTCTGCAGCGGCGAGGCATTGCCGGTGGACGCGCAGCTGCAGGTGTTCGGCAAGCTGCCGGCGGCGGCGCTGTACAACCTCTACGGCCCCACCGAGGCGGCCATCGACGTCACGCACTGGACCTGCATCGACGAAGGCCGCGACAGCGTGCCCATCGGCCAGCCCATCGCCAACATCCGTACCTATGTGCTCGATGCTGGCCTCGAGCCGGTGGCGCCGGGCGTTGCCGGCGAGCTCTACCTGGGTGGCATTGGCCTGGCCCGTGGTTACCACCGGCGTCCGGGGTTGACCGCCGAGCGCTTCGTTGCCGACCCCTTCGTGGCCGGACAGCGCCTGTACCGTACCGGCGACCGGGTTCGCCAGCGTGTGGATGGCGTGATCGAGTACCTGGGGCGTTTCGATCATCAAGTGAAAATCCGTGGCCTGCGCATCGAGCTGGGCGAGATCGAGGCGCGCCTGGCCCAGCATGCCTGGGTGCGCGAGGCCGTGGTGTTGGCGCTGGACGGCAAGCAACTGGTGGCCTACCTGGTGCTCGACGAAATGCCAGACGGCTGGCAGCAAGGGCTCAAGGCCTGGCTGCTGCAGGCGCTGCCGGAATTCATGGTGCCCAGCCACCTGATGCCGCTGGAGCAGTTCCCGCTGACCCCCAACGGCAAGCTTGACCGCAAGGCCCTGCCGCAACCGGATGCCGCTTCGCGCGGCGCTTACGTGGCGCCGCAAACCGATGTACAGCGTACACTGGCGCAAGTCTGGAGCGAGGTGCTGGGCGTGGCCGAGGTTGGCCTGGACGACAACTTCTTCGAGCTGGGCGGCGATTCGATCATCGCCATCCAGGTGGTTGGCCGCGCTCGTCGCCAGGGCCTGCAGTTCAGCCCGCGCGACCTGTTCCAGTTCCAGACCGTGCGCGGCCTGGCCGGCGCGGTCGGGCGCCAGCCATCGTTGGCGGTTGAGCAGGCGCCGGCCACCGGCGAGGTGGCGCTCAGCCCTGTGCAGCGGCAGTTCTTCGAACAGGCCATTGCGGTCCGCGAGCACTGGAACCAATCATTGCTGCTCGGTGCCCGGCAACCGTTGCAGGCCCAGGCGCTGGTCGCTGCCTTGGGCGATGTGGTCAACCACCATGACGCCCTGCGGCTGCGCTTCGAGCCCGCCGCCGAAGGCTGGCGGCAGCACTATGGCGCGCCGGTCGCGCAGGTCGAGCTGTGGCAGCGCCAGGCTGCGGATGCCCAGGCGCTGACGGCGCTCTGCGACGCTGCCCAGCGCAGCCTCGACCTGCGCAGTGGGCCGCTATTGCGCGCCATGCTGGTCGACTTGCCGCAAGGCGAGCAGCGCCTGCTGCTGGTTATTCACCACCTAGTGGTCGACGGCGTGTCCTGGCGTATCCTCCTGGAGGACCTGGAGCAGGCTTATGCCCAGCGCCTGGCCGGGCAGCCGCTGTCGCTGGCGCCGCGCACCAGCAGCTACCAGGCCTGGTCTGCGCAGCTGCACGAGCAGGTGCCGGCGTTCGTCGGGCAATTGCCCTACTGGCAAGCGCAACGCGGCGATGGCGCACTGCCGTGCGACAGGCCGGACGCGCCGGTAAGCAACCGTCATGGGGCCAAACTGGCGTCGCGCCTGTCCCGCGAGCGCACCCGGCAGTTGCTGCAGGTCGCGCCCGCAGCCTATCGCACCCAGGTCAACGACCTGCTGCTGACGGCCCTGGCACGTGTCATCTGCCAATGGAGCGGCAGCCAGGCGGCGTTGGTGCAGCTGGAGGGGCATGGCCGCGAAGAGCTGTTCGACGGCATCGACCTGACCCGCACCGTCGGCTGGTTCACCAGCCTCTATCCGCTGCGCCTGGCCCCGCGCGCCGGTCATGGCGACTCGATCAAGGCCATCAAGGAACAGCTGCGCGCGGTACCAGACAAAGGCATGGGTTACGGCGTGCTACGTTACCTGGGTGACGCCTCGGTGCGCGAGGCCCTGGCGACGCTTGACCCGCCGCGCATCACCTTCAACTATCTGGGCCAGTTCGACAGCCAGTTCGATGCCCAGGCCTTGCTGGCGCCGGCCACCGAGCGCGGCGGCGACGGCCAGGACCCGGACGCGCCGCTGGCCAACTGGCTGACCCTGGAAGGGCAGGTGTACAACGGCGAGCTGTCGCTGCAATGGGGCTTCAGCCTGGCGATGTTCGACACCGACACGGTCCAGGCATTGGCCACGGCCTACGACCAGGAACTGGAGGCGCTCATCGAGCACTGCCTGGGCGTGCCCGCCGGGCAACCGTCACCGTCGGACTTCCCGCTGGCGCGCATCACTCAGGCGCAACTGGATGCATTGCCGGTGCCCGGCCACAACATCGAAGACCTCTACCCACTGTCGCCCATGCAGCAGGGCATGTTCTTCCACTCGCTGTATGAAACCCAGGGCGGCGCCTACATCAACCAGTTGCGCCTGGATATCGGCGGCCTGGACCTGGAACGCTTCGGCGAGGCCTGGCAGGCTGCCCTGGCGCGTCACGATATCCTGCGCAGCAGCATCCACTGGCAGGGCCTGGACAGTGCCCACCAGATCGTCCAGCGACAGTTGCCACTGCCACTGCGCATCGTCGATGAACCTGCGGCAGACCTCGATGCACTGGCCCGGGCCGAGCACGAGGCGGGTTTCGACCTGGCCCGCGCACCCTTGTTCAGGCTGCTGCTGGTGCGTACCGGGCCCGACGACTGGCACCTGGTCTTCACCTGCCACCACATCCTCCTGGATGGCTGGAGCAATGCCCAGCTCCTGGCCGAGGTGGTCCAGCACTACGCCGGCGAGCGCATGTCGGCGCCGGCCGGCCGTTTTCATGATTACCTGGCGTGGCTGCAACGCCAGGACGCCAGTGCCGGCGAGCGTTTCTGGAAAGCCCGTCTCGGCGCCTTGCAGGCGCCGACGCTGCTCGCCCAGGCCCTGCGTCGCCCCGCCGACGCGCAAGGCGAGGGTGAGTACCTGGCCCGCCTCGACGCCGCGCAGGCCGCCGAGCTGGAGCGTTTTGCCCGTCACCACAAGGTGACCTTGAACACGCTGTTCCAGGCGGCCTGGGGCCTGGTGCTACAGCGCCTGACCGGGCAAGCCTGCGTGGCCTTCGGCGCCACGGTGTCCGGGCGTTCGGCGCCACTGCCGGGCATCGACGGCCAGCTCGGGTTGTTCATCAATACCTTGCCGGTGCTGATCGATGTCGCGCCCGATCGTCAGGTGGCCGGTTACCTGGCCGACGTGCAGGACTTCAACCTGAGCCTGCGTGAATTCGAGCATGTGCCGCTGTATGCCATTCAAGGGTGGGCTGGCCAGCAGGGCGCGGCGCTGTTCGACAGCCTGCTGGTGTTCGAGAACTTCCCGGTGGCCGAGGCGCTGCGCCAGGGCGCGCCTGCCGGCCTGCGTTTCGGCGCGGTGAGCAATCACGAGCGCACCCACTACCCGCTGACCATCGGCATCGAGCTCGGCGATGGGGTCAGCCTGGCGTTCGGCTACGACCCTGCGCTGTTCGCGGCAGAGCAGGTGGCTCAGCTGTGCGCCGGGCTCCGCCAGGTGCTGGCGCAGATGGTCGCCACCCCGGCCGCGCCGTCAGGCGCGCTGGGCCTGCTTGACGATAAGGGGCAGGCCCAGGTGCTTGGCTTCAGCCAAGGCCGCGCACTGGCGTTGCCGAGCCAGGAACTGGTTCACCAGCGTATCGCGGCACAGGCCGCGCGCCAGCCACAGGCCTTGGCCTTGCAATGTGGCGAGCTGCGCCTGAGCTATGGCCAGCTCGATGGCCAGGCCAATCGCCTGGCGCATGCACTGATCGCCAAGGGCGTACGCCCCGGCCAGCGTGTCGGCCTGGCCTTGCGCCGTGGCCCGCAGCTGATCGTCAGTCTGCTTGCCGTGCTCAAGAGCGGCGCGACCTATGTGCCGCTGGACCCGCAGTATCCACATGAACGGCTGGCCTACATGATCGAGGACAGCCGCTTGGACCTGTTGTTGTGCGACGACGGCCTGCTGGTCGAGTTGGCGCTGCCGGCGGGGCTGCGTCGCCTGGAACTGGGGGTGTTGGGCGAGCAGGCCGCGCACTGTGGCGACCACGACCCGGATGTGCAGGTCGCCGCCGAGCAGCTCGCCTATGTCATCTACACCTCCGGTTCCACCGGCCGCCCGAAGGGGGTGGCGATCAGCCATGCGGCCCTGCGCGAGTTCAGCTACAGCGCCACCGGCTACTCCCGCCTTGAGCGCGACGACCGGGTGCTGCAGTTCGCCACTTTCAGTTTCGACGGCTTCGTCGAGCAATGCTATCCGCCGCTGTGCGTCGGCGCCGCGTTGATCATGCGTGGCGAGGAACTGTGGGACGCCGATCAGTTGGCGCGGTTGATTGTCGAGCAGGGCGTGACCCTGGCCGACCTGCCGGCCGCCTACTGGCACATGCTGGCCAAGACTTGCGCGGCGCGGCCGGGCCAGGGCCTGGGCAAGCTGCGTCAGGTGCACGTGGGCGGCGAGGCCATGTCGGTGGAAGGGCTGCGCCTGTGGCATGCGGCGGGGCTGGGCGGGCTCAGCCTGGTCAACACCTATGGCCCGACCGAGGCGACAGTAGTCTCCAGCGTGCATGACTGCCGCCTCGAAGATGCGCAGGACGCGTATGGCGTGCCCATCGGCCACGCCATCGCAGGCCGCTCGCTGTATGTGCTGGATTGTGCCGGCCAGCTGTTGCCCAGCGATGGCGTCGGCGAGCTGTGCATCGGTGCACCGAGCTGCCTGGCGCAGCAATACTTCGACCGCCCGGCGTTGACCGCCGAGCGTTTCCTGCCGGATCCCTTCGCCGAACAGCCTGGCGCACGCCTGTACCGCAGCGGCGACCTGGCGCGCTATACCCAGGCCGGGGTCCTGGAGTACGTAGGGCGTATCGATCATCAGGTGAAGATTCGCGGCATGCGCATCGAGATGGGCGAGATCGAGGCCTGCCTGCAAGGGTTGGCGTCGGTGCGCGAGGCGGCGGTGCTGGCCCTCGCCGGGCCGACCGGGCCGCAACTGGTGGCCTACCTGGTCGCTGCTCAGGCCACGCCGTCGGCTGACTGGCTACAGGGCGTACGGGCTGCCTTGGGCCAGGCGCTGCCTGACTACATGATTCCCGCCCACCTGCTGGTGCTGGAACGGCTGCCGTTGAACAACAACGGCAAGCTGAACCGCGCGGCTTTGCCGGCGCCGGACTTCAGTGCCGCCCAGCAGGTCTACGAAGCGCCGCGCACGCCGTTGCAAGCACAACTGGCGACGATCTGGGCGCAAGCCCTGCAGGTCGAGCGCGTCGGCCTTGCCGACAGTTTCTTCAGCCTCGGTGGCCACTCGTTGCTGGCGACCGAGGTCATCGCGCGCATTCGCCAAGGGCTCGGGCTCGAAGTGCCCCTGCGGCAGCTGTTCGAGCAGCCGACCCTGGGGGCCTTCGCCGACCGTTGCGCCGCACTGGGCCAGGGGGCGGCCGCGGCGATTGCGGTATTGCCGCGCACGCCTGCGATGGCCGTGTCCTATGCCCAGGAGCGGCAGTGGTTCCTCTGGCGGCTGGACCCACAGAGCGCCGCCTACAACGTTCCGGCGGCGTTGCGTGTGCGGGGGCCGCTCGAGTTGCCGGCGTTGCAGTCGGCATTCGACCAGGTCATCGCCCGGCACGAGCCATTGCGCACCACCTTCGATGACGCCACGGGGGAGCTGCGGCAGCATATTCATCCGCACCTGGCGCTGCCCATCGTGATCGAGCACCCAGGCGAGCTGGACGATGCGGCGCTGGAGGCCTGGGTCGATGCCCAGGTGCGGGCGCCGTTCGACCTGGTACGAGGGCCGTTGCTGCGGGTCAAGTTGCTGGCCATGGGCGAGCAGGACCATGTGCTGGTCATCGTCCAGCACCATATCGTTTCCGACGGCGCCTCCCTGGAGGTGCTGGTCGAAGAGCTGCTGCACGGCTACCACGGCGAGCACTGTGCACCGTTGCCTGTGCAGTACGCCGACTACGCGGCCTGGCAGCGTCAGTGGCTGGACGGTGGCGAGCGTGCCCGCCAGCTCGATTACTGGCTGGCGCAGCTGGGCGGCGAGCAGGTCGTGCTCGAGCTGCCGTTCGACCGGCCACGCCCGGCCCAACGGCGCTTGCGTGGTGCGCGCCTGGACTTCCCGCTCGAGGCTGAACTGAGCCACGGCCTGCGACAGCTGGCCAAGACTCAGGATGCTTCCTTGTTCATGTTGCTGCTGGCAGCGTTCCAGGCCTTGCTGCACCGCTACAGCGGCCAGGCCGACATCCGCGTCGGCGTACCGGTGGCCAACCGCACCCGGGCTGAAACCGAGCGGCTGATCGGTTTCTTCGTCAATACCCAGGTGCTGCGTGCCGAAGTCGATGGCGGGCAGGGCTTTGACGTCCTGTTGCGCCAGACCCGGCAGGCGGCGCTGCAGGCCCAGGCCCACCAGGACCTGCCGTTCGAGCAACTGGTCGAGGCCCTGGCACCGGAACGCAACCTGAGCCACAGCCCCGTGTTCCAGGTGCTGTTCAACCACCAGTACGCTGCGCGCGCCGAGCGGAACTGGGGTGAACTGCGTGTCGAGCCGCTGCATTGGGACAGTGCCACGGCGCAGTTCGACCTGGTGCTGGATACCAGCGAGACCGCGCAGGGGCTGATGGTTTCCCTGGCATACGACACCGACCTGTTCGAGCGCTCGACCATCGAGCGGCTGTCCACCCACTTCATCAACCTGTTGCAAGGCATCGTCGAGCAACCGCACCAACCGGTGGCCGAACTGCCATTGCTGGCGGCCGCCGAGCGCGAGCGCACACTGGTCACGTGGAACGCCA
>NZ_BLJG01000134.1 GCF_009932375.1 Pseudomonas juntendi
CGCACGGCCGCCTTGTTTGTACGGCGCGATATTGAGGCATGCACCAAGGCGTTCGCGCGCAAATCCCACAGGAATAATTGGCCCGAAACAAACGTAGGAGCGAGCGCAGCTCGCGATTGCGCCGCGCGGGCGGCGCTCGCTCTAACAGGCGCTGCATACCTTGTGGCAAACACCTGTCAGCCCTGATGCGATCCCTGTGGGAGCTGGCTTGCCGGCGATAGGGCCAAAGCAGGCTTACCTCAATGGGTGGTCAGGCCAGCAGCCCCCATGAACAAGCGCATCACCCAGGCCGCCACACCCAGTGCGGCCACGCTCAACGCCCAGATCAGCACCAGCCAACCCAGCCGCTGCCACAGCGGTTTCTTTTCTTCCAGGCCATGCTTGCCAGTCATCATGCGGGCCTCCTAGTGGTAGCCGTCGTCATGGGTCACCTTGCCGCGGAACACGTAGTAGCTCCAGAAGGTATACCCGAGGATGAACGGCAGGATGAACAGGGTGCCAACCAGCATGAAGCCCTGGCTTTGTGCTGGCGCTGCGGCATCCCAGATCGAGATCGACGGCGGGATGATGTTCGGCCACAGGCTGATGCCCAAGCCGCTGTAGCCAAGGAATATCAGCACCAGCGTGAGCAGGAACGGCGTGTAGTGCGCGTTGCGGGCCACGGCCTTGAGCAAGCCATAGAACGTTACCAGCACCAGCAACGGCACCGGCATGAACCACAGCAGGTTAGGCATGCTGAACCAGCGGTCGGCGATCTGCGGGTAGGCAATCGGCGTCCACAGGCTGACGATACCGATCACCACCAGCAGCACCAGCGCCAAGGGCCGGGCGATTTCGTGCATTTTCTGCTGCAGCGGCCCTTCGGTTTTCATGATCAACCAGGTGCAACCCAGCAGCGTGTAGGCCACGATCAGCCCCACCCCGCAGAACAGGCTGAACGGGGTAAACCAGTCGAGGGTGCCCCCGGCAAAATGCCGGTCGACCACCTTGAACCCTTCCAGGAACGCGCCCAGCGCCACACCCTGGAAGAAGGTGGCGATCAGCGAACCCCAGATGAATGCCTTGTCCCAGATGTGCCGCTTGCGGGCGGTGGCCTTGAAGCGGAATTCAAAGGCCACCCCCCGGAAGATCAAGCCGATCAGCATCAGGATCAATGGCAAGTACAACGCTTCGAGCACTACCGAGTAGGCCATCGGGAAGGCCCCGAACAGCCCGGCCCCCCCGAGCACCAGCCAGGTTTCGTTGCCGTCCCACACCGGGGCGACGGTGTTCATCATCACATCACGGTCATGCTCGCCCTTTACGAACGGGAAAAGCATGCCGATGCCCAGGTCGAAACCATCCATCACTACGTACATCATCACGCCGAAGATGATGATCACCGCCCAGATCAGCGGAAGGTCGATACCCATGGCTCAGTTCCCCTTGTTCAGGCTGGCGGTGTTGGCCTCGTGGCCATCATCGGCGGCGGACAGCGGCCGCGCCGGGGTGCGTTTGGTGCCGGGGCCACCTGGGTTGATTTCATCACCCTCACCGGTCTGCGGGCCCTTGCGCACCAGGCGCAGCATGTAGCCAAGGCCGGTGCCGAACAGGGCGAAATACACCACCACGAACGCCACCAGGGTAAAGCCAAGCTGCGCATAGCTGTGGTTGGACACCCCGTCTGCGGTGCGCAGCAGGCCGTAAACCACCCAGGGCTGGCGGCCAATTTCAGTGGTGAACCAGCCGGCCAGCAGCGCCACCAGCCCGGAGGGCCCCATCCACACTGCCATGTGCAGGAACGGCCGCGAGGTGTACAGCGTGCCCCGCTTGCGTAGCCAGAGGCTCCACAGGCCAACGAAGATCATCAGCAGGCCCAGGCCGACCATGATGCGGAACGACCAGAACACGATGGTCGAGTTGGGCCGGTCTTCTGGCGGGAAGTCCTTCATCGCCGGCACCTGCTTGTCCAGGCTGTGGGTCAGGATCAGGCTGCCAAGCGCCGGGATCTCAAGCTTGAAGCGGGTGGTTTCGGCCTGCATGTCGGGAATGCCGAAAAGGATCAGCGGCGTCGGCTCACCGGGCACGTTCTCCCAGTGGCCTTCGATCGCGGCGATCTTCACCGGTTGGTGCTTGAGCGTGTTGAGGCCGTGGAAGTCGCCGATCACCGCCTGGATCGGGGCGACGATCAGTGCCATCCACATGGCCATCGACAGCATCTTGCGCACCGCCGGGTTGTCCCGCCCGCGCAGCAGGTGCCAGGCCGCCGAGGCGCCGACGAAGAACGCAGTAGACACGAACGCGGCCGTGGCCATGTGCATCAGGCGGTACGGGAACGAGGGGTTGAACACCACGGCCAGCCAGTCTACCGGCACTACCCGGCCATCGATGATCTCGTGGCCTTGCGGGGTTTGCATCCAGCTGTTGGAGGCCAGGATCCAGAACGTGGACACCAGCGTACCCAGTGCCACCATCAGCGTGGAGAAGAAGTGCAGCCCTCTGCCCACACGATTCCAGCCGAACAGCATGACCCCGAGGAAACCGGCTTCGAGGAAGAAGGCGGTGAGCACCTCGTAGGTGAGCAGTGGGCCGGTAACCGCGCCGGCGAAGTCGGAGAAGCGGCTCCAGTTGGTACCGAACTGGTAAGCCATGACCAACCCCGAGACCACCCCCATGCCGAAGTTCACCGCGAAGATCTTCGACCAGAAATGGTAGAGGTCGCGGTAGACCTGGTTGTGGGTGCGCAACCACAGGCCTTCGAGCACCGCCAGGTAGCTGGCCAGGCCAATGGTAATGGCTGGGAACAGGATGTGGAACGACACGGTAAAGGCGAACTGCATTCGGGCGAGCTCTAAGGCTTCTATTCCGAACATGGTGCTTCCTCTTCAGATAATCCGGCGGACGGGCTCGTGGCACCGTCGCCCACTGCCCCCACTGGGTCGAGTACGGCGCGTTGGAATTGTTCTGTTCGATCGCAGGGATTCCGGCCCACTGGGCCCATTCGTTAGTTCTGGAACGATTGATCCAGATCAACGACTGCTAGGAAGCATAGTCCTGAATGCACGGTTGGGCCGTGCGGTGGATTGCCGCGTGACCGGTTGCCCCACCGGCTTTCATGACGCGCGAAAAAGTGCTGACCCGGGCAAACAGTAACTGTTTGTTACAAACAGATGATACGCTGCGCCCCCCTCCACTGCGCCGAGGCTCCAGGGTTCCGATGTCCGATTCCGCACCGCAGTTGTTGCGCCAGCACCGCCCGTTTCTGGCCTTCTGGCTGGCCCGTGTATTCACCGCCAGTGGCTTCCAGATGCTCACCGTGGCCATTGGCTGGCACCTCTACCAATTGACCGGCAATGTTCTGGACCTGGGCCTGGTAGGCCTGGTCGAATTCGCCCCTCGGGTGCTGTTCATGCTGCACACCGGGCATGTCGCCGACCGCTATGACAGGCGCAAGGTCGCAGCGCTGTGCCAGAGCCTGCAGGGGCTGATTGCCCTGGCGCTGGCCGTGGGCAGCGCCACCGACAACGTTACCCGGGAACTGATTTTTGCCCTGGCCTTCCTGCTGGGCGCCACGCGCTCGTTCGAAATGCCAGCCACCCAGGCGCTGCTACCCAACGTGGTACCGCCAGGGCTGTTCCCACGGGCGGTGGCCGCTTCGGCCTCGGCCACCCAGTCGGCGACCATCGTCGCCCCGGCGGTGGGCGGTTTTCTGTACGCATTTGGCAGCATCTGGGTGTATGGCCCGACGGTGGCCCTGTACGCCATCGCCTGCATCCTGACCCTGAGCCTGCAGGCACGCGGCCAGGTTACCCAGCGTGGGCGTGCGAGCATCGAGTCGCTGCTGGCAGGGATCCGCTTCATTCGTAGCCGCCCGGACATTCTTGGGGCCATTTCGCTGGACCTGTTCGCTGTGCTGCTGGGCGGTGCCACGGCGCTGCTGCCGGTGTTCGCCAAGGACATCCTGCTCACTGGCCCACTGGGCCTGGGCCTGTTGCGCTCGGCGCCAGCGGTGGGGGCATTGCTGATGTCGCTGTGGCTCGCGCGTTTTCCATTCGAGCGCAATGTCGGGCGGACCATGTTCACCGCAGTGGGTATTTTTGGCGTGGCCACCATTGCCTTCGGCCTGTCCACCTCGTTCTGGTTTTCGCTGGCGGTGCTGGTGGTACTGGGCGCGGCAGACATGATCAGCATGGTCATCCGCAGTTCGTTCGTGCAACTGGAAACGCCCGATGAGATGCGCGGGCGGGTGAGCGCGGTGAACGGGCTGTTCATTGGTGCCTCAAATCAGCTCGGCGAGTTCGAGTCGGGGGTGACGGCGCACTGGTTTGGCACAGTGCCGGCAGTGGTGATGGGTGGGGTGGGCACGTTGCTGGTGACCGGGGTATGGATAAAACTGTTCCCTACACTGGCCAAGCGGGATCGGTTGCACAGCGGTTGATGGGTTGCCGGCCACAGGGCCAATACAGGCTACAGCGAACCCATTCCCCAACGGCCATAGGCCACCGCCGAGCATGCTGGTATGATGCGCGGCTTTTTTCCGCCCCACACAAAACCACGGCAAGCGGTACGGTCTGTGCTTTGCTGTTGGGGTCGATATATTCGTGGCGCCGGGCGCCTTGGGAGCGGGAATGCTGGAAAGGCTGTTTCAACTAAAAGCACACAACACCAACGTGCGCACCGAGATTCTTGCGGGCGTCACCACCTTCCTGGCCATGGCCTACATCCTGTTCGTCAACCCGAGCATCCTCGGCGAGACCGGCATGGACAAGGGGGCGATCTTTGTCGCCACCTGCCTGGCAGCCGCCATCGGCTCCACCACCATGGGCCTGATCGCCAACTACCCGATCGCCCTGGCCCCGGGCATGGGCCTGAACGCGTTCTTCACCTATACCGTGGTGCTGCACATGGGCCACACCTGGCAGGTGGCACTGGGTGCAGTGTTCCTGTCGGCGGTGATGTTCTTCCTGCTGTCGATCTTCCGTATCCGTGAATGGATCGTGAACAGCATCCCACTGCCGCTGCGCTCGGCGATTGCCGCCGGTATCGGCCTGTTCCTGGCACTGATCGCCCTGCATAATGCCGGCATCGTCGTCGATAACCCGGCAACCCTGGTTGGCTTGGGTGACCTCAAGCAACCGGCCCCGATTCTCGCCACACTGGGCTTCTTCCTGATTGTCGGCCTGGAAGCACTGAAAGTGCGCGGCGCCGTGCTGATCGGCATCCTGGCGGTGACCGTCGCGGCGATCGTGATGGGCGTGACGCCGTTCGGCGGCATCGTCTCCATGCCGCCATCGCTGGCCCCGACCTTCCTGCAGCTGGATATCGCCGGCGCGCTGGATGTGGGCCTGGTAAGCGTGATCTTCGCCTTCCTGTTCGTCGATCTGTTCGACAACTCCGGCACCCTGATCGGCGTGGCCAAGCGCGCCGGGCTGATGGGCAAGGACGGCCACATGCCGAAAATGGGCCGTGCGCTGATCGCTGACAGCACCGCGGCCATGGCCGGTTCGCTGCTGGGCACCTCGACCACCACCAGCTACATCGAATCCGCTGCCGGCGTCAGCGCCGGTGGCCGTACCGGCCTGACGGCCATCGTGGTCGCCGTACTGTTCCTGCTGGCGCTGTTCTTCGCACCGTTGGCCGGCAGCGTGCCGGCCTTCGCCACGGCCCCGGCGCTGCTGTTCGTGGCGGTGCTGATGGCCTCGGGCCTGGCGGAGATAAACTGGGACGACGTGACCGAAGCCGCACCGGTGGTGGTGACTGCCCTGGCCATGCCGCTGACCTACTCGATCGCCAACGGTATTGCCTTCGGCTTCATCGCCTGGACTGCAGTCAAGCTGATTTCCGGCCGCTACCGCGACCTGAACCCGGCGCTGGTGATCCTTTCCATCCTGTTCGTCATCAAGCTGGGCTGGTTCAACGCATGAGTGCTGCTTTCGACCCCTCCTCCTACGCCACCCAGCTGGACGCCAAGGTCGCCCGGCTGCGCGAGCTGCTGGCACCGTTCGGCGCACCAGAGCCGGCTGTTTTCGACTCGCCACGCGAGCACTACCGCCTGCGCGCCGAGTTCCGCCTGTGGCGCGAGGATGGCCAGCGCCACTACGCCATGTTCGCCCCGGGCGAGAAGCACAAGGCGATCCTGATCGACGACTTCCCGATTGCCAGCCTGCACATCAACGAACTGATGCCGCGCCTGAAGGCAGCCTGGCAGGCCAGCGAAGCGCTGGGCAACCGCCTGTTCCAGGTGGAGTTCCTTACCACCCTGGCTGGCGACGCCATGATTACCCTGTGCTACCACCGCCCGCTGGATGAGGCCTGGGAAGTGGCTGCACGGCAGCTGTCCGAGGCGCTGGGCGTGAGCGTGATTGGCCGCTCCAAAGGCAAGCGCCTGGTGATCGGCCGCGACTACGCGGTGGAAAAACTCGATGTGGCTGGCCGTGTGTTCAGCTATCGCCAGCCAGAAGGCGCGTTCACCCAGCCTAACGGTGCCGTGAACCAGAAGATGCTGAGCTGGGCGTTCGAGGCAATGGGCGAGCGTGAGGACGACCTGCTGGAGCTGTATTGCGGCAACGGCAATTTCACCCTGCCACTGGCCACCCGCGTGCGCCAGGTGCTGGCCACCGAGATCAGCAAGACGTCGGTCAATGCCGCGTTGAGCAACCTCGACGAAAACGCTGTGGATAACGTGCGGCTGGTGCGCTTGTCGGCTGAAGAGCTGACCCAGGCGCTGAACGAGGTGCGGCCGTTCCGCCGGCTGGAAGGCATTGACCTGAAAGCCTATGACTTCGGTACGGTGTTCGTCGACCCGCCGCGTGCGGGTATGGACCCGGATACCTGCGAGTTGACCCGGCGTTTCGAGCGGATCCTGTACATCTCGTGCAACCCGGAAACGCTGGCGCAGAACATCGCTCAGTTGCAAGATACCCACCGTATCGAACGCTGCGCGCTGTTCGATCAATTCCCGTACACGCACCATATGGAAAGCGGCGTGCTGCTGGTCCGGCGCTGATCCGCGCTGCACTGGGGCCTGGCTGGCCCCAGCGCAGCTTGCCAGGAGAGTGATGCCGATGGACCAGTTCAGTGCCATGCAGTCTTTCCGCCGGGTGGTCGATCTCGGCAGTTTCAGCGCCGCTGCCAGTCAGGCGGGGGTCTCGCATACCGTCCTGTCACGCCAGGTAAAGCAGCTTGAACGCCACCTCGGCGCGCAATTGCTCACCCGAACCACGCGCCGCTTGCACCTCACCGAAGCCGGTGCATTGTTCTATCGCCATTGCGTGCAGATTCTCGAACAGATGCAGGCGATGAGCCTGGAGTTGTCGGAGCATCAGCAACAGCCCACCGGCACCTTGCGCCTGGGCGTGGCCACAGCCTTTGGTGAACTGGAGCTGGGTCGCTGGCTACCGGATTTCGTCGAGCGCCATCCCCTGTTGCAGATCGAGCTGCACTGCAGCGACCGCTTCGTCGACCTTCTCGAGGCGGAAATTGATGTGTGCTTGCGGGTCACCGACCAGTTACCGAACTCCAGCCTGGTGGCGCGCCGGCTGACGGGCAGCGAAGTGTTGCTGGTAGCAGCCCCGGGTTATCTGCAGCGACACGGCACACCGGCTACGCCCGACGAACTCACTGGCCACCCCCTGCTCGGCTATAGCCAGCTACCGCACCCACAGCGCCTGCAACTGACCAACAACCAAGGCGAACAGCGCGACATCCTCATGCCCCGACGCCTGAGTGCGAATTCGCCGATGGCCCTGCGCGCTGCCGCCATAGGCGCCCTCGGCATCGCCAGCTTCGACCGCTTCATCGTCCACGATGCCCTGCTGAACGGGCGGCTGGTACCGGTGCTGGAAGGCTGGAAACTGCCAGCGCGCACGCTTTACGCGGTTTATCCACAGAACCGCTACCTGCCGCCCAAGGTGCGAGCATTGCTGGATTACGTACAGGCGTACTATTCACAAGCGAGATGGGAATATTGATTTGTGCGCGATTGACACAAGTCATGGCTGGTTCTGCCCGTATTTGTGCCCTGAACGGTGAGTTAGCCTTTTGTTGATCATCACTCAACAAAGGTACTCCAGCATGAAAGCAGTGCAGGCATTCATCGCAGCGTTGGCACTCGGCACCTTGGCAGTCGGCGCCAACGCGGCACAACCACTCGTTTCAGTTACCGACCACACGGCCTTGAATTGGCAGGCCGTGCCCAATACCAATGGCGCTGTCAGCTTCGCCAACGTTGAAGGCGATATCTTCGGCAAGGGGCCCTACTCGGCCTATGTGAAATTCAGCAAAGGCACCGACAACGGCCTGCACCAGCACAGCCAGGCACTGCCAACGGTCGTCCTGAAGGGGACCTTCTATGCGGTGATCGACGGCAAGCGCATCGAGTATCCGGCAGGCGCCTATTACAATCTGCCGGCCGGGTTGATACATGAAAGTGGCTGCACGGCGGCTGCCGATTGCCTGCTGTTTCAACATCAGGCCGGTACGTTCGACCTCAAACCCGTTGCAGGCTGAGGCATCGGGGCCGCTTGGCGGCCCCGACGTCTACATCAAAAGTCGAAGAACACCGTCTCGCCTTCGCCCTGAATACGGATATCAAAGCGATACGCCGTTTTCCCGTCCACTTCACAGCGCTTGGCAATCAGCGTCTCGCGCCGCTGCGGCTGCTCGATCAGGTTGAGCACCGGGCACTTGGCATTGAGCGGCGCTTCATCATCGAAATACAGGCGCGTGTGCAGGTGGATGTTGATGCCACGGGCAAACAGGCTGATGTTGATGTGCGGCGCCATCGGTACGCCAGCGGCATTGTTCACCACGCCGGGCTTGACCGTGTACAGCGTCCACTCACCGGCGTCGAAGGTGGTGGCGGTGCGGCCGAAGCTGTTGAACGCGTTTTCCAGGTTGTAGGCATCCTGGTACTCGCCGTTAGCGTCGGCTTGCCACACTTCCAGGAACGAGTCGCGCACCAGGTGGCCGTTGCCGTCGTAGACATGGCCGATCAGCTGAATGTGCTCACCCGGGGCGTCGGGCTTGGCCAGGCGGTTCCAGATTTCCTGGTCACGGGTAGGGTTGCCGGCCGCTTCCAGGGCCAGGCCGATGTGCACGTAGGGGCCGGCAGTCTGCGAAGGGGTTTCCGGCAGCAGTTCGATTGGCATGGCGGGGTCCTCAGCAGTTTTCGAAGTGGGTCTTGCGCTGGCCGCGCAGCACGATGTCGAAGCGGTAGGCCAGGCAGTCCATCGGGTTGGCGTTGCTCATGTCGAGCTTGGCAATCAACTGCTGCACAGCTTGCGGGTTGGCGATCGACTTGACGATCGGGCACATCGGGATCAGCGGGTCGCCTTCGAAGTACAGCTGGGTGATCAGCTTGGTGGCGATCGACGGACCGCTGATGGCGAAGTGGATGTGCGCCGGGCGCCAGTCGTTCGGGCCGTTGCGCCACGGGTACGGGCCCGGCTTGATGGTGCGGAAGCTGTAGTAGCCGTCACGGTCGGTCAGGCAGCGGCCGACACCGCCGAAGTTGGGGTCCAGCGGTGCCAGGTAGCGGTCGTTCTTGTGGCGGTAGCGGCCACCGGCGTTGGCTTGCCACATTTCCACCAGGGTATTGGCCACAGGCTTGCCGTACTGGTCGACAACGCGGCCGGCAACGATGATGCGCTCACCGATCGGCAGGCCACCGTTGTTGAAATTCAGCAGCAGGTCATGGTCATGGGCACCGAAGCCCAGGTGGGAAAAATCCGGGCCGGTGGTTTCGCTGATCGACTGCGGAATGCTGACCAGCGCCTGGCGCGGCGAGCGGGCGACGGAGGTCTTGTAGTCGGGGGTGAGGGCTTTGGGGTGCCAGTTGCGATCACGGATCACGAAGCGGCTGTTGTCCTGGGCGGGCATGCCGGTTTCCTCTCTTGGAATTATGGAGATGCACAGGCGGGCTTATTGAACCCTTCGCGGGCAAGCCCGCTCCTACATACAGTTTCCGGCATGTCGCGCGCGGTGAATATTGAAATGAGGCACGTCAAACATATCCATTTGGTTATGCATGACCACCTGGACCTGACACCCGCTGCTGTCGTGAACTAATCTTTTACTTCTTGTTTCACGCTCGGGAGAGCACTCATGGAATGGCGAAAAGGCCGACGCAGCGACAACGTAGTCGATGCCCGGGGCGAAGGTGGCGGTGGGGGCGGCATGCGCTTTGGCGGCGGCAAGGGCCTGGGCTTGGGGGCGATCCTGCTGATCGTCGGCATCGGCTGGTTGACCGGGCAGGACCCGCTGCAGATCCTCGGCCAGTTGGCCGGCCAGGTGGAGCAGCAGCAGACCCAGACCGCGCCAAGCGGTGCTGGCGCCAAGGCGCCACCGGCCAGCGATGAGCAGGCCCAGTTCGTGGCCTCGATCCTGGGCGATACCGAGGACACTTGGAAGGCATTGTTTGCCGAAGCAGGCAAACAGTACCGCGACCCCAAGCTGGTGCTGTTCAGTGGCCAGGTCAATTCGGCCTGCGGCGCTGCCTCTGCGGCCGTGGGGCCGTTCTATTGCCCGGCCGACCAGCGCGTGTACCTGGACATGTCGTTCTTCCGCGAAATGGAAACCCGTTTCGCCGCGGCCGGCGACTTTGCCCAGGCCTACGTCATCGCCCACGAAATTGGCCACCACGTACAGACCTTGCTGGGGGTTTCGGCCAAGGTCGACGCCGCCCGCCGCAGTGGCCAGCGCATGGAGGGCGACAATGGGTTGCTGGTACGCCAGGAACTGCAGGCGGACTGCCTGGCGGGTGTCTGGGCCTACCAGGCACAGAAGCGCTTGAACTGGCTGGAGCCGGGCGATGTAGAGGAGGCGCTGAACGCCGCCAACGCCATTGGCGATGACCGGCTGCAACAGCAAGGGCGCGGCCGTGTGGTGCCGGACTCCTTTACCCATGGCACCTCGGCCCAGCGCGTGCGCTGGTTCAAGACCGGGTTTGCCGAAGGTGAAGTGGACCGCTGCGATACCTTCAGTGCCCGTAGCCTCTGACACCTCGCCAACAGGCTGCTGCGTCAGCGCTGGAACCCTGCGGCCGCTTCGCGGCCCTTTCCCACCGGTCCGGCGCACCGGCAAGGCCGCGCCTACAAAAACCCGCACGCTTTTTTTGCTGAAAAAGCGTTTCAGCTTCCCGCAGCATTGCCGATAACCCCTGCATGAATCAGCGGGCATCCAGAACAATAACGCCTGGCGATCGAACATCAAAAGAGCGAAAACTATTTCTGGAGTGCGTGCATGAACAGCTGGTTTGCCAACATCAGCGTCAACCTCAAACTCGGCCTGGGCTTCGGCCTAGTGCTTGTCCTCACCGGCCTGCTGGCCCTGACTGGCTGGACCAGCCTGGGCAGCCTGATCGACCGTAGCAACTGGATGAGCGACATCGGCCAGTTGAACAAAGACCTGACCGACCTGCGCGTGGCCCGCCTGCAGTACATGATCGCCAATGGCGACGATGCCGCGGCCGCCAACACCCAGGCCAAGCTGAACGCCTTCAGCAAGCAGCAGGCCTACCTGGCCAGTACCTTCAAAAGCCCCGAGAACGTCAAGCTGCTGGGTGAGCTGGGGGAAACCATCAGCGCCTACAAGCTATCGCTGAACAAGATGCGCCAAGGCTACGACGCCACGCGCGCAGCGCGTAGCACCATGGACAGCTCGGCCGCCGGCGCCGACCAGGCCATGGACCTGCTCAGTCAGGAAGTCATGGCCCGCCCGGAAGCCGACAGCGTGCGCCTGGCCCAGTACCAACTGATCAGCCAGGCGCGCCAGCAGTTGCTGCAGGTGCGCATCGACGTGCGCGGCTACATTGCCGACAACAGTGCCAGCAACGAGCAGGCCGCCCTGCGCCAGCTGGATGCGGCACTGGCCAATGTCGACAACCTCAAAGGCCAGATGCCGGGTGAAAGCACACGCCTGCAGCAACTGGAAAGCGCGGTACGGGCCTACCGTGATGCCGTACGCCAGTTCCGCGATGCGGTCGCCAGCATCACCACCGCGCGTGCGGAAATGACCGTACAGGGTGCCGATATCGTCAAGCGCAGCGATGCGCTGTACCAGATCCAGCTGCAGCGTCGCGATGTCGAAAGCAGCCAGGCCCGCAGCCTGCAGGCCATCGCCACGCTGCTGGCGTTGCTGGTCGGCGTGCTGGGGGCGGTGTTGATCACCCGGCAGATCACCCGCCCGTTGCGCGAAACGCTGCTGGCGGTGGAAAAGATCGCCAGTGGCGACCTGACCCAGCAACTGCGCGTTACCCGCCGCGACGAATTGGGCGTGCTGCAGCAAGGCATCGCGCGCATGGGTACCACCTTGCGCGAGCTGATCAGCGGCATCCGCGACGGCGTGACCCAGATCGCCAGCGCTGCCGAAGAACTGTCGGCAGTGACCGAACAGACCAGTGCCGGGGCCAATAGCCAGAAGGTCGAAACCGACCAGGTGGCCACCGCCATGCACGAAATGGCCGCCACCGTGCAAGAAGTGGCGCGCAATGCCGAACAGGCTTCGCACGCCGCCACCGGTGCCGACGAGCAAGCCCGCGCCGGCGACCGTGTGGTCGGTGAAGCGATCGGCCAGATCGAGCGCCTGGCCCAGGACATGCACCGCTCCACTGAAGCCATGAGCCTGCTGCAACACGAAAGCCACAAGATCGGCAGCGTGATCGACGTGATCAAGTCGGTGGCTCAACAGACCAACTTGCTGGCGCTCAACGCAGCGATCGAGGCGGCGCGGGCGGGTGAAGCCGGGCGCGGCTTCGCCGTGGTGGCCGATGAAGTCCGCGGCCTGGCGCAGCGTACGCAAAAGTCCACCGAAGAAATCGAAGAGCTCATTGCTGGCCTGCAGCAGGGTACCCAGCAAGTGGCCAGCGCCATGCAAGGCAGCCGCACCCTGACCGACAGCAGCGTGGAACTGGCGCGCAAGGCCGGGGCCTCGCTGGAGAGCATTACCAGCACGGTGTCGGGCATTCAGTCGATGAACCAGCAGATTGCCGCGGCCGCAGAGCAGCAGAGTGCGGTGGCCGAGGAGATCAGCCGCAGCATCCTCAATGTGCGCGATGTGTCTGAGCAGACGGCGGCGGCCAGCAATGAAACGGCAGCGTCCAGCGTCGAACTGGCGCGCCTGGGTGGGCAGTTGCAGACGCTGGTCAGCCAGTTCCGCGTCTGACTGCAAGCCCGGGGGCCGCTGAGCGGCCCAGCGCCGGCAAGCCAGGCTGCCACAACAACGGTGCAGGATCAGAAACAGCGCCGTACCTGTGGGAGATTCTATGGTTTCTGGCAAGGGTAGCCGCAGCATCTTTAGCGCCTGTGAGATCGAGC
>NZ_BLJG01000135.1 GCF_009932375.1 Pseudomonas juntendi
GCCCAGGGCGTGGGCGAACAGCTGACCCCGGTCGACCCGGAAGAACCCTGGTATGTCGTGCTGGTGCCGCAAGTGTCTGTCAGCACAGCAGAAATTTTTTCACATCCGCAGTTGACACGTGATTCACTGCCCCTTAAGATGCGCCCCGTTCCCAAGGGAAACAGTCGAAATGACTGCCAACCGGTGGTAGAGCAGAATTACCCAGAAGTTCGAAACGCATTGAATTCACTGGGAAAATTCACCGAAGCTCGATTAACCGGCACTGGAAGCTGTGTGTTTGGGGCCTTCCCAAGCAAAGCCGAAGCTGATAAAGTTCTGGCCCTTCTTTCAGCGACCCAAACAGGGTTTGTGGCGAAAGGAAGCAATGTTTCGATGTTGCATCGCAAGCTGCAA
>NZ_BLJG01000136.1 GCF_009932375.1 Pseudomonas juntendi
CGCGGACCAACACTGCACCAAAAAAACCCACGCAAAAAAACGCCCCGGTGGGTTATGGCCTTTAAGCGTTATTGGGGCTGCTTTGCAGCCCTTCGCGGGCGCGCCCGCTCCCACACGTTTGGCGCTGCACTCAATAAATGCGTGACCCCTGTGGGAGCGGGCGTGCCCGCGAAGGGCCGCAAAGCGGCCCCCAATTACTTAACTGACTGGCATTACCCCGAAGGGCGTTTTTTCGTTACCGGGCCAGTCAGGCGTAATGCTTGGCTGCCGGGCTGCTTTCCACCAGGTCCAGTGCCGCGTCGTTATCTGCACTGATCTTGCGGTACAGGGCAGCATCGGTCGCCAGGGTCTTCTCGCGTGCGGGGAAGATTTCCTTGAGTTTGTCGGCCCAGGCCCCTTTGGCCTGCTCAGGGAAGCAACGCTCGATCAGTTCCAGCATGATCGAAACGGTCACCGAGGCACCTGGCGAGGCGCCGAGCAGTGCAGCCAGGCTGCCGTCCTGCGCCGAGACCAGCTCGGTGCCGAATTGCAGCACGCCGCCTTTCTTCGGGTCTTTCTTGATGATTTGCACGCGCTGACCTGCGACTTCCAGGCGCCAGTCTTCGGCCTTGGCCTGCGGGTAGAAGCGCCGCAGGGCTTCCAGGCGCTGTTCCATCGACTGCATCACTTCGCTGACCAGGTACTTGGTCAGGTCCATGTTGTCGCGGGCCACGGCCAGCATCGGGCCGATATTGCCCATGCGTACCGACAGCGGCAGGTCCATCAGCGAACCGTGCTTCAGGAACTTGGTGGTAAAGCCGGCATAAGGGCCGAACAGCAGCGAAGTCTTGCCGTCTACAACCCGGGTGTCCAGGTGCGGTACCGACATCGGTGGCGCACCCACGGCGGCCTGGCTGTAAACCTTGGCCTGGTGCTGCTTGACGATTTCCGGGTTGTCGCAGCGCAGCCACTGGCCGCTGACCGGGAAGCCGCCAAAACCTTTGCTCTCCGGGATGCCGGACATCTGCAGCAGCGGCAGGGCCGCGCCGCCGGCGCCCAGGAACACGAAGCGGGCGTCCACTTCACGGCTGCCGCCGCTGTTGACGTCCTTGATGCTGACGGTCCAACCGCTGCCGTTACGGCGCAGGCCGACGACCTTCTTGCTGTATTTGACCTGCGCGTCCGGCGCGTCACCCAGCAGCTTCAGCAGCTTCAGGGTCAGGGCGCCGAAGTTGACGTCGGTGCCTTTGGCCACGCGGGTCGCGGCGATGTGCTGGTCGGCAGGGCGGCCAGGCATCATCAGCGGCATCCAGTCGTTCATCACGGCCTTGTCTTCGGTGTACTCCATCTCGGAGAAGGCATGGTGCTGCTTGAGCAGCTCGAAGCGCTTCTTGAGGAAGGCAACACCCTTGTCACCCTCGACGTAGCTCAGGTGCGGGACAGGGTTGATGAACGCACGCGCCGAGCCGAAGTTGTCCTTCTTGCTCAGGTAGGCCCAGAACTGGCGCGAAACCTCGAACTGGGTGTTGATGTGCACGGCCTTCTTGATGTCGATGCTGCCATCGGCGGCCTGCGGCGTGTAGTTCAGCTCGCACAGGCCGGCGTGGCCGGTGCCTGCGTTGTTCCAGGGGTTGGAGCTTTCCGCGGCTCCGGAGTCCATCGCCTCGACGACCTCAAGCTTCAGGGTCGGGTCAAGCTCCTTGAGCAGTACGGCCAGGGTGGCACTCATGATGCCCGCGCCTACCAGTACCACATCAACCGATTCGTTCTGCGCCATTTAACGCGTCTCCACAATCTACAGCTACCTAATTGACAGCATAGGACCTGGGGTTGCCAGGGTCGCCATGTCCGGCTTTTCGCAGTTCTTGCAACTTCCGCGGACACCGCCAACCAGTCTTCGGGTTCAGGTATTGAACGCCGTTTGCCAGGGCTGCGGCAATTCGACTTATGGTCAAGGTGTCGTGCGTGCGTTATGGAGCGGGTCAGGCACTCATGCAGGATGAGCGCATTTGCCGCCTGTTCAGGGCTGTTCGGGACACATCTGCCGCTTTTACACATGCCAGACTGTTCATTTGCTCGCCACACTCTTGTGAAGTTGTGAAAACCGTTTTTTCACGCTCTTTTGGAGACGTGAACCTCAAAAAGGGACTGCGCGATGGCAACCCGCAGGTTCATGCAGCGTGAAGGGCCGGAAAAGCAGGCACGACAGCCGATGCAAGACCTCAGTGGAAGGCTCTCTGTGGGCGAAGCGTTGAAGTTGCCGGGGTCAATCGGCGAGTGCGGGGCCCGATCAGGAGACGTCCTTATAATCGGGGGGAGATTATAACGATGTCGCGGGCAGAAATGTCGCCATTCGTGGTTTTTATTGCAGCGTTTGTCAGGCCAGGCGCATGCGCGGCTGCCAATGCCGGCTTGCGCGGGCGCAAAGCACAGGCCCGGGCAGTGCATGAAAGCATTGTCACAAGCGGGCTGGGACCGATGACTGGCCGATGCGGGGCTGGGTATACTGTGCGCCTTAGCCGCATTTTCTGGAGAAACGCGCATGTTGCAACGTCTGTTGTTCGGTTTGCTTGCCGTGGCCAGCCTCAGCCTGGTCGGTTGTGCCCACAGCCCGCAACAACTCAACCCGCAACCCACGCTCAAGGCCCAACTCGCGCCGGTCGGTCATGGCCAGCCGGTGGTGGTCCGGGTGGTTGACGGTCGCCCATCGCAGTCGCTGGGTACCCGTGGTGGCATGTACCCTGAAACCAGCACCATCAGCGTCAGTGGCAACGACGTGGTGCCCAAGCTGCAAGCCCAGGCTGAAGCGGCTGTGCGCCTGCTCGGCTTCACGCCTACGGCCAACGCCTACAACGCGCCGCAGTTGACCGTGACCCTGGCCGAGCTGAAGTACCAGTCGCCCAAAGACAACCTGTACGTGACCGAAGCCACGATCGGTGCCACCTTCCGTGCCGACGTGAAAAATGGCGGCCGCAGCTACAGCGGCCGTTACGGCGCGTCGCTCGACCAGCGCTTCGGCATGGCACCGAACCAGGACACCAACACCCAGTTGGTAGGCGACGTTCTGAGCGATGCGCTGACCCGCATGTTCAAAGACCCGAGCATTGGCCAGATCCTGGCCCAGTAAGCCCTCTGCGCTGCTGAAAACCCGCTGCCTGGTCGCTAGGCAGCGGGTTTTTTTGTGCCTCGCCCACGCTTGCCGGTGGGGTGGCCGGCGCAGGTTCACGCCGCCTCTATGTGGAAATCCAGCAGGCTGAAGCCAGTGCCGGCGTCCACCTCCGGCAGGTCTGCATGCACATGCCCGCCCAGCGCGCAGTAGACCAGCCACTGGCGGTCTTGCACATTGATGGCAAAACCATCGATCAGCGCCTGTTGCTCCTCGCTTTGGGCAACGAGGTAAAGGCGGTCCTGGTTTTCGGCGTGCAGCATGAAGTAGCTCCGGTTCATGGGAAGGTCGACAGGGTGGCCTGCTCAGATGACGAGCCGATGACAGATGAAATTAAATGACAGTTTGTCGCCAATGCCGGGCAGCGAAGGGCGAGTTGCGTAGAATGCGGGCCTTCGCCGTCGCTTACACCGAGGTTGCGTGATGTCCTTGCAAGTGCTTTGGGTTTTTCTGGCCGCCCATCCCACCAAGTTGATCAATGTGCTGGCGCTGCTGCTGACCTGCCCGGGCGGGTTGCTGCTGCAAAGCGCGCGGCGGCGCGCGGCCGAAACCCGCGAGAGCCTGGCGTTTGAGGAGGGGGTAGTGGATGCCTTCGACCTGCGGGTGCCCAAGTACTTCTACATTCTGGGCTTCGCTTGCCTGGCCATGGCGCTGCTGCTGTCCTGGCTCAGCACCTGGGTTTGAGATTGGGGGGCTGCAAGGCAGCCCCGCAATCGGTCAGGCAACCGGCGCCTGCTGCCTGACCTGGTACTGGTTGCGCACCGGTGTCGCATACTGCAATACCAGGTACGGCCGCTGCTCTTCAGGGCAGGCGGCCAGCCGACGTTGCCATTCTTCCTTGGCCTTGGCCAGTTCGTCGGCCGGGAACACCTGTTCTGCGCCAGGTACCTGCAGGGCTTCGTCCTTACCCTCCCACATTGCGTAGGCCAGGTAATGCACCGGGAACAAGCGGTAGCCAGCCAGGATCTGACGGTCGATTTCTGCGGCCAACTGCTTGGTATCCTCGTAGTACTCGGTCACCGGTGGCGCGAAGTTGATGTGCACCCGGCCCTTGTAGCCGGTAATGCCCTTGGCGATGCTGTTGTCGTCCTCACCTGGGGCCTTCTGGTAGCTGCCAGTGGTGGCGCGGATATACAGCTCGCGGGCTTTGGCCTGGTCGCACGGGTCGTACTCGTAGCTGATCGACACCGGCGTCAGGTTCAGGCTCTGGATGACGGCGCCGAACGCCTCGTCCTTGCGGCTCATGTGGAACATCTTGAGGATCGCCGAGTCGGTGCGGTCGTCACCGTCCTTGGCGCGGCCCTCGGCCTGGGCGATCCAGATCGAGGTGGCGTCGTTGCGGATCGAGTGGTTGATGTAGGCCGAGAGCAGCTGATAAGCCGCCAGCTTTTCACGGCGCCCGCTGATCGAACGGTGCACGATGAAACTCTTGTTCAGGCGCATCATGTCGCTGACGAACGGCTTTTGCAGCAGGTTGTCGCCAATGGCGATGCGCGGCGTGGGCAGGCCGGCGTGGTACACCGCGTAGTTGACGAAGGCCGGGTCCATCACGATGTCGCGGTGGTTGGCCAGGAACAGGTAGGCCGTACCTGCCTTCAGCTGCTCCACACCGGAATAGGTGACGCCGTCGGTGGCGCGGTCGATGGTCTGGTCAACGTAGTACTCGACCTTGTCCTGCAGGGTGGAAACGCAGGTCACACCGGCGAATTCCTTGCGCAGGCGGCGGGCGATCAGCGGTTTGAGCAGCCAGCCGAAAGCCCCGGCTGCCCGCGGGAAGCGGAAGTGGGTGAGGATATCGAGGAATGCCGGGTCGCTGAGCAGGCGGGCCAGAACCGCAGGTACCTCAGCGTCGTCGTAGGGTCGGATGGCATCGAATTCGCCCATCATGCTCTCTTGTTGGAAACGGCTAGGGTAATAAACAGGGGCAGGCTCCGAAAAACGGCTCGGACGCACACGGGCCCCGTAAACAGACCGACAATTATACGCATAAGTCACCCCGGAGGCCGCGATGCTCGAAACTGCGTTCTACGATTGCCCTTATTGCGGCGAAGAGGTCGAAACCACGGTGGACCTGTCCGGTGGCGATCAGGAGTACATCGAGGACTGCCAGGTGTGCTGCAGGCCGATTCGTTTCGTGCTGCAGGTGCATGGCGAGGAATGGATGCTGGATGTCTACGGCGAGAACGAATGATGCGGCGGATCTACGAACCGGAAAACCTGCTTGAAGCCGAAATGCTGGCCGGGATGCTCGCCAGTGAAGGCATCGCGGTGCAGGTGGTGGGCCGTGACCTGATCGGTGCAGTCGGCGAGCTGCCCATGCAAGGGTTGCTAGGGCTTGCGGTCGCCGATGAGCAGGCCGAGTACGCACGGCAGCTGATCGATGCGTACAATGAGGCCCAGCCACTGGTTGGCGACGAACCGGAGAGTATCCCCGGTACCTTGATCTGCTAGGTTCTGAATTCGCTCATGTGTGGACGTTACGCCCTGTTTCGCTGGCCCCAGGCCCTTGCCAGTCTGCCGGGGTTCCCCGCGGGCCAGCCGGCCCAATGGAATATCGCACCTGGGGCATCGGTGCTGATCCAGCGCCAGCTTGACGGCCAGCAGCAACTGGCCATGGCGCGTTGGGGGCTGACCCCGGCGTGGCTCACCGACCTGTCCCGCACCCCCGCTCATGCCCGCGCCGAAACCCTGGCCGAGCAACCGATGTTCCGTGAGGCGTTTCGCCAGCGCCGCTGCCTGATGCCGGCCAACGGCTTTTACGAGTGGCGGGGCACGGTACGCAAGCGTCCTTATTGGCTGACGCCGGGGGAGGGCGCCTCGTTGTACTTTGCGGCCATATGGGAAGCCTACCCCGTGCAGGACCAGGTGTGGCTGAGTTGCGCGGTGGTGACCCAGGCGGCCATGAACCAGCGCCGGCCGCTGATCCTCGACGATGCGGGCCAGGCTGCCTGGCTCGATCCGGATACGCCGGTTACCCGCTTGCACGAACTGCTGGCCAGCCCGCCTGCGCCACTGCGCGAAAGGGCCTTGGCGAATTTAGTCAATGACCCGAAGCTGGATGCGCCGGAGTGTCTTACCCCGCTTTGATGGGTGGCCGGTGCTGGTGATGAAAATCTTCCCTGCGGCTATGGCGGCTACCGGCGAGTCGGCCTAGGATACGGCGCATGCAAAAAAGGGAGTGTTTTCATGCGTAAGTCTTTTGTCGTCAGCCTGTTGAGTGCTGGCATCGTGCTGGGCGGCTGCCAGGCGGTGAATACCACCAGTGGCGGTGCTGTCGGCGTCGAGCGCCAGCAGTACATGTTCAGCATGCTCTCCACCGATGAAGTCAACCAGATGTACGCCCAGTCGTACCAGCAGACCCTCGGTGAAGCCTCCAGCAAGGGGGTGCTCGACAAGTCCAGTGCCGATGCCAAGCGTGTGCAGGCCATCGCCAGCCGGCTGATTGACCAGGCCCCCAAGTTCCGCCCGGATTCCGCGCAGTGGGACTGGCAAGTCAACGTGATCAAGAGCGACGAGCTGAACGCCAACTGCGGCCCTGGCGGCAAGATCATCGTGTATACCGGCCTGATCGATCAGCTCAAGCTTACCGACGCGGAAATTGCCGCCGTTGTCGGTCACGAAATCGCCCACGCCCTGCGTGAGCACAGCCGCGAGGCGATGTCCAAGGCCTATGGTGTGGAAATGGCGCGCCAGGGGGCGGGTGCCATCTTTGGCCTGGGCCAGAACAGCATGGCCATGGCCGACACCGTGGTGAACTACGCCATGACCCTGCCCAACAGCCGGGCCAACGAAAACGAAGCCGACCTGATCGGCCTGGAGTTGTCGGCCCGTGCCGGCTACGACCCGAACGCCGCAATTACCTTGTGGAACAAGATGAGCAAGGCGTCCGAAGGCGCCCCGCCCGAGTTCATGAGCACTCACCCGGCATCTTCCAGCCGCATTGCATCGCTGCAGGCGGCCATTCCCAAGGTGATGCCGCTGTATCAGGCCGCGGCCAAGCCATGATCGCTTGAAGCGTGGGGGCGCACGGCGCCCCCGTGTTTTCCGGTTACCCGACCCAGCCACTGGCCTTCATCGCCGAGTACACGGCCACGATCGCCAGTACGAAGAACGCCGCGGCCGCCAGGCGACGGATCAGCGTCAGCGGCAGCTTGTCGGCTGCAAAGTTGCCCGCCAGCACCACGGGTACGTTGGCAATCAGCATGCCCAGGGTGGTGCCGATGATGACCATGATCAGGTGCGGGTATTGGGCCGCCAGCATCACGGTAGCGACCTGGGTCTTGTCACCGATTTCGGCGAGGAAGAACGCAATCAGCGTGGTCAGGAACGGGCCGAAGCGGCGCGCCGGGTTCTCGTCATCGTCCATTTTGTCCGGTACCAGGGTCCAGAGCGCCGTGGCGGTGAAGCTCGCGGCCAGGATCCAGTGCAGGGCCGAATCGCTGAAGAAGCTACCGACCCACGCCCCCACGGCACCGGCTGCGGCATGGTTGGCCAGTGTGGCGGCGATGATGCCGGCAATGATCGGCCATGGCTTGCGGAAGCGCGCGGCGAGAATGAGTGCGAGCAGCTGCGTCTTGTCGCCGATTTCGGCGAGCGCAACGATGGCGGTGGGGACCAACAGAGATTCCAGCATCAGGATTCCTACGGGGGGCGGGTCGACACGGCTATGACACGTACAGCCTTCCCGCCCCGGGTAAGGTGTGCGTGTCATAGGTCTTGTCAAACCCCGGATCCGTCTATGCGGATCTCTCCATGCACGTGGGCATGGGGGTCGCACGCGCCATGGTCTGTGGACCAAGTATGTTGACGCGTACCGGGCGAGCGGTGGGCTCGCGGGAGACTACTCCCCTAGGACGGAGCGGATTCTGCCTTGGCAAAACGCTTTCAGCAAGCGCTGTTTTCAGCCATGCACGGCCTGGTAGATTCGGAAGCCTTCCGCCTCATCGCGTATCTGGCAGTTGCCCAGCGCCCCTTCGATCAGCGGCTGGTAGCGCAGGAAGCTATTGGCGACCAAGCGCATTTCGCCCCCTTTTCGCAGATGAACCGCTAATTTTCTCAGCAAGTTTTCCGAGGCCTGGTAATTGGTGTGCACCCCGGTATGGAACGGCGGGTTGCTAAGAATCAGGCTCAGGTCGAGCGGTGCTGCATCAATGCCATCACCGCTGATCACCTCACCTTCCAGGCCGTTTGCAGCCAGGGTCAGACGGCTGGCCGCCACGGCGAAGGCATCCACGTCCAGCAACGTCACCCGGTTGTGCGGGTAACGGCGCTTGACCGTGGCACCCAGCACCCCGGCACCGCAACCGAAGTCCAGCATGTGGCCGCTGGGCAGGTTGTCCAGGTGCTTGAGCAGCAGCGCAGTGCCGCGGTCCAGGCGGCCGTGGCTGAACACACCGGGCAGGCTGACCACTTGCAGCGGGCCGTCTTCCAAGGCCAGTTCGAAGCGCTGGGCCAGGCTCTGCAGCGGTGTCGCCTGCGGGGCCTGGTCGACCGTCACCTGCCACAGCTGGCAATGCCGCGCGCTGTCAAGCTTGCGCGGCTTGCCGAAAGCCTGCAACAGCTTGGCCGCGCCCTCGATGCCACCGCGTTTTTCACCGACCAGGTACAGCGCGCGACCCGCCAGGCGGGAAGCCAGGGCGTTGAGCAGGTAGGCGGCCAATTCGCGGGATTTGGGCAGGAACAGCACGGCGCTGTCGAACGCGCCCGCCGGGGGCTCTACGCCATACTGGCTGCGGCCCGCAAAGCGGCCTTCGAGCACGGCCTGGTCGCCGGCGTGCCACGACCAGGCGCGAGCTTCGGGCAACTGCCCGAGCAAGCCGTCGGCGGGGGCGCCTGCGAGCAGCAGCGGGCCCTGGAACAGCTCCGCCTGGCGGAGCAATACTTCACTGCGCGGGTCCATGAACGACGCCTCCTAGAAAAAAGTGGCGCAGTGTAGCAGAGCCCGGCGCCTGGCTCAGCTGACCACGCGGCGTGGCTGCCCGGCGAAAAAGGCCTGGGCGTTCTCGCTGAGCTGGCCGACGATACGCTGGCGCGCCTCCACCGCGCCCCAGGCGCTGTGTGGGGTGATGATCAGGCGCGGGATACCGGCTTCGAGCAGCGGGTTGCCGTTGACCGGCGGCTCCACGCTCAATACGTCGGTGGCAGCGCCGCCCAGGTGGCCACTGCGCAGCGCATCGGCCAGGGCCTGCTCATTGATCAGGCCGCCGCGCGCGGTGTTCACCACCAGCGCCCCAGGCTTGAGCAGGGCCAGCTCGCGCGCCCCCAGCATGTGCCGGGTGTGCTCGTTCAAGGGGCAGTGCAGGGTCAGCGCGTCAACCTGCGGCAACAACGCCTCCAGCGGCAGCCGGTCGGCGCGCTGCGGGCGGCCGGGGATCAGCCCGCTCAGTACGCGCATGCCGAACGCTTCGGCCAGCCGCGCCACCGCGCCGCCCAACTCACCGTGGCCAAGCAGGCCAAGGGTTTTGCCCTGCAGTTCGACAATCGGGAAATCCAGCAGGCAGAACTGGTTGGCCTTGGCCCATTGCCCCTCTGCCACCGCCTGGTGGTAGTCGCACAGCCGCGTGGCCAGCGCCAGCAGCAGCGCGAGGGTGTGCTGGGCGACAGACGGCGTGCCGTAGCCCTGGCAGTTGCACACCGTGATGCCCTGGGCGCGGGCGGCGGCCAGGTCGACGTTGTTGGTGCCGGTGGCAGCCACCAGAATCAGCTTCAATTGCGGGTTGGCGGCCAGCACGGCGGCGTCGAGCACAACCTTGTTGCTGACCACTGCTACCGCGCCCTGCAGGCGCTCGGCGACCTGTTCCGGGGCGGTGGCGGCGAACAGCTCGAACTGGTCGAACTGCTGCTGCAGGGGCGACAGATCCAGGTCGCCGAGGTCCAGGGACTGGTGGTCGAGAAACACGGCGCGACGCGGGCTGGGCATGAACATCTCCTGGGCAGGGGCGGGTTTGTGGTGGGCTCCCGGCGCAGTGTCTAGCTCAACCTCGCCGCCCGTCAACGCCTTGCGGCTCATACCTTGGCCAGGCAAATCATTCCTTCGGCTGATTTGGCCGTCACATTGGCGAACTACAGTAACTCCCCAGATCAGCTCCCCACAGACTTTTCCGGCCCGCTTCCAAGAAAGGGATACCCATGTTGCAGACCCGCATCATCAAGCCCGCCGAGGGCGCCTATGCCTATCCATTACTGATCAAGCGCCTGCTGATGTCTGGCAGCCGCTACGAAAAGACCCGCGAAATCGTCTACCGCGACCAGATGCGGCTGACCTACCCACAGCTCAACGAGCGTATCGCCCGGCTGGCCAACGTGCTGACCGAGGCCGGGGTCAAGGCCGGTGACACCGTGGCGGTCATGGACTGGGACAGCCACCGCTACCTGGAATGCATGTTTGCCATCCCGATGATCGGCGCCGTGGTGCATACCATCAACGTGCGCCTGTCACCCGAGCAGATCCTCTACACCATGAACCACGCCGAAGACCGGGTGGTGCTGGTCAACAGTGACTTTGTCGGCCTGTACCAGGCCATCGCCGGGCAATTGACCACCGTCGACAAGACCGTACTGCTGACCGATGGCCCGGCCCAGGTCGCCGACCTGCCCGGGCTGGTGGGTGAGTACGAACAACTGCTCGCCGCCGCCAGCCCGAGCTACGACTTCCCCGACTTCGACGAGAACTCGGTGGCGACCACGTTCTACACCACTGGCACCACCGGCAACCCCAAGGGCGTGTACTTCACCCATCGGCAACTGGTGCTGCATACCCTGGCCGAGGCTTCGGTCACCGGCAGTATCGACAGCGTGCGCCTGCTGGGCAGCGATGACGTCTACATGCCGATCACGCCGATGTTCCACGTGCATGCCTGGGGCATTCCCTACGCGGCCACCATGCTCGGCATGAAGCAGGTGTATCCCGGTCGTTACGAGCCCGAGATGCTGATCAGGCTGTGGCGTGAAGAGAACGTCACCTTCTCCCACTGTGTGCCGACCATCCTGCAGATGCTGCTCAACTGCCCGACTGCCCAAGGCCAGGACTTCGGCGGCTGGAAGATCATCATCGGCGGCAGCTCGCTGAACCGGTCGCTGTACCAGGCGGCGCTGGCCCGCGGCATCCAGCTGACCGCAGCGTACGGCATGTCCGAGACCTGCCCGCTGATATCCGCCGCGCACCTGAACGACGAGTTGCAGGCCGGCAGTGAGGATGAGCGCGTCACCTACCGTATCAAGGCCGGGGTGCCGGTGCCGTTGGTGGAGGCGGCGATTGTCGACGGCGACGGCAACTTCCTGCCCGCCGATGGCGAAACCCAGGGCGAGCTGGTGCTGCGTGCACCGTGGCTGACCCAGGGTTACTTCAAGGAGCCGGAAAAGAGCGAAGAGCTGTGGCTGGGCGGCTGGCTGCACACCGGCGACGTCGCCACCCTCGACAACATGGGGTACATCGACATACGCGACCGTATCAAGGATGTGATCAAGACCGGGGGCGAGTGGGTGTCGTCACTCGACCTGGAAGACCTGGTCAGCCGCCACCCGGCCGTGCGTGAAGTCGCGGTGGTGGGGGTGGCCGACCCGCAGTGGGGCGAGCGCCCGTTTGCCCTGCTGGTGGTGCGCGAGGGCATGGCGATCGATGCGAAAGCGCTGAAGGACCACCTCAAGCCGTTCGTCGAGCAAGGCCATATCAATAAATGGGCGATTCCCAGCCAGATCGCCGTTGTTACTGAAATTCCCAAGACCAGTGTCGGCAAGCTGGACAAGAAGCGCATACGCCAGGACATCGTGCAGTGGCAGGCCAGCAACAGCGCCTTCCTGTCCACCCTGTAAACCCGGGGCGGGTCGCGTGCGACAGAACGCGACCCGCGTTCTAGAGCGGCTGGCGCCTTGCCAAATGGTAAAAATGCGCCATCCTTGAGCACTGCCAGCACGCGATCAAGGAAAAAACCAACGAGTGGTTGGCACGGAGCGCAAATCACACTTTAGAGGGATCAAGCGCCTGTGCCTTGCTGGCTATAGTCGGGGCCAGGGGATTTTCAGGAATGGGGGAGGGCGTCACGCGCTAGCCGTGCCGCCGCGGGCGCAAGCCTGCAAACCGGTCACTCGGGCCGTTCTTGAAAGGACTCACTGCCATAACAATAAAGTACATGGAGTAGCGTCGATGAAATCTGCAAATCCGTTCTGGCGCCGGGCCAAGCTGCCCTTGGCCGTCAGCATCGCTTCCACGCTCGCAAGTCCTGCTTTCGCTGTCAGTTTCAACATCGGTGAAATCGAAGGCCAGTTCGACTCGTCGCTCTCCATTGGCGCCAGCTGGTCGACCGCCAACCCCAACCGGAACCTGATCGGGGTGAACAACGGCGGCAAGGGCCTGTCGCAGACCTCCGACGACGGTCACCTGAACTTCAAGAAGGGCGAAACCTTCTCCAAGATCTTCAAGGGTATCCATGACCTGGAGCTCAAGTACGGTGATACCGGCGTATTCGTGCGCGGCAAGTACTGGTATGACTTCGAGCTGAAGGACGAAGGTCGCGAATTCAAGGACATCAGCGATTCCAACCGCAAGGAAGGGGCCAAGTCGTCCGGCGCCGAACTGCTCGACGCCTTCGTCTACCACAACTACTCGATCGGTGATCAGCCGGGCTCGGTTCGCCTCGGCAAGCAGGTGGTCAGCTGGGGCGAAAGTACCTTCATCGGTGGCGGCATCAACGCGATCAACCCCATCGACGTGTCGGCGTTCCGCCGCCCGGGTGCCGAGATCAAGGAAGGCCTGATTCCGGTCAACATGTTCTACATCTCGCAGAGCCTGACCGACAACCTGTCGGCCGAGGCCTTCTATCAGCTGGAGTGGGACCAGACGGTCGTCGACAACTGCGGCACGTTCTTCTCGCAACCCGACATCATCGCCGATGGCTGTACCGACAACCTGCGCGTGCTCAACAGCAGCCGCACGGTACCGGGCGCCGCCCAGCAGTTTCTTGCCACGCGCGGCGTGAACATCAACGAAGAGGGCGTGATGGTGCGCCGTGGTGCCGACCGCGATGCGCGTGACAGCGGGCAGTTCGGTGTGGCCATGCGCTACATGTTCGAGCCGCTGGACACCGAGTTCGGTGCCTACTTCATGAACTACCACAGCCGTGCGCCAATCTTCAGCGCCACAGGGGCCGCACCTTCGGTATTTGCAGGGCTCAGCGCGCTGCCTGCGCAACTGCGGGCGCTGGCGCCGCTGATCGTGGCCGGCAATTCCGAGTACTTCGTCGAATACCCGGAAGACATTCGCCTGTATGGCTTGAGCTTCTCCACCACATTGCCCACTGGCACCGCCTGGAGCGGCGAAATCAGCTACCGGCCCAACGCACCGGTGCAGCTCAATACCACGGACATCCTGTTTGCCGGGGTTCGCCCGATTGGTGGCGCGTTGAGCAACGCCTCGCTGCTGACAGGCACCCCTGGCCAGGACCTGCATGGCTATAGTCGCAAGGAGATCACTCAGTTCCAGACGACCCTCACGCACTTCTTCGACCAGGTGATGGGCGCCAGCCGCATGACCGTGGTCGGCGAGCTGGGTGTGACCCACGTCGGTGGCCTGGAGAACGCGCACGATACCCGCTACGGCCGTGACCCGGTATTCGGCCCAGGCCCGTTGCCCGCTACCGGCGGCGCAGATACCTGCCAGGCACTCAACAGCAGCACCATCGCCGGCGCGGGTGCAGGGGCCTCCACCGCCAACCTGAACCGCAATTGCGAGAACGACGGCTACACCACCAGTACCTCGTGGGGCTACCGCGCCCGCGTGATCTGGGATTACAACGACGTGTTCGCCGGGGTCAACCTGAAACCGAGCGTGGCCTGGTCGCACGACGTGTCGGGCTATTCGCCAGGCCCTGGCGGCAACTTCGAGGAAGGCCGCAAGGCAGTCAGCCTGGGCCTGGACGCCGAGTACCAGAACACCTACACGGCGAGCCTGTCGTACACCAACTTCTTCGACGGCAAGTACAGCACCGTGGATGACCGCGACTTCGTCGCCCTCAGCTTCGGCGTGAACTTCTAAGCCCACAGATCCAGGACAACACGACATGAACAAGACCAGAAGTCTGCTGCAAGCCGGTGTGCTGGGCCTGTCCCTGCTGGCGACCAGCGTCATGGCTGCGGTATCCGCCGACGAGGCGGCCAAGCTGGGTAGCACGCTGACCCCGATGGGCGCCGAAAAGGCCGGTAACGCCGATGGTTCGATCGGCCCATGGCAGCCCTTGTCGAAAACCGCAGGCAGCGTCGATGGCAAAGGCTTCCTGTCCGACCCGTACGGCAGTGAGAAGCCACTGTTCACCATCACTGCGCAAAACGCCGAGCAGTACAAGGACAAGCTCTCGCCAGGCCAGATGGCCATGCTCAAGCGTTACCCGGACACCTACAAGATCCCGGTATTCAAGACCCACCGCGGTTCCACCGTGCCTGCCGACGTGTTCGCCGCCATCAAGGAGAACGCCACCAAGACTACCCTGGTGGAAGGCGGCAACGGCCTGAGCAACTTCCGCACCGCGATACCGTTCCCCATTCCGAAAAGCGGCCTGGAGGTGATCTGGAACCACATCACCCGCTACCGGGGTGGCAGCGTCAGCCGCCTGGTTACCCAGGCCACGCCGCAACAGAACGGCTCCTTCAACCCCGTGTACTTTTCCGACCAGTTCGTCTTCCGCGACAAGATGAAGGATTACGACCCGAACAACCCGGGCAACATCCTGTTCTACTTCAAGCAGGAAGTTACCGCCCCGGCGCGCCTGGCCGGTACCGTACTGCTGGTGCACGAAACCCTCGACCAGGTCAAGGATCCGCGCAAGGCCTGGATCTACAACGCCGGCCAGCGCCGAGTGCGCCAGGCGCCACAGGTGTCGTACGACGGCCCGGGTACCGCCGCCGATGGCCTGCGCACGTCGGACAACCTGGACATGTACAACGGCGCGCCAGACCGCTATGACTGGAAGCTGGAGGGCAAGAAGGAGCTGTACATCGCCTCCAACGCCTTCAAGCTCGACGACCCCAAGCTCAAGTACACCGACATCATCAAGGCCGGGCACATCAACCAGGACCTGGCCCGTTATGAGCTGCGCCGTGTCTGGCATGTGGTCGCCACGCTGAAGCCGGGGCAGCGGCATATCTACGCCAAGCGTGACTTCTACATCGACGAAGACACCTGGCAGGCCGCAGTGATCGACCAGTACGATGGCCGTGGCCAGCTGTGGCGCGTGTCCGAGGCGCATGCCCAGCCTTACTACAATGTCGAGGTACCGTGGTACACCCTGGAGGCCATCTACGACCTGCAGTCTGGTCGTTACCTGGCGCTAGGTATGAAGAACGAAGAGAAGCGTGCTTATGACTTCGGCTTCAGTGCCAGCAAAGCCGACTTCCAACCGGCGGCGCTGCGTCAGTCCGGCATTCGCTGAGCAGAACGCATTCAAGCGCCGGTTTACCGTAATGTTGTTCACTTGTGTGTGATGTCACACTGATTGGGGCTGCTGCGCAGCCCATCGCGACACAAGGCCGCTCCCACAGGTACTGCACAGTACTCCAGCCCTATGTAATACCTGTGGGAGATTCTATGGTGCCTGGCAAGGGTAGCCGGAGCATCTTCAGCGCCTGTGAGATCGAGCGCCGCCCGCGCGGCGC
>NZ_BLJG01000137.1 GCF_009932375.1 Pseudomonas juntendi
CGGATGAAGTCGAAAGTTGGGTCGCCCGCTAATCCGTACCGCACACAACTGAGCAATTGGGGCCGCTCTGGGCCCTATCGCCGGCAAGCCAGCTCCCACAGGGATCGCCTTAGGGCTGACAGGTGTTTGCCACAAGGTATGGCAGCGCCTGTTAGAGCGAGCGCAGCTCGCGATTGCGCCGCGCGGGCGGCGCTCGATCTCACAGGCGCTGAAGATGCTCCGGCTACCCTTGCCAGGAACCATAGAATCTCCCACAGGTACAGCACAGCCCTCAAGCATTGCACGGTCCTGTAGGAGCTGGCTTGCCGGCGATTGGCTGCGCAGCAGCCCCATTGGGTGTTACTCACACTCAAGTGAACTACCCGCTAGCGGTGGTGCACAGCTTCCCAGCGAGATACAAGCCCATTACAATCGCGATGAATTCCTATTCTCGTTTTCGCGTGGGTAACAAGATGTCCGGATCGGTCACGGAAACGACGCACCATCAACACCTGCACAGGCTGTATCAGGATCACAACGGTTGGCTACGTGGCTGGTTGCGCCAACGTTTGAGTAATTCGGCGGATGCTGCCGATCTTGCCCAGGACACGTTCGTACGGGTAATGGTCGCGCGCACCGCCCATTCGCTGCAGCAACCGCGTCATTACCTGGCGACCATCGCGCGCGGGTTGGTCATCGACCTGTATCGCCGCCGCAGCCTGGAGCAGGCGTACCTGCAAGCATTGGCGTCCAGGCCGGACGTTCATGCGCCCTGTGCCGAAACCCGGGCAATCATTCTGGAAAGCCTGCTGGCCATAGACCGCATGCTCGACGGCCTGGGGCTGCGTACACGGCAAATATTCCTTGCTGTGCAACTGGATGGGCTGACGTATGAGAAAACCGCCGAGCGTTTCAATGTGTCGGTCAGCACCGTGCGCAAGCACCTGGCCAAGGGCCTGATGCACTGCCTGTTGATGGACGGCGAATGAACCAGGTACTGGCCCAGGCGGTTGAATGGCATGTTCGCCTCAATGACAGCAGCGCCACCCAGGCCACCCGCGCGCAATGGCAGGCCTGGCTGGATGCCGACCCCGTGCATGCACAAGCCTGGCAGCGTGTAGAGCGGTTGCAACAACGTTTGAGCCTGGCACCCGCTGGCGTGGTCTCCACCACCATCGAGCAGGCACGCCAGCATAGAAGGGCGGTACTCAAACAGCTGGTCGTGCTGCTTGGGGTCGGTGCAACCGGCTGGGCAGGCTACCGGGCTTCGCCCTTTGCAGCCGACTACAGCACGGGCGTCGGCCAACGCCAGCGGCTGACGCTGGCCGATGGCAGTGTACTGGTGCTGGATACCGCGACGCGGGTGGATGTGCTGTTCGATGCCCAGCAACGGCTGATCGTGTTGCGCCAAGGTGCCATTCTGGTCGATACCGCAAAAGATGATCGCGCCCTGAGCGTGCAGACTGCGCAGGGGCGTGTCGAGGCGCTCGGCACCCGATTCACGGTGCGTCAGGACGAGGGCACTACCCGGGTTGCCGTGCAAGCGCATGCCGTGCGGGTCAGGCCGCAACTGGGCCTCGGCCAGGCACTGCGCGCCGAAGCGGGGCAGGCCGTGAGCTTCAGCGCAACCACCATAGGCCCCCTGCAGCCAGCGCCAGAGCAGGGCTCTGCGTGGGCGCGCGGCATGCTGGTTGCCGTGGACTGGCGCCTAGATGCGGTGCTGGCCGAGCTCTCCCGCTATCGCCACGGTGTGCTGAGCTGCTCGCCTGATATCGCCGGCCTGCGGCTCTCCGGCACTTTTCTGCTCGACGATACCGAGGGCGCGCTGGCCAACCTCGAGGCCTCACTGCCGGTTCGGGTCCGCCGCCTGACCCGTTACTGGGTAAGGCTGGAGCGCCAGGCGGCATGACGGTGAATTTTTCTGCATAGAGGGGTAACAGATTTTCATTCCTGTTTCGGCTCTACCTGCATGTGCGCATCAGACGCACCCATTGCCAACGCTGACAGGAAACCTTTCATGCAAGTACGCCCCCTCTTTTCTGGCCTTTGCGGCCAACCCACAGCACGGGCCCTGTGCTTTGCTGGCGCCGTATTGGCGGTGACGCCTGCCTGGGCCAAACCGATCGACTATGACATCCCCGCTGGCACGTTGGCTGCCGCCTTGAGTCAGCTCGCTGCCGCCAGTGGCGTGATGATCACCTTCAGCTCGGAACAAACGGCGGGCTTGAGCTCGCCAGGGCTGCACGGTAGCTATGAGGTGGAGCAAGGCTTCGCCCATGTGCTTCAGGGCAGCGGGTTGCGCATTGTGCAGGCTGGCGAAAAACGGTTCGTTCTCGCCAGCATGGAAGCCGGCGGGGCCCTGCAGCTGGGCGCTACCACCATCGATGCAGCAGGCCTGGGTGCCATCACGGAAGGGACCGGCGCCTACACCACGGGTGCCACCAACGCCGCCACCAAGCTCGCCTTGTCATTGCGCGAAACCCCGCAAACGGTCAGCGTGATGACACGCCAGCGCATGGAAGACCAGCAACTCACCACACTGAGCGATGTGCTGAAACAGACGCCAGGCCTTTCCGTGCAGAACATCGACAGTGAACGCGTGAACATCTATTCGCGTGGGTATGCCCTGGACAGTTACCAGTTCGATGGCATCCCGACCACCTTGATCGTGCAAACCAGCGCAAGCCCGCAGAGCCTGATCGATACCTCGGTCTATGACCGGGTCGAAGTCGTCAGAGGCGCCACCGGTTTGATGACCGGTGCCGGCGACCCCTCTGGCAGTGTCAACCTGGTCCGCAAGCGGCCAACCGCCGGGTTCCAGGGCTCGGTCAGTGCCGGCGCAGGCTCGTGGGACACGTATCGCACCGAAGTGGATGTGTCTGGCCCGCTGACCACCGATGCGCGCTTGCGCGGCCGCGCTGTCATGGCTTACCAGCAGGGCAACAGCTTCATCGACCACTACCAGCAGGAGAAGCAAACGTATTACGGCATTCTGGAAGCTGACCTCACCGACAGTACGCTGCTGACGGTCGGTTTCGACTACCAGAAGAATGACCCGCGTGGCGTATCCTTCGCCAGCTTCCCGTTGTTCTACAGCGACGGCGGGCAGACTGACTTCCCACGCTCCATCAACGCCGGGGCGCGCTGGAGCTATCGCCAGCAGAACACGCTCAATACCTTCGCGACCCTCGAGCACGGCCTGGCCAACGACTGGAAATTGAAGGTGGCCGTGAACAACATGTACAGCACCCGGGACTATTCGCTGGCTTCGCTCAGTGGTGGGGCACCTGACCGTGAAACAGGTGAGGGCGCCTACCTTTATGGGGGAGATGGCTATGGCTCCCAGCGCCAATTGGGTCTCGACGCCATGGCCCAGGGGCCGCTCCAGTTCCTGGGCCGCGAGCATGAACTGGTATTGGGCCTGAGCGCTTCGCAGTTTAAGGACTACAGCGACCCGGACGATGACGACCTGGAGATGCGCCCGGCCAATATCCATAGCTGGGACAACGACACCGAGCGGCCGACATCGGTCGGTAAACTGATGAACGACGACACTACGATTCGCCAGGATGCGGCGTACATGGTGGCACGCTTCAAGCCGGCGGACGATCTGTCGCTGATTGTCGGTGCCCGTGTCGGTGACTACAGCTACAAGAAGAAAGCCATCTACAACCCGCCTTACACGCGTTCGTCCAGCACTGCCGAAAGCCGTGAAAGCGGCTTCATAACGCCTTATGCCGGGGTGGTGTATGACCTCAATGACATTCATTCGGTGTACGCCAGCTACACGACGATCTACAAGCCTCAAGCCCTACGAGAGCAAAACGGCAGAAACCTGGAGCCGAGGGAAGGGGACAACTACGAAGTTGGCCTGAAAAGCGAGTTCTTCGACGGCCGCGTCAACACGGCCATTGCCCTTTATGAAATAAAACAGGACAACCTGGGGGTTCCCACTGGCGAAACCGTGGAAGGCACAGTGCGCGAGTCGGCCTACCGCGCGGTGGCCGGCGCGAAAACGCGCGGTATCGACATGGAAATCTTTGGCGAAGTGCTCCCGGACTGGAATGTCAGCGCAAGCTACAGCCATAGCGTTACCAAGGATGCCGACCATGAGCGCATCAGAACCGAAGCACCGGCTAACCTGATAAAGCTCTGGACGACCTACCGTCTTCAAGGGGGCCTGAACCCATTGACCATCGGCGGGGGCCTGAACTGGCAAAGTGGCATGAGCCTGACGACGAGCCAGGGCAAGGCAACGCAGGAACAGTATGCCGTGTTCAACGTGATGGCGCGTTATGACATCACCCGGCAGCTGAGCGCTTCTGTCAACGTCAACAACGTGTTCGACAAGCAGTATTTCAGCGCCCTGGACCCGACCTTCTTCACCGGCTACTACGGTGAGCCACGCAATGTCATGTTCAGCACCCGGTACGCTTTTTAACGCGGGGAGGGTGCAGGCCCGCCGACGCCTCAGGCCAGCCTTTGCAGATAGCCCGGCGCGTCAGGTTCGGGCAGCACCGACAGCACCTTGAGCCGCTGCAAGGTCCGTTCGCGGGCCTTGCACAGGTGGTCACGCAGGCATGAACAGGCAGTGTCGACGGTGCCGTACAGCAAGGCTTCGAAGACCAGGCGGTGCTCCACCAGCATGGCTTCGTCATTGCTGGACTGCAGGGCTTCGTGCAAGACCCGGCCGACATTCATGGGGATCTGACATTGGCGAATGACTGCCGCCATGCGGGTATTGGCCACGCCGGCGATGCAGGCCACATGCAGGTCCTGCTCGAGTTGTTCGATGTCGGCGCGCTTCACATGACGGCCGGCGGCCTGCGCACTGACTACACGGTGCAGCATCGCTTCAAGATCACTGCGGCTGACATGCTCGACGCCTTGGCGCAGGGCATCCGGCTCCAGCAGCATCCGTAGCTCGTAATCGTGCTTGACCGCCTGGGCCGTCAGCGGGCCGGCGAGCCATTGCGAGTATGGCTCTTTTTCCACCAGCCCTTTGTCGCGCAATCGCATCAACGCTTCCCTGACGACATTCCGGCTGACGTTGAGTTCTTCGGCGGCACTCTGCTCATCGATTCGGTAATGACCAAAGACCATGAACCGCACAACCGTCTGGGCAAGGTGGTCGTAAATACGCTCACCTACCGGGCGGTAATCGATCAGGTCTTCTTGTGGCTCCAGCCCCAGGAGCTTGCGCGTGAGCGGTGCGCGCAACGGGGTTTCGCTGGTGCCCTGGGGGTCGACGAGAAAGCCCCGGCCCTCGAAGCGGCGGATCAGCCCTTCCTCATGCAGCAGGTTCAGGGCCTGGCGAACCGGTACCCGGCTGGTGCCGAACAGTTCTGCCAAAGGCCCCTCCACCAGCACCAGCCCTGGCGCCGTCTGCCCACCCAGAATCGCCTCGCGCAGGGTGTTACGTATGATCTCGTAACGAGAGGCCGGGCGGTCTTCAAGGGGCTGGGTAGCAGACATCAGAGGGTTCTCATGAAGCGTGGGAGGCCAGTTTCGCACAAGCGAAGCGAGATGTGACCGGTCGCCGGTGACACCGCTGTGAACGGTTTTGGGGCAGGCTGTTACCGAACACCCCAAAATGTATCATCCAGTAAAACATACATTTAATAGGCGCGACCGTGATTGGCTATAGCGGGCCATCGCCAGCCCTTGGCAAACACGGATCCGCGCATTTCAATGAATCGCTGCACAAGGTTGGCACGACGCATGCTTATGCAAATGTACGTATTACACAAATGTACATTTAAGAGGTTTTGCCATGCGTGCCGATGCGCTTTCCCTGGCCGGGCAGTTTGCCGCGGGAACCCACGACCCTGTCACTGCGATGGAAGCGGCACTGGTGAGCGCTCAGCAGGTGCCGGCTGCATTCATCACCCTCTGCGAGGCGCGGGCGCTGCGCGAAGCGGCTGCGGCCAAGTGCCGCTGGCAAGCCGGGCAACCGTTGTCTGCCTTCGATGGGGTACCGGTCGTCTGGAAAGACCTGTACGACCTGGCCGACCACATCACCACTGCAGGCGCGAAGGTGCGCTTGCACGCGCAACCGGCGCCGCGTGATTGCGCACTGGCCACGGCGCTCAGCCGGGCGGGCATGGTCAGCGTGGCAAAGACCAACCTCAGTGAGCTGGCGTATTCGGGGCTGGGCCTCAACCCCCATTTCGGCACGCCAACCAACCCGGAGTTCGCCGGTGCCGCACGCGCGCCGGGTGGCTCGTCATCGGGGTCGGCAATAGCGGTGGCCCAAGGTGTGGCCCCTATCGCCATGTCGACCGACACTGCCGGCTCCATCCGGGTGCCGGCGGCGTTCAATGGTTTGGTCGGTTACCGCAGCAGTGCCAAGCGGTACTCATTCGAAGGGGTCACCCCCCTGGCACGGTCCCTCGACTCGCTGGGGCCCATTACCCGTAGCGTGCGCGATGCCATCGTCCTCGACAACCTGCTGCTGGGCGACCGGCTTGGCATGCCGCTAGACACCGTTGCCCTGCCCATCGCCGGGCTCAAGCTTTGCGTGGATGCGCAGTTGCTGGGCGACGCGCGCATTCAGCCAGAAGTCAGGGCCAACCTTGTTGCGGCACTGGAGCGGTTGGCTGCAGCCGGCGCGGTGGTCGAGCACAAAGCTGTCCCGGCCTTCCAGCAAGCACTGGAGGTGATCGAGCAAATCGGTTGGCTGGGCGGCGCAGAGGCATTTGCCCTTTACCAAGGGCTGCTCGACAGCCCGCAGGCCGAGCAACTGGACCCCCGGGTGCGCAAGCGGCTCGAGGGCGCCCGTGCCTACCCAGCCAGCAAGCAAGTGCTGCTGTACCAGGCTGCCGAAGCACTGAAAGCACAGATCGCGCACGAGCTGGACGGGGCCTTCCTGGTAACCCCGACCGTCGGCCATGTGGCGCCACTGCTGGCACCGCTGGAAGAGGACGCCGAGCTGTTCGTTGCTACCAACCTGGCAACGCTGCGGCTGACCATGCCGGGCAGCATGTTGGACATGCCTGGCGTTGCGTTGCCAAGCGGCACGGGGGAGGCAGAGCTACCTACCAGCCTGCTGCTTTCGAGTTCGAGTGGTAATGACAAGGCCCTGCTGCGAGCTGCATTGGCGATCGAACCCTACGTGCGCGCTGGGCTTTGAGCCAGCCCACCGGGCAGGCAGCGGCGCGCCTGCAATCAATTGAATAACCAAGAGGTCGAGATAATGACAAAAGAAATTTTTGTATCGATTGGCGTTGACGTGGACGCGGTAGCCGGTTGGCTGGGCTCCTACGGGGGTGAGGATTCGCCCGACGATATCTCGCGTGGGCTGTTTGCCGGCGAAGTGGGCGCGCCGCGTCTTCTCAAGCTGTTCAAGCAATATGACCTGCGCACAACCTGGTTCATCCCGGGCCATTCGGTGGAGACCTTCCCCGAGCAGATGAAGGCGGTGGTGGAAGCGGGGCATGAAGTGGGCATTCATGGGTACAGCCATGAGAACCCGATCGCGATGACGCCGGAACAGGAAGAAATCGTTCTGGACAAGTCGATTGAAATCATCACCCGGTTGGCAGGCAAGCGGCCCACGGGCTATGTGGCCCCGTGGTGGGAGTTCAGCAACGTTACCAACGAACTGCTGCTGAAGAAGGGCATCAAGTACGACCACAGCCTGATGCACAACGACTTCCACCCTTACTACGTTCGAGTGAAGGACAGCTGGAGCAAAATCGATTACAGCCAGCACCCCGATACCTGGATGAAGCCCTTGGTGCGCGGTGAAGAGACCGATCTGGTAGAGATCCCGGCCAACTGGTACCTCGATGACTTGCCGCCGATGATGTTCATCAAGAAATCGCCCAACAGCCACGGCTTCGTCAACCCGCGCCACCTTGAAGAGATGTGGCGTGATCAGTTCGACTGGGTCTACCGGGAGAATGACTACGCGGTATTCCCCATCACCATTCACCCCGATGTGTCCGGCCGGCCTCAGGTGCTGCTCATGCTCGAGCGGCTTATCGAGCACATGAAAAGCCACCCAGGTGTGAAGTTCGTCACCATGGACGAAATCGCCGACGACTTTATCCGGCGCCAACCGCGCAAGCGTTGAGCCACTGCTTCGGTTAGCACGTTTTCAAGCGGATCCAAAACAAGAGAAGCGCCGATATGACCACTACGCAAGCCACCACCACGGCTCCTGTGACCGAGCCTGGTACCTGGAAACCGGTACAGCTGGAATCCAGAGATGTCAGATACGCAACCTGGATTGCTTTCTTCGCCTGGGTTTTTGCAGTTTACGATTTCATCTTGTTCGGCACCCTGCTGCCGGTCATGGGCGGGCATTTCACCTGGAGTGAAGCTGAACAGGCGGAAATTGCCACGTGGGTAGCGGTCGGCGGCGCTGTCGTGGCCTTCATTGTCGGGCCGCTGGTGGACAAGATCGGGCGCCGTGGCGGGATCATCTTCACCATTGGCGGCACCGCACTGTGCTCTGCGCTGACAGCGGTGTGTGCCGGCATGGGCAAGGGGCCGTTGATTGCCGTGCGTTCGGTGGCAGGGCTGGGTTACGCCGAGGAAGGGGTCAACGCTACCTACCTGACCGAGGTGTACGCAGCGTCGACCGACCCGAAACTGATCAAGCGCCGCGGCTTCGTCTACAGCCTGGTACAAAGCGGCTGGCCGGTTGGGGCGTTGATCGCAGCAGGCCTGACGGCATTGTTGCTGCCGCACATTGGCTGGCAGGGTTGCTTCATCTTCGCCGCTGTACCTGCGCTGGTAGTTGCCATCCTGGCGCGCAAGCTCAAGGAAAGCCCCCAGTTCCAGGTGCATCAGCGCATCCACCAATTGCGCAAAGCGGGCGACGAACCTGCCGCGCGCAGCCTGGCGCGCGAGTACAACGTCGACTACGACGAGCACGCCAAAGCCGGTGTTGCTGCTGCTTTCCGTGGGGCGGCCCTGCGACCGACCGTGGTCTTGAGCCTGGCGATCCTGCTTAACTGGTCGGCTATCCAGGTGTTCAGCGTGCTGGGCACCTCGGTGATCGTGAGTGTTCACAAGCTGTCGTTCGAGAACTCCTTGTGGATCCTGGTGTTGTCCAACCTGGTGGGCTTCATCGGCTACCTGGTTCACGGTTGGCTGGGTGACCGGATTGGCCGGCGCAATACCGTAGCGCTGGGCTGGATGTGTGGCGGCCTGGCGTTCTTCGCCATGATCCAGGGCCCCAGCGACCTGGTCACGGTCATCGCTTTCTACAGCCTTGGCCTGTTCTTCCTGACCGGCCCTTACTCCGCCATGTTGTTTTTCATGGGCGAGAGCTTCCCCACCAGTATCCGTGCCACAGGCGGCGCCATCGTGCATGCCATGGGGCCGATCGGCGCCATCGTCGCCGGGCTGGGGATTACCAGCGTGTTGTCCACTGGCGGTGAATGGCACAGCGCGGCGCTCTGGTTCGGCGCGCTGCCTTGCTTCCTGTCGGGCTTGATCATGCTTGCCGCCCGGCATGTCGAACCTCTTTCAGTCAAATAACCAGGAGTTGCACACATGTCTCGACCCGTAGCGTTGGTCACTGGGGCTGCCAGTGGCATTGGCCAGGCGGTCGCCGTCGCGTACGCCCGGATGGGTGTGCGCGTGATGGGCGGCTACCTGCCCGCCGACCCGCATGACCCTGCTGAAACGGAGCGGTTGGTCGCCCAGGCCGGCGGCGAATGTTCGATGATGGCGATGGACGTTACCGACAGCGCTTCACTGGATGCCATCGCCGCCGCGGCAGTCGAACGTTTCGGTCGGCTCGATTATGCCGTGGCCAACGCCGGGCTTTTGCGCCGGGCGCCGCTGCTGGAAATGTCGGACGAGCAATGGAATGAAATGCTCAACGTCGACCTTACCGGCGTGATGCGCACCTTCCGCAGCGCAAGCCGCCACATCGGGGAAGGCGGCGCACTGGTGGCCATTTCGTCGATTGCCGGTGGCGTGTATGGCTGGCAGGACCACGCGCATTACGCAGCGGCCAAGGCTGGGGTGCCCGGTTTGTGCCGCTCCCTGGCGGTGGAATTTGCCCCCAGGGGCATCCGTTGCAACACCATCATTCCCGGCCTGATCGAAACCCCGCAATCGCTGGACAGCAAAAATTCGCTGGGCGCCGACGGCCTGGCCAAGGCGGGCAAGGCGATCCCGTTGGGGCGCGTAGGGCGCGCCAGCGAGGTTGCCGACCTGGTCTGCTTCCTGACCGGCCCTGCGTCGAGCTACATCACCGGCCAGAGCATCGTGATCGATGGCGGCCTTACGGTGCGCTGGCCTGAATAGGAAATTGCTGCGCCGCAAGCTCGCCTTGCGGCCGCGAGGAGAACAAGCATGAAACCATTGCAGAACCGCCGCGCCGTCATCACCGGCGCAGGGAGTGGCATCGGCGCGGCCATCGCCCACGCCTACGCCGATGCGGGCGCGCTGCTCGTGTTGTGTGACCGCGACCCCCAGCGCCTGGCGCTGGTCGCGAACCAATGCCGCGACCGCGGCGCGCAGGTGATCGAATCTGTCGCTGATGTGGGCAGCCGGGAGGGTGCGCAAGCCGGTGTAGATGCTTGCGTGGCAGCGCTGGGGGGCATCGACGTGCTGGTCAACAATGCCGGCATGCTGACCCAGGCCCCCTGTGTGGACCTGACCCAGGAAATGTGGGATGAAATGCTGCGGGTGGACCTGACCAGCGTGTTCGTCGCGAGCCAGCGCGCGCTGCCGTACATGCTGGCGCAGCAGTGGGGGCGCATCATCAACATCGCCTCCCAGCTGGGGATCAAGGGCGGTGCACAACTGGCGCACTATGCGGCAGCCAAAGCCGGCGTGATCGGTTTCAGCAAGTCGCTGGCACTGGAGGTGAGCAAGGACAACGTACTGGTCAACTGCGTGGCGCCAGGGCCGATTGAAACCCCGCTGGTGGAGGGGATCAGCCAGGCGTGGAAGGTTGCCAAGGCCAAGGAGCTGCCGTTGGGCCGCTTCGGCAAGGCTGAAGAAGTGGCACCGATCGCCGTGCTGTTGGCGAGCGAGCCTGGCGGCAACCTGTTCGTCGGGCAAACCCTTAACCCCAATTCCGGCGATGTAATGCCTTGAGGTGAGCCATGTGTGGACTTTGCGGCCTGATCGGTGAGGACGCCCACTGGAGCGACCCGCTGGACACGAGCCTTCCCGCCCGCCGCGAGCGCTTGCGGCGCATCGCCGCGATCAATCAGGTGGTAGCACCCTTCAGGCTCAAGGTCAGTGACGTGCAGGGTGCGTCGTATCTGGTGCAAGGCCCTACCGGCAAGCAAGGTGTTGCCGCGGGCCTGGATCAGCTCTGGCAGACCGCCGAAAGCATACTGGGGCGCACCCTTGACCCCCTGGATCCGCGAATCCTCGATCACCTGGAGGCGTCGGCATGAGCCTGCAGATCAATGTGCTGACGGGTTTTCTGGGCAGTGGCAAAACCACCTTGCTCAAGCGGGTGCTGGCCAATGCCGACATGGGCGATACGGCGGTGCTCATCAACGAGTATGGGGAGGTGGGGATTGATGACGTGCTGGTGCAGGAAGTTGCACCCGACACGGTGTTGCTGCCGAGTGGATGTGTCTGCTGTTCGGTAAGGGGGGATCTGAAGCAAGCGCTGATCGACCTTCACGGCAAGCGTGCGCGCGGGGAGGTTCCGGCTTTTCGCCGCGTGCTCCTGGAAACCACAGGCCTGGCCGACCCCGCGCCCATTCTTGCCACGCTGCAGCGAGACCCTCAACTGCGCGGCCGCTATCACGTGGGCCTGATGGTGACGGTGGTCGACGCCCAGCACGCCATGCTTCAGGAGCGGATTCACCCCGAGTGGCTGGGCCAGGTCACGGCTGCCGATCGGCTGCTGGTGAGCAAGGCAGACCTGGTAAGCGCTGCGGTGCTCGAGCCGTTGGTGGCACACTTGCAAGCCCTCAACCCAACGGCATCCATCGCGTTGGCGAGCACGGTCGGGCAGGGCGATGAGCAGCTTCTGGGCGAGGGGCTGAGAAGCCTGGAGCCCGATGAGGAGGTCGCCAGGTGGCTGCTGTTTGCGCCCACCCGGCAGCCGCACCACGGCGGCGCCCAGGTGTGTGCACTGGAGTACGACACACCGCTGGACTGGCTTGCCTTCGGGGTTTGGTTGTCGATGCTGCTAAGATGCCACGGAGACCGAATTCTGCGGGTCAAAGGGATCTTGAATGTGATCGATGCTGAACAACCTATCGTCATTCACGGCGTACAGCACTGCCTGCATCCGCCTGTGCATCTTCGCCAGTGGCCAGGGCAGGCGCGGCGCTCGCGCCTGGTGATCATCGTGCGCGATCTGGATACCCAGCTGCTGCGCCGCTCTTTCCAGGCTTTTTTGCAGCGCCTGGGGCGTGCGGCATGAGTGGCCCGGTCACGTTGCGGGTATTGGGCACATCGGTCACGCTGCTGGAGCCCATTCGCTTGCGCGCGGAAAAAGAACTGGGCATTCGCATCGAGTACCAGATCCACGACGTGCAGACGGTTCAACGCATTGCGTTGATGCACCCTGAACGCTATGACCTGTACGACCAATGGTTCCATAGCATGGATTTTGTCTGGCCGGCCGGCGCCATCCAGCCCATCGACATCCGCCGGGTCGCCTTGTGGGACGAGATCAACGACCTGCCCAAGCGGGGCCGGCTGCACGCTGGGGATGAGCTCGCCGGCGGCAGCCTGCCCTGCGACCGGCTGTATGTTCAGCATGACCGGACCCTGGCCAACCGCCCGACAGACTGGATCAGCATGCTGCCGCTGACCCACAACGCGGACAGCTTTGCCTACAGGCCGGACCTTCTGCCGCCGGGGTTCGGTATCGAGAACGAGAGCTGGTCCTGGTTGGTTGACCCCAACTGGTGTGGGCATGTGGCGTTGCAGAGCGATGCAGCCATCGGGGCGCTGGACGCGGCACTGGCGGTGCAGGCCAAGGGGTTGGCCACGTTCGATGTGATCGCGAACCTGCGCCTGGACGAGATCGACCAGCTTGCGGCAGTGCTCATCAAGCTCCAGCGCCAAGGCCATTTCGCCGCGTTCTGGTCTGATGACCGCGACGCAGGCAAGCTGATGCTGGGCCCCAAGGTGCACATCGAGAGTGTCTGGTCGCCTGCCTTGATGCAGCTGCACCGCGAAGGCATTCAGTACCGCCAGGCCGTGCCCAGGGAGGGTTATCGTGGCTGGTTTGGTGGCCTGTCGTTGTCCCGTGCCGTTGAGGGTGGGGTGAAGGATGCGGCCTATGCCTACCTGAACTGGTGGTTGGCAGGTTGGCCAGGCGCGATGATGGCCCGGCAAGGGTTCTACATTTCCAATCCACTGCGCGCGCGAGATCACCTGTCGGCGGCTGAGTGGGATTACTGGTACGAGGGCAAGCCAGCCCGCGAGCAGTTGCTGGGCAGTGATGGCGAACCGCTGATCGAGCCTGGGCAGCTACGCGAAGGGGGCGCCTACGCCGAGCGTGTGGGCCGTATCAGGGTCTGGAACTCGGTGATGGATGAGCATAATTATCTGGTGCGCAAGTGGGCTGATTTTTTGCGGGCGGGTAAATGAGCCGGTCGCAGACCGGCGCCAAATACCCACGCACGCCGGACGGGCGCTATTTCGTCGTCAACGGCCAGCTCTGGCGCTGCAGCAACCCTGCGCTTGCAGACGAAGCGCGCCAGCACCTGGTGGGCGCGCTGATGGAGGCGCGGCGGGCCGTGAAGCAGGCAAAAGCCTGCGACGATGCAGCCGCTTTGAAGCGGGCCAGGGCAGCGGTCAACGATGCCAAGGTTGCATTAGGCGAGCGTGGGCCGGTGTGGTGGGATGACGGTAGCCCTGATTACAACCGCTACAAGGCTACCAACACCCCTTATGCTGCCTGGTACGACCGGCTGGTCGCGCAGCTGTGAAGGCCTTCCACCGTGCGGGCAAGGCCGCGAAGGGCGCCAGCGTTCAGCGCCGAACCGATCTGATACCGAGCCCGGGGCTCGGTGAACTTTTACCAAGGTGGACGACTAGATGCTTTTCGTGGTGCTGCTTGGGGGCAAACACCCCCAGGCAAAGATTGAGGTTCACGACATTGTGTTTGCGGCCGCGGATACGCTGGAGCAGGCATACCCGCAACTACGGGACGGTTGGTTTGGCAGCCCCAAAGGCGTGCACGTCGATGCCTGGATGGCCGTCGATGGGGTTGACAACTGGCGCGTCGAGCTCAGCCCGCTGGCGCCGTCGCCTGAATCCCTGCGGCTCTACTTCATCAACCTGGGCGGTTACGACGCCCAGGCTTTTGGCGAGGCGCACGAGTATCTGCTGGTGGTCGCGAAGGACAAACGAGAGGCCATGGCGAAGGGCAAGAAACAGGCCATGGCGCATTGGTCGCAAGCTCACAATGATGCAGTGCTGGATGTCGACGACTGCCTGCCCATTGACCAGGTGGGCGGGCGTTTCGTGCACCTTGTGGAGGGGCCGCATGCCGGGGTACGCAGCCGGAACCAGTACATTGTCCTTTGATAACGGTCGTGGCAGTCAGCTTGCTGGTTGAGGCATGGTCAAGCTCGTTTCTGAGCGTGGTATTCGGCCGGCGGGCTTCTCAGTTGAATTTTCCCCGCATTTCCCCCCTCACACGCATGAGTAACAGAGCGCTGTAAGTGGCATGCCACCTACAGCTAACCCCAATTGCCTGGAGGCTTTGCCATGCAACCCGAAACCAAAGGTCATGAAGAGCACGGACCGAGTGGCGTGCCGTTCATCAACGATCCGGAAAAGCCGAGTTCACCGCCTTTGAATGACGCTGATGCCACGGATGCTGCTGAGGCTGAAGAAGACATCGAGGACGATGGCCAAGCGCTGTGAGCAGCAGCGGGTCACGGATGACCATCGTTTCAGCCCGCCCCCTGGCTACTGGGGGCCGGTTTCAAGCGTGCTACACGACCTGATCTGTTGCGGGTACGGCGTGTGCCAGATCTTCAGCATCGGGCCGAGCATGCAGGAGCACGACAGGCACCGATTTCGCGGCGGGCACTTTGCTTCGCTTGGCATAGTGCCACAAGGGCACGAGCGCATTGGCCTCGGGGTAGTAAGCGGCGGCGCAGCCCACCGGTATGTCATAGGCGATAATCTGAAAAGGGCCTGCCTCGCGGCGAACCGTCGGTTCCACAGCTGTACGCAAGCGAACCCAGCCCCCCGGCACGAAGCCCAGGCGGACGATATCGTTGCGGTTGAGGAACACCACTTTGCGCGTGCCCTTTACGCCCCTGAAACGATCGTCGTAACCGTACACGGTGGTATTGAACTGGTCATTGCTGCGCAACGTCATCAGTTGCAGGACATCACGGCCGGCTTCGCCCGTCAGCACGTCGTCGTCTTCATCCAGCGTGCCTGGGGTAATGAACTGCGCTTTCCCTGAAGGCGTAGCCCATTGCCGCTGTGACACGCCCAGCGGGCGATGGAACCCGCCGTGCTCCCACATCCGCGTCTCGAAGTCATGGAAAATACTTGGATAAACCTTGCTGATGGCTTCACGAACCAGGGCATAGTCGTGCTTCCAGTGTGCCCAGGGAATGTCGACCGTGTCGCCCAGCGTCGCCAGGGCCAACTCTGCGATGATCGCCAACTCCGAGCGCAGCTGCTCTCCTGCGGGTTCGGCGTGGCCGCGCCAGGCGCGGATGCAGCCGGTGCTGTCTTCAGTGGTGTAGGTTTGTTCGACGCCAAGCTGCCGGTCGATCTCGATCCTGCCCAGGCAGGGCAGCAGCCAGGTGCTTTCACCAGGGACCAAGTGGGTGCGATTGAGCTTGGTCGCGATCTGTACACTGAGGCTGAGCTGGGCCCAGGCGGGCTCCACCCGGCTGGTATCGGGCACGGCCCGCAGAAAGTTACCGCCAAGCCCGATGAACCCCTTCACACTGCCATTGAGAACGCCCTCGCAGGTGTCGACCGTCGCCAGGCCCTTGTGCTCCGGAATCTTGAAGCCGAACAGCGACTCGATCTTCTCCCCGGGTACTTTCGCAGGGTCCTCGGTGATGCCTACCGTGCGTTGGCCCTGTACGTTCGAGTGCCCTCTGACCGGGCAGATACCGGCCCCCGGTTTACCGATATTCCCGCGCAGCAATAGCAGATTGACCAGCATCTGCACGTTGGCTACCCCGTGCCGATGCTGGGTCATGCCCATGCCATAGACGATCATCACTTTCTCGCTGCGCGCATAAACGGTGGCCGTGGCCTCCATCGCGCTTCGGTTCAGGCCGGACCGTCGCTCCAGTTCAGCCCATGTGTATTGCTGCACACGCTCCATGAACTGGCCCAGGCCGTCCGTATGTTGTGCGAGAAAATCGTGATCGAGCACCGGCGGCTCGCCGTTGCTTTTGGCCCTTTCCTCCATTTCCAGAAGTGCCTTGGCCACCCCCATGACGGCAGCGGTGTCACCGCCGATGGCCACTTGGTGGTATTGAGTGCTGATGACTGTGGATTGCGGACCGAGCATTTCAGTGGGGGACTGGGGGTTTACAAAACGCTCCAGACCACGTTCCCGGATCGGGTTGAAGGTGATGATCGGGACGTTGCGCTTGCGCACCTCCTGTATCGGGTGAAGCATGCGCGGGCTGTTGCTGCCTACGTTTTGCCCGAAGAACAGAATGCAGTCGGTATGCTCGAAATCGGCCAGTGAGACCGTGCCAACCGGGACCCCAATGCTTTCCTGCAGGCCAACCGAGGTGCTTTCGTGGCACATGTTGGAACTGTCGGGAAGATTGTTCGTGCCATAGGCACGGGCGAACAACTGGTAGATGAACGATGTTTCCAGCGATGCGCGCCCTGATGCATAAAAAACGACTTCGTCGGGGCTGAGCGCGCGCAACTGCGCGCCGATGGCTTCATAGGCTTGCTCCCAGGTCACGACCTGGTAGCGATCAGTGTGCTTGTCGTAACGCATTGGGTGGGTTAACCGGCCATGCTGCTCCAGCTCGAAGTCCGACCAGCCGCGCAACTCGGTCAAGGAGTGGGCCTTGAAGAAATCGGGCGAGGTGCGTCGTGACGTCAATTCCCATGCCGTGGCCTTGGCACCATTCTCGCAAAATTCCAGGGCATGAGGGTCGCCTGGCTTGGCCCAGGCACAGCTCACGCAGGCGAAACCCTTGGGCTTGTTCAGCTTGAGCAGGGCGGTTGTGCCTTTGATCAGTGCCTGCTCGCGCCAAAGGATGTTCAGCACGGAGTGGGCCGACCCCCAGCCGCCCGCTGCAGAGGTATAGGGCCGAAAATGTGATGTGCCATGGATCATCTTCATGTCGACCTCGCCTTGCCATTTAGTGTGTCTAAACGCTACGAGTACTGGGGAGCCTCTAAGTTCGAAGCGATTCAAGGCGCGGCTGGGAACCCCGCGCACGCTGCAGCGGGGGGAAGCTGGGGGGGGCGCTCACGCGCCCCTGATGCTCAGGCCCTCGCGGCCTGGCACCGCTAAGTTGGCTTCTTGCGGCAGTGCGGTGACCTTGATCGCCCGCACCGGTACGGCGAACTTGGCGCCCACTTTGGAGAAGCGGTCGAGCAGGTGGAAGTTGATCGCCTGCTGAATGTCCATGTACAGGTTGTAGCCTGGGTCCTGGACGATGTATACGCACTCGAACTCCAACGCTTCCTTGCCAAAACCACGCAAATGAGCACGGTCGAAGCGCACCTGCGATTGCGCCTTGATAGCCTCCTCAACGATGCCAGGGGCTTTTTTCACTGCCTCGGTGGGCGAGTCGTAGGACAGGCCAAACTCAAACACAATGCGGCGTTCCTGCAGGCGTTTGTAGTTCTGGATCGTGCTGCTGATCATGCTGGCGTTGGCCATGACGATCTGCTCGCCACCCAGGCTACGGATGCGTGTGGTTTTCAAGCCCACATGTTCAACGGTGCCGGCCAACGGGCCAATGACGATGAAGTCGCCGACCTCGAAGGGTTTATCCACGGCGATTGACAGGGAGGCGAACAGGTCGCCGAGTATGTTCTGCACGGCCAGCGCCACGGCGATACCGCCGACGCCGAGGCTAGCGACGAACGCAGTGATGTTGACGCCCAGGTTGGACAGCATCGCCAGTACCACCACCGACCACAGCAGCACCCGCGCCCCCCACGCCGACAGGGTGGCCAGTGCGCTGGCCTGGGTAAGACCATCGGTGCGTTGACCCGCGAAGTAGCGATCCAGCCCCAGGCCGATGGCGCGGTTGGCCCACAGCCCGATTTGGAGGGCGGCGACCACGAACCACAGGCTGCTGACCCGTGTCAGCCAGCGCTCGGGCAGGTCGAGCATGCTCAGGCCTACCAGCAAGGACGCGAGCAGTAGCAGGGAATTGCTGGTGCCGGCCAGCACCTTGGCCAGCACATGGCTGAGCACGCCGTCGTGTTCGGCCCAGCGCCGGATGCGGTGCAGCAGGAAGCTAATGGCGGCGCGGGCGACCAGGAAAGTCGCGATGGCCACCACCATGGCCAGCAGCCAATTGAGTATGGAGATGCCGAACAAGGTAGTCTCGGTGAACAGGGCTATCAGGCGGTCATTCATGAGCAGTGGGTCTCCTGGGTGACTGGATTGATATGACGGTCTTTTCATGGGATGCCCTGACGGCGCCATAGGTCGATCGGATTTCAAAAACCGCACGGCGGCATGCTGAGTGATCGCTAGGTGAGCCAGCGCGCCGAGGGTAGCGTCCATGGAACGACAAGTGCACCTGGCGACTCCATTACAGCAACGGCGATCCATGGAGTGCCATGATGATCCACGTGGGATGCGCGGGCTGGAGCTTGCCGCGCCAGTATGCCGAGGCGTTCCCGCAGCAGGGCAGCCACCTGCAGCGCTACGCCGCGCGGTTGGGTGCCGTCGAGATCAACAGCTCGTTCTACCGGCCGCACCTGCCGGCGACCTATGCCCGTTGGGCTTGCGCTGTACCAGCGGATTTCCGCTTTGCGGTGAAGCTACCCAAGCACATCACCCACGAGTTGCAACTGGAACGCTTTGAGGCAGCGCTTGATGCGTTTCTTGGGCAATGCCAACACCTGGGTGACCGCCTTGGCTGCCTGCTCGTACAATTACCGCCATCGCTGGCCCATGATGATGGCCGGGACCGGCGTTTCTTTGAACGCCTGCGCCAGCGCCATGCCGGGCCGGTGGCGGTCGAACCCAGGCACGCCAGTTGGCAAGCGGCGCAGTCGATGCTGGTCGACTTGCATATCGCTCAAGTGGCGGCGAGCCCTTCGCGTTTTGGCGCCGACGCACAACCCGCGGGCTGGCCAGGCTTGGTCTACTGGCGCCTGCACGGCGAACCGCGCATCTACCGCAGCGAGTATTCCCAACAATACCTGCAACAGCTGGCTGCACGGCTGCGGCGCAGCCACGCTGCCGGTGCGGCTACATGGTGCGTCTTCGACAACACGGCTTCGGGTGCTGCGCTTGGAAATGCGCTGGCGCTCGAAGGGTGTCTGAGTTAGGGCATTCTGCGGCCGTCGCAACCACCTTGCCTATTGCGTATTTTATTGCTTCAGCTAACTTGTACAGAAACCTGTACATGAATGAGGTTTTGTACATGTATTGCGAGTGGCCTCAGACGCTTTACTTTGACGGGGCCTGCCCATTGTGTGCCAGGGAGGTCGCATTTCTGCGCAGGCGTTGCACGGCAGCAAAGCTCATCCTGGTTGATATCGACAGCGATGAGTTCGATCCCACACCGCTGGGCCTGACGATTGAGGAACTACGGTCCTGTTTGCACGCAAGGTTCGCGAACGGGCAATGGGTCACCGGCTTGGACGCGACCCTGTGGGCTTGGCGTGCTGCCAGTTTGGGCCTTTGGGCAGCACCCTTGGCGTGGCGCCCGTTGCGTCCAGTGCTTTCGGTTTTTTACAGATTGTTCTGTCGCTTGAGGCCAAGTCTGGCCTGGTTACCCCATCCCGATGGCGGGCAACGTTGCAAAGGTGAGGCCTCCAAATGCCACATTCGCTAGCCGAACACTACCGTGAAATCCTTGTTGGCGTGGGCGAAAACCCGCAGCGCGAAGGGCTTTTGGATACGCCTCAGCGTGCTGCCAAAGCGATGCAATACCTATGCAATGGCTATACCCAGAGCTTGGGTGAAATAGTCAACGGAGCGCTGTTCGAAAGCCAGAATGACGAGATGGTTGTCGTTCGCGACATTGAACTGTACTCGTTATGCGAGCATCACATGTTGCCGTTTATTGGGAAGGCACATGTCGCGTACCTGCCAACAGGCCGAGTACTAGGGCTTTCCAAAGTAGCGCGCTTGGTGGACATGTATGCCCGCCGTTTGCAGATTCAGGAAAACCTGACCAGGCAGATTGCGTGTGCCATGCAGGAAGTGACCGATGCGGCAGGGGTTGGGGTGGTTATCGAAGCCAAGCACATGTGCATGATGATGCGTGGTGTGGAAAAGCAGAACTCGGTGATGATTTCCTCGGTCATGCTAGGCGAATTCAGAGACTCCCCAACCACGCGGCATGAATTCCTCACGCTGATTGGCCGACACACCTGAAGTTTGGTTTTGAGTCGTGGAGGAGGGCGCACCCATGGGTCCAGTGTTCGATACGTTATCTCCGAGCCGCTTTACTATCCTGGGCTACGGTGGCTTGCTTCCATTTCTGGGTCTGGCACTGCTGGTCTGTTTTGGCGGTGAGTATCGAGATAACCTGGCTGAAGCGTTGGTTGGCTATGGGGCCGTGATACTGAGTTTTGTCGGAGCCCTTCATTGGGGGTTCGCGATGACGTTGCCGGCTTTGCCTGCTATTGAGCGACAACAGCGGCTTGTGTGGAGTGTCATGCCAGCCCTGATCGGCTGGGTTGCCATGTTGTTACCGGTGTCATGGGGCTGTTGGGTACTGGCTTCAGGATTTACCGTGCACCTTTGGCAAGACCGTAAACTGGCCAACTTCATGCCCGGCTGGTATATGCCTATGCGGATACGTTTGACGGTCGTGGCGAGCTTGTGTCTGGTATTGAGTGCCATTGTCATAGCGTTCGGAAACTGAAGTCACAGAAGAAACAAATAGCAAAATTTTCCCCCTTGCAACATTTTCGCGCTGGATAAAATCTGATGGTGTGACGCCGGGCCCCTCTGACGGTAAGTAGCCGCCATGTCGGAGTCATAGTTGTTAAACTACGACTATATAGGAGGGGCTCATGTCTGCCCTTAATGCGTATCTCTCCCAAGACGTGCTTGGCACTGATCTCTGGCTGTGGCTTTCATTCTTCGCTGTCGTGTTGACGCTCCTGGCGCTTGACCTAGGGGTTCTCCATCGTGGGAATCGAGAAATCGGTGTCAAGGAAAGCCTGCTCCTGTCAGCTGGCTATATCAGCATGGGACTGCTGTTCGCTGTCTGGGTCTACTTCCAGAAAGGCCGCGACGCAAGCATGGACTATGTGACTGGCTTCCTGATCGAGAAGTCGTTGTCCATGGACAACGTGTTTGTGATTGCCCTTATTTTCAGTTTTCTTGCCATTCCCAGAGAATTTCAGCACAGAGTGCTGTTCTGGGGGATCATGGGGGTCATTGTATTGAGGGCCATCATGATAGGCCTGGGCGCCGCGCTGATTACGCAGTTCAGTTGGATTCTCTACTGCTTCGGCGCCTTCCTGGTATTCACGGGTGTGAAAATGCTGTTCGCTCGAGTGGACCATGAGCCCGACCTGGAAAACAATCGCTTCGTCAAGTACCTACGCAGTCATCTACGTGTGACTAACGAGTTGCACGGTCAGCACTTCCTGGTCCGGGTACCTGATGCCTCCGGCAGGCGGGTATTATGGGTGACGCCGTTATTTCTCGCGTTGATTCTGATTGAGTGCGCCGACTTGGTGTTCGCCGTTGACAGCGTTCCAGCCATCTTCGCCATCACGCAGGACCCCTTTATTGTGTATACGTCGAACATTTTCGCGATACTGGGTTTGCGGGCACTGTATTTTGCGTTGGCTGCGATGATAAGTCGGTTCGCTTATCTTAAATACGCCTTGGCGCTGGTACTTGTTTTTATCGGCGGGAAGATATTCCTGCACGATATTGTTGGCAAGGTGCCTGCCGAACTTTCGTTAAGCGTTACAATTGGCCTGCTGATTGGCGGCGTGCTGCTGTCACTCTGGAAAACCAGAACGCCGGTCAAGGTTTGAAGGCATGCATCGCGCTCAGCAGGGCAGGTAGGTGGTGTGAGTGAAGGCTCTGCGAGCACCGTTACTGGTGCTCGCGGGGCGCTCAGATCGACAGGTGCAGCACGCGCTCACAGGGTTGCGCCTGGGCAGAGCGACGCTTGTTGACCTTTAGCTCACCCAGGTTGAGTAGCAGCGTGCGGGTGACGTTACGGCTAAGGCCCAATAGCTCGGCGGTGTGTACCTGGTTGTGATGGCAGAAACGGTATGCTGCGCCCAGCAGTGTGCGCTGGACCTGCTCGTGCAGGTTTTCCACCTGTTCTTCGAACAATTGCTGCATGGCGTGCTCCAGCAACCCCAGTGCGGACTGATCGGTGCCATGCGGTGCTTCGTGCCGGCCAATGCGCAGGTTGGACAGGCGCAGGTCATCGCTGTGGATCACAATTCGACCAGCTTGCGCTCGGCGTCGGCGCTGAGCACGATGTTGCCGTAGTTCAGGCGACGGCTGTAACTGTCGATAAAGTGTCGCACCAGCGGGATGATGTCCCCAGGCCGCTCGCGCAACGGGCTCAGGTCCAGGTTGACCACGTTGAGCCGGTAGAAGAGATCTTCGCGAAAATGCCCGGCGTTGATGGCCTTTTCCAGCTGCACGTTGGTGGCGGCCAGCCCGGGCGTTGATCGGGATGCTCTTGCGCGAACCCAGGCGCACCACCTCGCGCTCCTGTAGCACGCGCAGCAGCTTGACCTGGGTCGACATCGGCAAGTCGCCGATCTCATCGAGAAACAACGTACCGCCGTTGGCCTCTTCGAACCAGCCGGCCTTGGAACTGAGCGCGCCGGTGAAGGCGCCTTTTTCATGACCGTACAGTTCGGCCTCTACCAGTGATTCGGAAAAGGCACCGCAGTTGACGGCCACGAAGGGCTGCCCCTTTAACGCACCTGCGTAAACTACGGCGCTTCAGGCAGGCGAAGTGATCCGGGCAACTCACCTTATGGCCTGTTGTAGATAGAGAAAAACAGGAGGGCTGGGTTGCCCTCCCTTGTGTTGTCACATCCAGCTTTTGATCTGAGCGCAAACCGCCTCTGTAGAGATGCCGTATCGATCATGCAACGTTGGCAATGCGCCGGCATCCAGGAAAGCATCCGGCAGGGCAATTTGACGGAACGTGGGTGTTACTCCGTTGCGCAGCAGCAGACCTGCGACTGCTTCGCCAAGGCCGCCGATGATCGAGTGGTTCTCGGCGGTTATCACCAAACGCCCGGATTTGCGGGCCTCGCTGAGAATGGCCTGTTCATCCAAGGGCTTGATCGTCGGTACGTGCAGTACGGCCACGTCAACCCCGTCCTTTTGCAACTGTGCTGCCGCTTCCAGCGAGCGCATGGTCATCAAGCCGGTTGAGATAATCAGCACGTCTCTGCCCGTACGCAGCGTCTTGGCCTTGCCTAGCTCGAACGTGTAGCCGTACTCGTCGAGTACCAGCGGCACGTTGCCACGCAGCAGGCGCATGTACACCGGCCCCTGGTGTTCGGCAATGGCTGGCACTGCTTGTTCGATTTCTAGGGCATCGCAGGGATCGACAATCATCAGATTCGGCATGGCGCGGAAGATCGCCAGGTCGTCGGTCGCCTGGTGGCTTGGCCCATAACCAGTGGTCAGGCCTGGCAACCCGCAGACGATTTTCACGTTGAGGTTTTCTTCGGCAATCGCCATGCAGATGAAGTCATACGCCCGCCGTGAAGCGAAAACAGCGTAAGTCGTTGCGAATGGCACGCAGCCTTCACGCGCCATACCGGCAGCAGCGCTCATGAGCAATTGTTCAGCCATGCCCATCTGATAGAAGCGATCTGGGTGGGCCTTGGCGAAAATATGAAGGTCGGTGTACTTTGACAAGTCGGCAGACAGGCCGACGATATCCGGACGCTGATCCGCAAGCGCAGCCAGCGCATGGCCGAATGGCGCAGCGCGCGTTGCCTGGCCTTCGGCGGCGATAGAGGCAATCATCGCCGATGTCGTCAGGCGTTTTTTACCGCTCTGGGTAGTGTTTACATGGCTCATACGGTTCTCCCGACCTTGAGGTTTTTCAGCGCCAGATCCCACTCGTCTTCATCAACGCGGATGAAATGCGTCTTTTCACGGCTTTCAAGAAAATCGACACCTTTACCCATCTTGGTGTCACAGATAATGACCCGGGGCTGGGGGCCTTGGTGGCTGCGAGCTGCATCGAAGGCGCTGACCAATGACCCGATGTCATTGCCATCCACGCGCTGGGTGAACCATCCAAATGCTTGCCAGCGGTCGACGATAGGCTCAAAGGCCAAGACTTCACTCGAATGCCCATCGGCCTGCTGGTTATTGACGTCGATGATCGCGATCAGATTATCGAGCTTCCAGTGCGAGGCCGACATTGCAGCTTCCCAGGTCGAACCCTCGTTCAGCTCGCCGTCGGACAACAGGTTGTAGACAAACGAATCGGATTTTTTGCGCTTCAGCCCCAGGCAAGCACCCACGGCAATGCCCAGTCCGTGGCCGAGGGAGCCACCGGTGATTTCCATGCCTGGCGTGTAGGCCGCCATGCCTGACATCGGCAAGCGGCTGTCATCTGAACCGTAGGTTTCCAGTTCGTCGAGGGGGATGACCTGGGCCTCGATCAGCGCTGCATACAGGGCAATGGCGTAGTGACCGATCGACAGATAAAAACGGTCGCGCTCTTCCCATTCAGGGTTTTGCGGCTGGTAGCGCAGCGCGTGAAAGTACGACACTGCCAGCAGATCGGCAGCTCCAAGTGCTTGGCCGACGTAGCCTTGGCCTTGCACTTGGCCCATGCGCAGAGCATGGCGGCGAATGTTGAAGGCGCGCCCGGCCAAAGCCGAGAGCCCGGTGTTTGAGGCATTGACAGCCATGGTGATGACTCCGAGTAATTAACGGTTGACCGAAGCAGCTGGAATACGCAACACCAGGCACGCGCCGATACACAGCACCCCGGTGATCAGGTACATGCCGATAGCGCTCGAACCGGTCGTGGTGGTAACCCAGCCGATCAGATAGGGCGAACAGAAGCCCGCAAGGTTGGCAAAACTGTTGATGCCGGCGATGCCTGCCGCCGCAGAGACACCACCAAGCAGCGTGGTGGGCAGCATCCAGAAAAGGGAGGAGGCCGAAAGGACGCCGGCAGCGGCCACGCAGAGGCTCAGCACTGACAGCAGCAAGTTCCCACCAAGCATCGCCGCAAACGTCAGGCTGACGGCCCCAGCGAGCATCGGCACGATCAGGTGCCAGCGACGTTCGCGATGCTTGTCACCGCTGCGCCCCATCAGCAACATCGCGGCGATGGCGCACATGTAGGGCAGGCTGGTCAGCAAACCAATGTGCAGTGGGTCGGAAACCCCGGTATTGCGGATGAGGGTTGGTAACCAGAAGGTGATTGCGTACTGGCCCATGACGACACAGAAGTAGATGGATGCCAGTAGCCACAGGCGGCTGTCACCAATGAACTCGCGCGGCGATGCATGAGTGACCTTATGACTGTTGTCTTCAGCCAGCTCTTTCTTGATCAGTGTTTTTTCTTCGTCGGTCAACCAGGTGGCCTGATGCACGCCGTCTTTGAGGTAGCTCAGTACCAGCAGCCCCACGACGACCGTAGGGATGGCTTCCAGCACGAACATCCATTGCCAACCTGCCCAGCCGTGAACACCTGCGAACTGATTCATGATCCAGCCTGAGAGCGGGCCGCCGATCATGCCCGACAACGGGATAGCCACAAACCAGAGCACCGTCATTCTGGCGCGCCGGTACGAGGGGAACCAGTAAGTGAGGTACAGCAGCAGCCCAGGGGCCAGGCCTGCCTCGGCGATCCCCAGCAAAAAACGAAGTGCATAGAACTGCCAGGCGGTTTCGACGAAGGCGAAGAGGGCAGAGATGATGCCCCAGGAAATCATGATTCTGGCAATCCAGCGCCGCGCGCCGACTTTATGCAGGATCAGATTGCTGGGTACCTCACAGAGGAAATAGCCGATGAAGAACATGCCAGCGCCCAAACCGTAAACGATTTCGCTCAGCGAAAGGTCGTTCATCATCTGCAGTTTGGCAAAGCCGACATTCACCCGATCCAGATACGCGCACAGGTAGCACAGCATCAGGAAAGGCATCAGCCGCCAGGCCGTTTTGCGGTATGCATTCGAACGCACGGTCGAGGCCGCGTCGAGTGGCATTGTAGTAATCATGACAGTCTGATCTCTTGTTTTTATAGACCACCCAGCGGTAATGCCGGGTGGGTCATCGATTCAGAACAGGGCGGGCCGTCGACAGCCCACGTACTTGAACTTAGTGAATAAGCATTCCGCCGTTCACGTCCAGGGTTATACCGGTGAGGTAGGAGGAAAGGTCGCTGGCAAGGAACAGTGCAGCATTGGCCACGTCCTGGGCTGCACCCAGGCGCCCGAGCGGGATGCCATCGATGATTGCGTGCCGACGCTCGTCTTGCATGAGGCCACCTGTGATGTCGGTGTGTATCAGGCCGGGAGTGATGGAGTTGACGCGAATCTGGTCGGGGCCAAACTCTCGAGCCATGGCCTTACCCAGGCCTAACACGCCGGCTTTGGCAGCACTGTAGTGTGGGCCGCCAAAGATGCCGCCCCCACGCTGGGCGGAAACAGAAGACATACACACAATGCTGCCTGCTGATTGGGCACGCATGGTCGGGATTACCGCTTGCGACATGAGGAGGGTGCCACGCAGGCTCACGTCCAGCACCTTGTCGTAATCCGAGGGGCGGATATCCAGGGTCTTGATAGGCTGGGTGATCCCTGCATTGTTGACCAGAATGTCGATACGCCCGTAGTGTTCCAGAACGCTAGCGACGGCGGACTTCACCTGCGCTTCATCAGCGACGTTGGCTCCCAGCCCTAGATGACCTTCGCCCAGCGTTTGAGCAGCATCACGTGCCGAGGCTTCATCGAGATCCACGATTACGACTTTGGCGCCATTTTTAGCGAAGGTGATGGCCGTTGCTCGACCGATCCCTCGCTCGGATGCAGCGCCGGTGATGATGGCAACTTTACCTTGAAGCAGCATGAAGAGTTCCTCTGATTGTTTTTATGGTTCGACTCAGTGATCGATGACTCAGGGTGTCTCCTTGCAGCTGCTCGAGCAATTATGTAAACGTCACTAGTAGGTGAAAAAAATTCAGCTCTCGCCAATGTTCACGTTCGGTGGTTGAATTCGATCCGGCTTGGATCGCAATAGAAATAGAGTGAGGGCAGCGATGCGCCAAGACGACCGTGCACCCATTGACCTCCCACCGTTGAGAGCTATTCAAGCCTTCGAGCAAACTGCTCGGTTCGGCAATCTGGCAAGGGCGGCTGAAGTGCTTGACCTGACACCTTCCGCCGTCAGTCATCAATTGGCCAAACTCGAAGCGCTGATAGGGCGTCAGTTGTTCGTTCGGGCTGCACGTGGTGTGACACTGACGCCGGTAGGTGAGCAGTATCTGAAAGATATTTCGGGACTGCTGCATAGCCTGGAAATGGCCACTGAACGCGCAGCCAGTGACGTGAGCCTGGATTGCCTGCGACTGCATTCGTCACCCAGTTTTGGCTTGCTCTGGTTGATGCCGCGTCTGCAAGCGTTCCGCAATAGCCACCCTGACATTCAGATCAACCTTTCCTGCTCGTATGAATCGTTGCACTTCAGCAGAGACAAGATCGACGTCGACATCCGTCACGGGCACCCCAATTGGCCGAGCTACGAAGTGCGTACCGTGCGGCATGAAACGTTTGCAGTGTTGGCAGCGCCAGCATTGCTCGCCCGGTACCCAGTTACCCAGGCTTCGGATCTTTTCGAGCGGGACTTGATTCTCTCCGAGGCCACGCTGCTGAAGTGGCCCGCGTGGTTCGCCCAGCACGGCCTGGCACGTCCGGAACATCCCTACGCTTTGAGTTTCGACAGGTCATACATGACGCTTGAGGCTGCAAGCCATGGGCTGGGGTTCGCCCTGGAAAGTACGTTGCTGGCGCAGAAGTATCTGGCGTCAGGCGCGCTCGTAGAGGTAGCGCCTGAGCGCCTGACGGCCCCTGTCGCAGCGCATCATTTGGTATTCCCCAAAGCACACTCGAACTTCCCTCGAGTGAGAAGGTTTTTGGAATGGATGGAGAGCGAGCTAGGGCATAACTTTGTGTTTTGAAGCCGCGCTACCGAGTTCTATAACTACTGCGGGCAGGGGCCTGATCGTGCCATAGCCATCCGCTTTTGGTGAGGGGCAGCGGCTTTGGGTCGGTTCAGCGTGTAACTGAGTTGCACGGTAGGCTTCACAAAGGAGCTTTTCGGGCAACGCCATCGCAGCGGGTCTACATTTGCGTGCGACGCTTCTTGCTATCCGTGAGGAGTTGAGTCGCCGGCGTCATGACCTTGTCCGGGTTCAAGGGCAATGGCTCAAACGTGTGGTGACCGGTTATGTGACTGTTATCCATAAATGATAAAAAAATATATTTAAGAAAATCAAGGATTTAGCTGAAGTGAAATCCATAGAGGATAAAAAATTAGCAAAATCTTAGGGATTTATCCTTTTTGAGGTGCAGAAGCTGCGTGTTGTGGCGAGAGCCCACAGCGATTTTCGAAGTGGGCTTCCTTCTAACTAGGATATTAAGCCTCGATCGCATCGGCGATTTTCAAGGTAG